>JARLGK010000230.1 GCA_031296075.1 Candidatus Acidiferrales bacterium
AAATATAGCGAAGATTACCGTCCACAATATCAGCTTTCCTGCGGGCAGCCCCAAAATCCTAATGGGATCATTTATGTTGTCCGTTGGAATTGAAATCAGTCGCATACCCTTTTCACCAAAACCCGGGAACTATGCTGCGCCGTTCGCGACGAGTTCCTGCACTTTTTGCCGCGCCGTCGCGTCGTGGTCGGCGTGGGTGTAGGCGCCGAAATCGTTGAACCAATACTTTTTCGCCCAGCGGTACATCCAGTGTTGCTCGGGGATTTCCTCGCCGGGGAGCCATTGGGAGAAGCGCGGGGTCATGGCGTCGAGCTCGGCCATGGCGGTGCCGCGCATGGTGGTGTCGCGCGCGCCGTGTTTGACGACGAGTTCCTTGACCAGGTCGGGCCGTTCGAGGACGACGCAGCCGCGCGTGTGGTGGGCGCTGAGTTCGCGGAAATCCTTGAGAAACGCTGAGTCGCGCATGGTGGCGTAGACGCCGCGGGGGTCGCGGATATTTTCCGTGGCAAACTGGATAATCGGGCACGGCTCGATCTCGCCGCGCGGGTTGACGTGGTGCGAGATGCCGGTGCTCATCGGGCAGAGCGCGCGGCCTTCGCCGTCGTAATAGGCATCGATGATGGCAATCGGCACTTTGGCGCGCATCTCGACGACGAAGCGGCGGACGCGGACGAGCTGTTCGGGCGTGAGGCCGAGCTGCGCGTTCATCTTTGGGCCGACGGGGCGATAGCTATGGAACCAGCAATAATGCACGCCGCGGGCGATCAACTCGCGCAGCCAGGACTCGGTGCAAAGGTCGTCGATGTTCGACTGGCAGACGCTGGTCGCCACGCCGGTGAGGATGCGTTCCTTGAGGCACGCCTCGAGGCCGCGGATGGTCTTGTTGAAGACATCTTTTTTCCCGCGGCGCTCGTCGCTGACCATTTCGCGGCCCTCGATGGAAACGAGCGGTGTGGCGTTGCCGATCTGCCGCAAGCGTTTCGCGACTTTTTCGGTGATGAACTGGCCGTTGGTGAAGACCTGAAAGTAGCAGTCGGGATGCGCGGCGAGCAGGTCGAGCAGCTCGGGGTGCATGAACGGTTCGCCGCCGAGGATGCCGAAGAAGGCGTTTCCGTGTGCCTTCGCGTCATTGATCGTGCGGTTGAGCGTGTCGAGGTCGATGGCCTCGCGTTCCGCCTCGACGTCGACCCAGCAGCCCTGGCAGCGGAGGTTGCAGGAGTTGATGATCGAGAGATAGAGGAACGGCGGAAAGTATTCGCCGCGCTTGAGCCGGCTCTTGAACTTCTCGACGGAGAGCAGGCCTTTCACGCCGAAGTTCCACATGAATTTTCCGAGCAACCGTGGGTCGGTGGTGCTGGCGATGCGAAGGGCGAGTGCGGGAAACATGGCGGGAGTGTCCGCCACTATACGGGGCTGGCGCGCTTTGCAAAGGATTGCCACGCTCCGAGCCGTCTTCGGGGCGCCATCTTCCGGAATTGAACCGCAACTGGCAATTGGCTATGGGGTTCAGTTCCCACCCATGAAAACCCCTCTCCTCGTGCTTTGCGCCACGCTGGCCGTGACGGCAGCTTTTGCCGATGATATCGGCGTTAAGATTCGCCTTGGTATCACCGACAAGGAAGCCACCGACTGGTCCGGCACGGTGACCGTCGCGCCGGGAAATGTGTCGGTGATCGACGGCTGGCGCTTTTTTCAACAGGACAAGGCGAATGGAACGACGGGCTGGACCTGCCGCACGCGGCCCAATGCGCAGGCTGCGGCGCGCCGCTCGAACAATCCGGCCAAGGAGCAGAACCGCAAACCGGATGCGCCGGTGACGCTGCCGATCTCGGACAACGGCGTGCTGATCAACTTTACCGGGGTGACGGAGGACTCGAAGGTGACGATCAAGCTGCCGACGGGGGAATTTACTTTTGCGTTTTCGGATATTACGCCGGGGAAGATTTTACCGGAAATGAACGGAATGGTGGAGGTGGAGCGCACGGCGGCTGGCGCGCCCTTCACCACTGATGCGAAGACGGATGAGGATTACCCGAGTGGGGCGATTGCGCCGGATGGCACGGTGTGGGCGGCGTGGCAAAGTTTCACCCCGGGGATGGATCGGGCGGTGCGGGCGAAGAGCTATGATGTGGAGCCGGCCGACTTGAAAGGGCTCGCGACGGCGCCGGGGGCGGATCAGCTCTGGCTGCGGCCGGTGGGTGGCGAAGCGATCGCGATCACGGCGGCGGGGCGCGATATCTACAAGAGCGCGGTGGCGATCGGCGGCGATGGGCTGGTGTGGGTCTTCTGGTCGGAGAATCCGAAGTACAAGCCTTTTCCGGACAACCCGAAGCCGAACTTCGATATCTTCGCGCGCAGTTACGATCCCAAGGCGAAGAAGCTGGGAGAGCAGGTGCAGATTTCGGAGTCGGAGGAGAGCGATGTATGGCCGGTGGCCGCGACGGACAGCGACGGGCACGTGTGGGTGGCGTGGCAGGGCGCGCGGGAAAATGTCTTCCGCATCTTTGAGCGGCACCAGACGAAGGACGGCTGGAGCGCGGCGCGCCAGGTGAGCACGCAGACGCGCAACTGCTGGGCGCCGGCGATTGCCGCGACGAAAGGGAAGCTGGCGATCGCGTGGGATACTTACGAGAAGGGCGACTACGATGTATGGGAGCGCGAGTTCACGGGTGATCAGCCGGGCGACGCGCGTCCCGTGGCAAACTCACCGGATTACGAGGCGCGGCCGGCGGTCACGTATGACAAGACCGGTGCGCTGTGGGTAGCGTGGGAACAGAGCGGGCCGACGTGGGGCAAGAATTTTGGCGCGCTGGTGCAGAACCAGGGCATTCCGCTCTATCGCGACCGGCAGATCGGGCTGGCGGTGTTGAAAGACGGCAAATGGATGGAGCCGGTGGAATCATTCAAGCCGGTGCTGCCGGGTGCGGGTGGTCCGCGGCGGCGGCAACGCAATGTGCGCGTGCCTGCTCTCGAGCCCGGCGGCGAATCGCGCAAGGCCGGCAAGGAGGCCGAGGCGGCGAAGAATTTCCCGCACAACAATCTCGCGCGCATCGTCTGCGACAACGCGGGCCGCATCTGGCTGTTCTGCCGTTCGCGGCAGAATGACTTTCGCACGCCGCTGGGGTCGCTCTGGTTTGACTGGGCGGTGTATACCGACGGCGATCACTGGACCGGGCCGATCCTTATCCCGCATAGCGACAATCTGATGTACAACCTGCCGGTCGTAGTGCCGCAAGGCGACGGGCTCACGCTCGTCCACAGCAGCGATCACCGGCAGGATCGCCATTTCATCCGGCGTGTGGGCAAGGCAGGTAATGCCGCGCTGAACGGCGAGAACGATCCTTACGACAACGACCTTTACCTCTCCAACCTGCATGCGGTCGGCGCGTATCAGGAGGCGAAACTGATCCCGGCGAAAGTGCAGCCGGACGCGAAGGCCGAGCCGTCGCCGGCGACGACGAAGGAGCGGACGGACGTCGGGAACATTCGTGCGTATCGCGCGCAGGGTGATGGCGCGTCGCTGCAAATCCAGCGCGGGGAATTTCACCGCCACACCGAGATCAGCGGCGATGGCGGGAACGACGGGCCGCTCGAGGATATGTGGCGCTATGCGATCGACGTGGCGCAGATGGATTGGCTCGGCTGCGGCGACCACGACAATGGCGCCGGCCGCGAATACACGTGGTGGCTCACGCAAAAGACGACCGACGCCTTCAGCCTGCCGGGCTTGTTCAACCCGGTCTACAGTTACGAGCGCTCGGTATCGTATCCCGAGGGCCATCGCAATGTGATTTTCACGCGGCGCGGCATTCGCACGCTGCCGCGGTTGCCGATCTCGGCGCGCGATAATCCGCAGCCGGCGCCGGATACGCAGATGCTCTACAAGTATCTGCATCTGTTCGATGGCATTTGCGCCTCGCATACCAGCGCGACGAGCATGGGCACCGACTGGCGCGACAACGACCCGAAGGTCGAGCCGTTCGTCGAGATCTACCAAGGGGCGCGGCAGAATTACGAGCGGCCCGGCGCGCCGCGCTGCCCCACGGAAGGCGACGCGATCGGCGGCTGGGAGCCGCTCGGGTTCGTGAATCTCGCGTTGAAGAAAGGCTACCGCCTTTCGTTTGAATCGAGCAGCGATCACGTGAGCACGCACATCAGCTACGCGATGGTCTATGCGGAGGGGCAGTCGCGCGATGCGGTCTTCAAGGCGATGAAGGCGCGTCACGTCTATGCGTCGACGGCGAACATCATCGCGGATTACCGCTGCGGCGAGCACATGATGGGCGATGAGTTTTCCACGAGCGCGGCGCCGAAGCTGCACATTCACCTCGGCGGCACGGGGCCGTTTGCCAAGGTGGTGTTTGTGAAGGACGACGAGGAGATTTTCACCGCGACGCCGAACCAGCAGGTGTGCGACGTGGAGTGGACCGACCCGAACCCGACTGCCGGCCAGACGAGCTACTACTACGTGCGTGGGGAACAGGCCGACGGCGAACTCGTGTGGGCGAGCCCGATGTGGATTAAATACGAGCCGAAGAAGTGAGGCGGCTGCTGAGGGTGTGCTGGCTGGTGCTCGCGCTGCTCCCCGGCGCCGCGCTGGCCCACAATCCCGACACGAGCTACGTGCGCTGCTCGGTGGCAGATGATCACGTCGATTTCAGGCTCACTTACGACATTTTCACACTGCTGAAGATCGTCGATCTGGACGCGGATCATGATGGGCGACTGACGCGCGGGGAATTGCACAACGGAGCACCGGCTATCCAACGGTTTCTGCGCGAGCATGTCGCGGTGGAGATCGACGGCGAGCGCGCGGACCTCGGTGAAGCGCTGGAGCCGCCGTGGCCGGAAGGCGCGGGGAATTCCATCGCCGCGCCGGACTGGCACGCGGCGACGAGCTTGATCACGTTTCCGTTTCATCGCGCGGTTTCCACACCGCCGCACGAAATCGCGCTGACGTTCACGTTCTTCCCGCAACTCGGGGCGCAGCATACCGTGCTCGGGGTTTTCGAGCATCGTGGGAAGACGACGGAGGTCACCTTCACCGAGGGCGAGCCCGACTATCTTTACGACGTCGGATACGCGCCAGCGGCTGCGTCAGAGGCATCCGCGCCTCCGCCGGAGACGGTGCCGTCGGCCTTGGGGCGTTTCCTCCGACTTGGCGTCGGGCATATCTTCTTCGGTTACGATCACATTTGCTTTCTGATCGCGTTGATCGTGGTGGGACGCGTGGGCGAACTGGTGAAAGTGATCACGTCCTTCACGATTGCGCACAGCATCACGCTCATTCTCGCGGCGTTGAAGATCGTGACCATTCCGCCGCGATGGGTAGAATGCGGGGTGGCACTGACGATCGTGTATGTCGCGGCGGAGAATCTGTGGCGGAGGCCTCCCGGGCATCGCTGGAAGGTGACGTTCGCCTTCGGGCTGATTCACGGCTTCAGCTTTGCCTATGTGCTCGCGGGGTTGGGCCTGCCACGCGACGCGATGGTGCGCTGCCTGCTCTCGTTCAATGTGGGCGTGGAGCTCGGGCAGCTCGCGATCGTGCTGCTGCTTTTCCCGCTGGTGATGCTGCTGGAGAAATCGCCTTATGCCGCGCAGGTGAAGATGATGGTGAGTGCCGGCGTGGGACTCTTTGGGTTCGGCTGGTTCGTCGAGCGCGCCTTCGGGTTTGGCTTTATGCCCTTGTAATCATGAGTTCGACGGAGCTCGTTTTCGGCTGCCGGAGAAGCGGTGTGTGTAGGGAGAAGGCTTTGAATTCATCGCCGCATCCAGCGCTTCGACGCGCTCGCAGCACGAGATCACGTAGTGTTCCAGGCGATCTTCCGCGGCATCACGGACTGATAGCCTGGCTTGCTCGGCGAGCTTTTGCATGCGTTTGCTCGCTTCACGCAAGCGTTGAATATCCCTCCCGTGGCGCCGAACAATGTCTTCTTTTGGACGCATGATGCCAGTTTGAGGTTTCGATTCCTTGACCGCGCGGATTTGGGAGTATAGGAGCTCGGCCAGGACGCTGCCCTCGAGGCTGGCGAGCAATCTGGCGAGTCGCAACGGATCCCGAATGAAGCGGGTATCTACATCCGAAAAGACCTCGGAACGTTGATAACTAACAATGCGGTTGGGAATAAGCGGGGAGAGACGCGGAGCGTCGCTTTGAAGTAATCTCGCCAGGCGAAGGACTTGGAAATACTCTCCCAAGCGAGTCTTCAAAACGCAATAAATCCACCACCACCATCGGCTTTTCGGGTGGCGCTGCAGATCGGCCTCAGCACGGTCCAACCACGCCAGGGCATCATATAGCAGGCTTACCGTGCGATCGAGGTCATCTTCCGTGAAACCATTGTCTCGGAGCGGCTTCTTGAGTTTATTCAGCTTCGCTTGATTCCACTGCGGTTTGGGTTCGAGCAAGCGCTTGCGGGAATCTTTTTCGCGTCCGTAATTGAAGATACTCGTCCTGAACGCGGCGAACCAGGATACAGCGTGAACGCTGACCAAGCTGACTTCCGCACGACGAAGGTTGATCATCGCCCGATGCAAACCCGATTCATAGAACGGATACTCGTCGACATAGGCCGAGGCGTCCGCGAGGAGCATGAGAGGGCGGCGCATGAGATTTTTGTCGTGATCGGTCGAGACCAAATTGGCGAGATAACTCTGGCAAAGGGCGGCATGAACACGGAAGCGCACGTTTTCTTCAAAAACGAAGCAGTCGGCCACTTCGGGCATGGCGCGCAGCAATTCCAGGCCGAAATCTGCGAACCAGAGAGAGCGATGGAGACCGATGCAGCGCTTATTCCCGGCCTGCTGCTTCTGCCGTTTGTCGCCGCATTCCTTATCGTAAAGCAGCGCGAGCTGGCCTTCATTTAGAAACCACACGCTCCACCACCGCGCCAGGCGGATGACAAAACGCCGCTCGCTTTCAAGCGGTGATTCCTTCAGCAGCCAGGCTTGCGCCGCCAGGGCACCACGAGGATACCTTTCCCAGCGAAGCTCAAAGTATTCTATGAAATCACACGGCTGCTGCGAACAGTTTGGAAGTTTAGCAGCTTCATTCCATATTTCACACAACTCCACCCCCGCTGGTTTGTAATTTCGCAAAAACATCAGTGCGGCGGCGCGGTGAAGTCTCATTTTCCAGGAAATCGCCTGTGCGGCTTCCGTATGGGGGTGGGGATTATCGTCAAATGTTTTGGCGACGCGGTGATATTCCGCCTCGTGAAGATAAGTCGAGGAGAGGATATAGCGAATCGTCCAATTCAAGATTTCCAAGGCATCAATGATCGATTCTGGACAGCCCAGTGCCGGTGCTCGGAAAGCTTTCAGAGTTCCATTCGCCCAGTTTTGTAAGTTGATCAATCCAGCTTCGACGAGCTGCTCTGAAACACGGCGACCGAACAAGGGCCGGGCGGTATTGAGCACGAGATGAGCGTGTTCAATGGTGACGTTCAATGGCTCCCATTTCCGGAGGATGCGCGGATGCATCGTGATAGAGTTCGCGTATGACCAGGCGGCGTGAAGGGCGTGATAGACCGACTCGATGGCCGCAAGGGGATCGGCGCTGCTTAATAGAAGGCGTCCATACCAGCGAGCGACAAGGACTTCCAAATATAAGGCCAAACCAGGCCAAGCCTTGTCGTTTTTCTTTAAGGTCGTAATCGCTTTCTGCAGATCCGTTTTCAATGCGCCGTGCATCCAAATTAGTCCTCCCGTTTGTCGGCGAATAACGGATTTACCCTCCAATTCCTCGAGCCAATCTGAGGTGGACTCCGCAATCCTTTCTAATTCCTCGACGGAGAGCGGGCGGGACGGCCTCCCCCCCTCTCCGGATCTCGCAAATCTTTCTGCGTGACGTGCGGCCATTCGAACCAGGCCAGCGGGATAGCGGGCATGGCGGAAGAGCGTTAATAAAAAGAGCAGGGTAACTTTTTTCTTATTCAGCCGTTGATTTAAAGTGAGCCAGGCGAGCGCCTCGTGGAGTGTTTTGCGTTCGTCAAAGGAAGTGTACTTTTCGAGCAGAGGAACATGAACCCATTTGGTTTGACTAATGATTTTGTTCCGCAGGCTTCTTATGCTGCGATCCTTCTTTTGCGGCAAGCCGGTGAGAGTGAGAAGAACGAATTGAATACCGCAGGTCGAATCGTTGTTCAGTTTGCCGATGAGGTCGACGAACTTTGCGGTGGCATCGGGCTCGGTCCATCGCGGCTCAAAGCTAGGGTGGACGGCGGGATCGGTGATCTTCTGGAGAAAAAAGGGTGCGTAGGTACCGGCGCCTTCCTGTGCATTGATAAAGATGAGCAGCGGTTTGCCGAGTCGAGCGTGATAGCGGCGGAACACGCTGGCCAGTGCCGTACAGAAAGATTTGAATCGTCCTTCGTTCTGGGGACGATCAAAGGCATTGTAGTCGAGTGCGCTTATGGGGTCGAACTCACCCGCCTGGCGGGCGGCGAGTTGGACGATGCGCAGGAAGACTCCAGAAGGGCGCGCCACCTGTTCCAAATCAATCCAGAGGAAGTGAGGGTGCAATGTTTTCGACCGCAAGCCTTCCTCAAAAATGCGGGAGCAAATGGTGATGGCTCCGCGATGGCCGCCAGCGAAGCGCACAACGATAGGCTGCGCTGGTTTGCTGTGTGAATAGGAAGCGTCGAGCTCGCGGATGATTGCCTCCTGAATTTTTGGCAGCGCCTTCGTGAATGCTGCGTTGGTCCGGAAAGGTGCGGAAGGTGGGGGAATTAAAGGTGGCGTGGGAATTTGCCACAGACCCGGAAATGGAATGCCGGACGGAGGCACTGATTGAGCGCAGGCTTGATAGATCTGAAGGAATAACAGGCCGTGATCCTTGTGCGCGATGAAACGAAAGTTCTCCGCATCTTTTTCGCCGAACCCGATGTTTTTGCACGGATCTTCCGCTGTTCCGCTAAAACCAATCCAGTAGATATGTAATTGGGGAAAGGCTTCGCGGGCACGGCGCAGGAGTCCCATGGTGCGCCGTTCGCTCCCAGCGACTCCACTGACAATGACCGCAACTTTTTCCTTGTCGAAGGCTGGTCTGGAGTCGCCCTCGTATAGTGGGCGCCCCGAACAATAGCCAACGAAGCTATCCCCATCCCGGGGTTCCGCGCTTTGGTCGATCGAACTATCGGCACGCAAGGCGAAGCCACCTCCGTTCATTTTTATGAGGGAGCGTTGGTTGCGAACGATCTGGGCCGCTGGAAGCGGCGCCGGTTGCGGTACTTCAAAGATCGCCAGGGGCGAGGGCACAGCCGCGAAGGCGCGTTCGATCATGTCGTCGAAATTTGTACTAACGATGACGTTGATACGCAGAACCGGGCACAGTGCGGCCAGCATCCGATGCCCCAGGGACGGCTCGCAGCCGCCCAGCAGATAACGAAAAAAGGAATCGGTAACTGCCGGATCCGGGAGACCGAGTTCGATACTATCTCGATATTCGATTGGATAGCCGCTTTCATGGGAGGCGCTCTTTTCCTCACGGCGGACCAGACTGGAAAGGAACCGCAGAGCGAGCCGCCACTCCTGGACATGCCCGATGGCTTGAGCAACAATCTTTTCGGTCAAGCCTGGCAACCGTTGGTTTGAGTCCCTCACCGCCGCAAGGGCCCAATGGAGGACTTTGTCCATTTGCTCGCGTGTTAGCGGACGACACTGTGGTTTGGATCGCCGGGCTCGCGCTTCCGCTATTTCGACACTCCAGGCATCCGCGACTTCGACGCTCATTGATGGCCAGTCACCAGAGCGAGGGCTCCACCTGGAGTATCTTTTTTCCTCGATATTACTTTCATCGACCGCCAGCGGGTTCAGACCGAGAGCGCGCAAGACACAGTAACGGAGATAGCGGTTCTCCAAGTCAGTTACTTGAGGAAAGCCCGAGGGAACGGAGAGTCCGGCACCGACTAGCGCGAGGAAACGATAGCCGCTCCCCAAGTCTTCCTTGATGTTGCCCACGATGTCTGCGGCGGTCAGCGTGCTCATTGATTGGGGGGAGCGTCCGGAGAGAACGTCCTTCTACGCCTCGCCGCACAACGGAACTATAGTGAATAGTAGCCGTTTGTTGTCAACCCCCCGGCACACGGCCTGCGCCGCCGAGCTTCTTCAAATTGGGGGAAGATATTACTTCGGCAGCGCAAAGGCTACCCACGCGTCGGCGGTCGGGCCACCGAGTTTGCCGCCGCCGGTGACGGGGACGACAATGTATTGGCGGCCGTGGGCCTCGTAGCTGGCGGGGGGTGCGGTGGTGTGCAGCGGGAGTTGGTAGCTCCAGAGCTCGGTACCGTCGTCGGCGTCGAAGGCGCGGATCTTCTTGTCGCGCGTGCCGCCGGCGATGACGACGCCGGTGGAGGTAAGCATCGCTCCGCCGAAGTTTTCCTGGCCGGTCCTGGGCACGCCTTTCGCGGCGAGTTCGGGGTATTCGCCAAACGGAATCTTCCAGGCGATGTGGCCGCTGTTGAGGTCGATACACGTGAGTGTGCCCCACGGCGGTGTGCAACCCGGAAAGCCCTGCGGGTCTTGCAGGCGGTTCCAGCCGCCGAAGGTCCACTTGGGTGGCGCATTCGGATCGAGCGGCGGAATGGGCCGGTCGCGGCAGAGGACGAAGTCGATGACATCCTTGACCTGCTGCCCGGTGAGCTGCGGCATGGGCGGCATGGAGCCTTTGCCGTTCTTGAGTTGCGTGCGGATTTCCTCCTCGTTCATCCGATGCCGCACGCCGCGCAACGGCGGGGCGTGGCCGATGCCTTTGCGGTCCGGGCCGTGGCAGGCGAAGCAGATCGTCATGTAAACTTTCTCGCCGGCGGTGGCGGGTTTGGCGGGTTCAGGATCATCGTCGCGGAAGCTGGTGACGAACCATGGGATTTCATTCGCGGTGACGTAGAGCTTGCCGGTGTGCGGATTGGCCGTGGCGCCGGTCCATTCGGCGCCGCCGTGGATATTGAAAAGGAGCGTGGGCTTTGCCTCGTCGATGGAAGGAAAGCGCCCGTAGTTCGCGCGCTGCACCACAGGCATGACAACGGCTTGAATGTCCGGAGCCGTGGGCACGTCTTCGAGCGTGAATTGCTGCCGTGCGAAGGGCTCGGGCAGCGTTGGCACGGGCTGGAAGGTGGCGGCTTTATCGCCGGGGAGCGCGCGGGTGGGCATGCGCTTGAGGCGGAACGGATAGAGCGGTTTGCCGTTGGTGCGGTCGAGGAGCAGCGTGTTGCCGAGCTTGGTGACCTGGGCCACGGCGTCGACCTTGATGCCGTTGCGTTCGACGGTGACGAGGTTCGGCGGCGCGGGAATATCCCAGTCCCAAATGTCGTGGCGGATTTCCTGGAAGTGCCAGACGCGCTTGCCGGTGAGGACATCGACGGCGATGACGCAATTGCCGAAGAGGTTGTCGCCCGTATGGCCCATGCCGAGATAGTTGGGCTTGGGCGAACCGGTGGAGATGTAGGCGATGCCGCGTGATTCATCGAGGGCCATGCCGCCCCAGCAGTTCGCGCCTTCCTCGAGGTGGCTCCAGGTGTCGTGGCCGTATTCGCCGTCGAGCGGCTTGGTGTGGAAGGTCCAGAGATGCGCGCCGGTGCGGACGTCGTAGCCGAAGATGTCGCCGAGATAACCGGCGACGACAAGCACGCCCTGATAAACTGCGCCAACCGCTGTGGCTGCGGTGGGAAGATCGGTTCGGCCTTCGTGGCCGAAGGATTCGATCGGTTTGCCGGTCTGCGGATTGAGCGCGTAAATCCAATTGCCGACGCCGAAGATGATGCGGGCCGGGGCGTGCGCATCGCCTTTCCAATAGAGCAGGCCGCGCCGCGCGGGCTGGTCTTCGAGACGCTTGCCCTGGTGGCCAACATTGAAGCGCCAGATTTCCCGGCCGGTCGTACCATCGATCGCGACGATGTTCCAGCCACCGGTGGGGGCGTACATCACGCCGTCGACGACGATGGGATTGCACTGGATATTCGAAGTGCCGTCGCCGGAGTGATAGGTCCAGGCCATCTCGAGTTTGCCGACGTTCGAGCGGTTGATCTCGGTGAGGGTGGTGAAGCGATTGGAGCTTTCGCCGCCGAGGGAACGATCCCATTTCTTGAGGTCCGAATCCGAGGGCCAGCCGTTGGCGCGGGTCAGCTCGTCGTCGGTCGCGGCGGGGATGATGATCTCGTCGCTGTCGCTGTGATCGCCGGGCGTGGGTGGCCAGGCGGGCGCTTTCCAGGAGCGC
>JARLGK010000231.1 GCA_031296075.1 Candidatus Acidiferrales bacterium
ACCAGAAACTTGTCGCTGGCATCGGAGCGGAAGTAGGTGGCAGTGACGGAATCAATGCAGGCTGCGCCGGCTTTCATGGTGGGCGCGTTTTTCAAGATCGCGACCTGGTGAAATTCGGTCTCTATCGGCGGATCGTATCCGGTGGATTGGAACAACGGTCGCGTCCAGGGACCAGTGGCGGCGATAACTACGGGGGAGTGAATTTCGCCTTGCTCCGTTTGCACGCCACGAATGCGCCCGGCTTCGATCAGGAGTCCGGTGGCGCGCGTCTTCGAAAGATAGGCCGCACCCGAATCGCGAGCCCGGCCCAGGAAATCGTTGGCGACGACATTGCCGTCTCCATGGCCCGAGTCGGGTTCGTAGGCGGCGAGTTCTACTTCATCGACCTGCCAGTCGGGTTCGAGCTCCTTGAGTTGCTGCCGATCGATGAGCTCGACGTTCGCGCCCAGATGTTTCTGCATGGCGACATTCTTCTTCAATGCTTCGGATTCACCGGGGTGCACGATGCGGACGAATCCGGTCCTGCGGAATTCTCCAGGCTCGCCGACAATTTCGCGCCAGTGCTGAAAAACCTTCAGGCTGATGAGGGCAAGCTGGACTTCGGGCGGAAAACTGTAATGCATGCGGACCAGGGCGGAGGATCTGCCGCTGCCGCCACTGCCGGCGTGGTCTTTGTCGAGGACGGTGATGCGTCCGGCATTGCGGCGGGCGAGATGGAAGGCGATGGACGCTCCCATGACGCCGGCGCCGAGAATGATGAAGTCGGCAGTTTTCGGCAGGTCGCTCGCGCTCATGCGACGGCCTCCTTGAACTTGCCTTTTTTCAGGTCGCGCAGAACCTGGTGTGCGGAGTTGTGTCCGGGAGCTCCCGTGACGCCGCCGCCAGGATGGGCTCCGGCGCCACAGAGATACAGGCCGGCGATGGGCGTGCGGTATTGGGACCATCCGGCGACGGGACGATTGAAAAATAATTGTTCGAGAGTCAGGTCGCCGTGGAAGATGTTGCCCTCGGTAAGTCCGTAGGTGCGTTCGAGGTCCAGAGGAGTGAGAACCTGGCGAGCAACGATCGCGTTGGGAACATTGGGCGCGTACTCGGCGATCTTCTTGACGACGCGGTCGCCCAACAGTTCGCGATTGTTATCCCAATTGCCCTGGCGGAGTTTATACGGAACGTACTGCACGAAGCACGTCATGACGTGCTTGCCCGCCGGGGCAAGGGATGGATCAGCGTTCGATGCGATGACGCAATCGACCCAGAGCTGTTCCGGGATTTCTCCGAACTTGGCGATGTCGTAGCAGCGCTCGGCGAATTCGAGCGACGGAACTAAGGTGAAAAGCGAACGCTGTTGCGGGTTGTAGCTGGCGGGTGTACCGGTGAAGCGTGGCTCTTCGGCCAGCACCATGTTGACCTTGGCGCACGGGCCATCCATCTTGATGCCGCGGATGGCCTGAACGAAATCGGCGGGGAGATCGCGCTCCGGGACCATCCCGAGGAAGGTGCGCTTGGGATCGGCGTTCGAGAGCACGACGCGGGCCCGGATTTCCGTGCCGTCTTCGAGAACCACGGCGCGTACTCGTCCATCGCGCGAATCGATCTGATGAACTGGGCTGCTGGTGCGAACTTCCGCGCCGAAGCCTCGTGCCGCTTTGGCCATGGCGTTCGTAATCGAGCCCATGCCGCCCATGACGTGTCCGTAAAAGCCCTGCTGGTCGTGTTCACCGCCGCTGAGCAAGTGGAAGAGCAATCCGAGCGCAGTGCCAGGCTGATAGGGGCCTCCGTGCTTGCCGTAAACGTTGTTGGCGAGAAACAGCGTCTTTACTTTTTCGGATTCGTAGTGGCGGTCGAGGAAGTCGCCGAGGCTGCCGGTAAGGAATGAGACGAGTTGCGAAATCTCGGTGCTGGAAATTCCCCGGAAGCGCTTACCGGCGCGAAAAAGTTCCGACCATCCCGAAAAGGATTCGGTGCCAGGCTCGGGCGGCGGCTCAAGGAAAAATGGTTGAAGGTAGCGGGCCAACTTCTTCAGGCGATCGTCGATGCGAACGAAGGTTTCGGCGTCCCTAACGGAAATCTTGCGCAGCTCTTCAACCACCCGGTCACGATCGGACCACCAGGAAACGAGATGGCCGTCCGGGAAGGGAACCTGGAGGGCGGGATCGCAGGGAACCATGCGCAGTCCGTGCTCAGCCAGGCGAAGGTCGCGAATCACTTCGGGGCGGAGCATGCTGGCGATGTAGGACGTAGTAGAGGCGCGGCACCCGGGCGCGATTTGTTCGGTGACGCAGCATCCGCCGACGATGTCGCGGCGCTCGACGACGAGCGTCGAATATCCGGCGCGAGCCAGATAAGCGGCAGCCGTCAGGCCGTTGTGGCCCGCGCCAATGACGACGGCGTCGTAGATTGGGTTCGCGCTACTGCTGGACATCCGCCTGACCTTTGGTCAAAACAGGAAAAGACCCCGAGCGACGAAAGTAACGAAAGCTCAAGAAAAAAGCCATTGAAAAGTGGATTATGAGTGCTGTATTGTTCGTTGACCGCAGGTCAAGAACACGGGAGAGGTGGGGCCATGGAAGGAATTACCAGCAGTCTGGCAAAACCAACGCAGATGAGGAGGGACGCGAAGCCGCGTCCGCGTTCGGAGGCAAAGCGAGGTCGAATTGTTGAAGTGGCGATCCGGCATTTTGCCGAGCGAGGATATAGCGCAGCCCGGGTCGAAGACATAGCCGCCCAGTTGGGCATTGCCAAGGGATCGGTGTTCCAGCACTTCAAGAGCAAAGATGGACTGTTTTTCGAGGCCTATAAGAAGGCGGTGCTGTCGTTTCCGAAATATATGCAGGCGCCGGCGGCGGTGCAGGAGCGCGGATTTTTCGAAGTGCTGCGCTACTGGCTGGGGCGCACGGAAAATATGGTGCGCGACAACTGGTCGTCCTACCGTATTTACCTGGTAGGCAATTATGGGACGGATCTGGCGCTGCGGCGCGAGATCAACCGATTTTTGGTGGCCGAGGATCCGTATGGATGGCGAGATTTCGTCAGTTTTGGCGTCGGACGAGGCGAGTTGCGCCCGGATCTGGACGTGGACATGATTGGGTCGATCCTGGAGTGGACGATGGACCGCTTTCAGGACGCGCTGCTTACGGAGGAGTTAGATCCGGGGTTGTTCCGCAAGTCGGGTCCGGTTCCGGAAGAAAAAGAAGCGCGCATCGAGCAGTTTGTCGAACTGTTGCGGCGGGCGATCGGATCGGAGAAAGTCCAAGTCACGGGGAAGAAGGCATGAAGAACGGGATGACGGTGGAGCAGATTATTGCGAGTTATGACGCCGCGGCGCCGTTGACGGAGGCCTCGACGATTCCGGCACCGTGGTATGTGGATGCTCGGATTGCGGAACTTGAACGGCAGACAGTTTTCTCGCATACCTGGCAGGTGATGGGACGAGTGGACCAGGTGGCGAAGCCGGGACAGTTTGTCACGGCGACGGTTGCGGGAGAGCCGCTGGTGGCAGTGCGCGGAACCGACGGCGTATTGCGTGGTTTCTATAACGTGTGCCGCCATCATGCCGCGGCAGTAGTGACGGAGCCGTGCGGACAAGCGTCGATCCTGCATTGTCCGTATCACGGTTGGAATTATGGTCTGGACGGGGCGCTCAAGGGGATGCCGGAGTTCGATGGAGTGAAAAACTTCGAACGCAAAGATAACGGCCTGGTCCCGGTAAAGGTCGAGACGTGGGAACAGTTTGTCTTTGTGAATCTCGATCCGGAGGCGGCTCCGCTGGCAGAGTTCCTGGGCGGAATCGTGAAGCGCGTGGCTCCGCTCGGCTTGAGTAAGCTCCATTATTTTTCCAGTCAGAGCTATGACATCCACTGCAACTGGAAGGTGTTTGTCGATAACTACCTCGATGGCGGCTATCATGTCCCTCATCTGCACAAGGGGCTGAGTTCAGTTCTCGATTACAAGCAGTACACGATCGAAAACGAAGATCGTTATTGCCTGCAGTCGAGTCCAATGGTGAGATCGGATGAAGACGCGGCCACGGGCACGACGCGGCGGGGCGACCGGGCCTGGTATTTCTGGCTGCACCCGAATTTCATGTTCAACTGCTACGAGGGATACCTCGACACGAACCTGGTGATTCCCATCGATGTCGACCACTGCCGCGTGGTTTTCGATTTCTACTTCAGCGACATCAGCGAGGCGGCGCGCGCTTATAACGAGTCCAGTGTCGCGGTTGGAAATCGCGTGCAGGATGAGGACCTGGGTATCTGCGAGGCTGTGCAACGAGGGCTGAAATCGCGGGCCTACGGCGCAGGCCGACTCTCCGCGCGTCGGGAGGCGGGAGAGCAGTTGTTCCACCAGTTGCTGGCGGCGGATTTAAAGACGGGGCTGCGGGAATCGACGGTTGCCGCGGATTAGCTCGTATCGTCATCAAACGCCGTTGTATTAAAACGCACTCAGGTACCGCCTTCCTGAGCGCGAGGCTGTTCTTCCGTGGGGGCATCGTGAAAAAACTATCGCTCATTTTCTTCTTAGCGCTGGCGGCGGGTACATCTGCCTTCGCGCAAGTGACCGTGGTCAAAGCCGGCCGGTTGATTGATCCCGAATCAGGAACGGTGCTCACGGATCAGAAGGTCCTGATCGTTGGCGACAAAATCGCGGCCGTTGGAAAAGAACTGCACATCCCGGCGGATGCGAAGTGGATCGACCTGTCCGACAAAACCCTGCTGCCGGGACTGATCGACTGCCATACCCACGTGGCGGACGGTCACGGCGACGGCGAACCATTCAACGTTCTGCGGAAAACGGCCTCTCAGATTGCGCTGGAATCCGTTTCAAACGCGAAGGCCATGCTCCTTTCGGGATTTACTACGGTTCGGGATGTAGGCACTTACCGGGCGTTGAACGATATCGCACTTCGCGACGCGATTGTGCGTGGAGATGTGATTGGCCCTCGGATGTTTGTGGCGGGCGCGTACATCACGATCACGGGCGGCGCGGGTGCGATGACGGGGCAGGCTCCGGACATTCAGTTGCCTTGGGATTTGCACTATGGAGAGGCGAACAGTCCGTGGGAAGTGCGGCAGAAGGTGCGACTGCTGGCGCACGATGGCGTGGATGTGATCAAGATGCTGTCAACCGGAGCGGTGCTGACGCACGGCAGCAGTCCGGCGTCGATTGAGTTCACGGAAGAGGAGTTACAGGCCGGGGTTGATGAAGCCAGCCACTTCGGACTGCGGGTCGCAGTGCACGCTCACGCGGCACAGGGAATCCGGAATGCGATTCTGGCGGGCGCTGCTTCGATTGAACATGCGGAATACTTGGACGACGACATCATCGCGATGGCGAAGCAGCGCGGTACGTATCTGGATATGGAT
>JARLGK010000232.1 GCA_031296075.1 Candidatus Acidiferrales bacterium
GCTCTCGCGGTCCTCATCCCGCTCGCGATTGCCCTCCTTCCGCGTGTCTTGCTGAAAATCTTCCGCGAATTCATCTTCGCGGCCGGCGGACTCAACTCGGCTGGATTCCCTCCCGAATGGCGTGAACTCATCAACTCCCGTCAATTCCCTTGGATCTTTGTCGTCTTCGTATTGGCATGGCTTGAGGAATTCGTACTGCGCGAATGCTTGCAGAAACGCCTGACCGAAAAGCTCGGTTTGAAGCGATCTCTGTTCCTGGTGGCTCTTCTATGGTGGGTCTTGCCAATCTATAACGGTTTCGGACCGATCCCCGGTTTGAGAATCGGCGTGCCGGGGGTCTCCATGGTCGTCTCATTGCTCGTAACCATCGCGTACAATATTCCGCTCGGGTGGCTTTACGCTCGGACACAATCCCTTTGGCCTGTCACGCTGATGCACGGCGCGATGCTCCTGTTTCGCGTTGGCGACTCCGCCTATAATTTCTATCTTTACCACCCCATGTTCTGCTGGATTGAATCAGCCTGCTGGATATTCGCCGGCTGGTACCTCTTCAAAAAATATCCGGTCGAGTACCGCTGGGACTCCGCCGCATCGGAATCCCCCTAGTCGCAGGGGCATCGCCTGACGAAAAAAGTCCACACAACTCCGCGCTTGCACTCCACGTTTTCTCCTTTAAGATGGGCGCGTGATAAGGACGCCCAAATTCGGTGCGAGGCTGGTATCCGAGACGCGCCCGCGACGCGCGCGGCTCAGCGACTCCGCGACTCGGAGCTATGGGGGTATCTTGCTGCCCAAATTACCCGTCACAAGGTGTCCAACAAATTTCGAGTTAAGTCGTTCACAACAAAGGGCGACGCCCTCGGGGAGGTGTCACACTTTTCGAAACAGCGCTCTTCGAACTTTCTACTACTTCTTTCTATTTTCCTCCTTCGTCGCGCTCGCCGCTGCGGCCGCTTCGGCGCAAACTTCCGCAAAGCCGGTCATCGCGCCGGACATCGCCGCGCGCCTCGCGAAATTCAAGCCCGTCAAAATGCCCTTTGATTCCACGCACCTGACTGCGCGCGAAAAACAGATGGTCGCGAAACTCGTGGACGCCGCCGGCCTACTCGATTGCATCTTCTGGCACCAGAGCGATCCCGAAGGACTCAAACTCTATCTCTCGCTCGCGAACAGCACCAACTCGCGGGACAAAATGTTGCGCGAGCTATTGAAAATCAACGGCGGGCGCTTCGATCAAATCGACGACAACAAACCCTTTGTCGGCACCGATCCCGCGCCGCCTGGCCGCGGGTTTTTTCTCCCGCAAGAGACCCGGGCGAGCCTGGAACAGCACATAAGCAGCGGCAGGTTTGAAAAGTCCGCCGTCTATTCCCCCTACACGGTCGAGAAGATGTGCGCCATCGGAACCGATAAGGAATATTGGGGCCCATGCTTCGATCCGTATCATGCGGCCTTCGGCGATTTTCTGAATCCGATGGCGGCGGACCTCCGCGAAGCCGCGGATCTCAGCGACGATCCCGCCTTCGCAAACTTCCTGCGCCTGCGCGCCGATGCCCTGCTCACTGACGACTACTACAAAAGCGATCTCGCCTGGATGGACCTCGAGAATCCGAAATTCGACGTGGTCTTCGCGCCGTACGAGACCTATCTCGACGGGCTCCTCGGCGTGAAAACCTCCTATGGCGCGTCCGTCATGATTCGCAACGACGCCGAAAGCAAAAAGCTCGCCGTGTTTCAGAAGTACGTGCCCGATTTGCAGGAATCGCTTCCGCTCGCGCACGGAGATTTGCCTTCGGAACGCGGACAGCGCTCGCCGATGGAAGTTGTGGACGCGATCTATCGCTCAGGCGACCTGCTCCACGGCTACCAGGCCGTCGCGGACAATCTTCCCAACGATCCGCGCATCCATCAGGAAAAGGGCTCGAAGAAAATCTTCTGGAAGAACTTCATGGACGCGCGCGTGAATTACGTAATCCTGCCGCTGGCTGGGCGCCTGATGCCCGCGGATCAGGCGAAGATGGTCACCGGCGAAGGCACTCTCGATTTCGTAATCCTCCACGAAATCTCCCACGGACTCGGCCCCACTTACGTGCACGGAACCAAGACCGACATTCGCGAAGCGATCGGCCCGCAATATTTGGGCCTCGAGGAATCGAAAGCCGACATCACCGGCATGACCTGCGTGAAGTGGCTCGTGGATCACGGCGCGATTCCAAAGGAAAAGCTAAACGAAATCTACGCGTCGTTCCTCGGCGAAACTTTTCGCACCATTCGCTTCGGGATCGCCGAGGCGCACGGCGCCGGCGCCATGATGGAGATCAGCTACCTCACCGAACACGGCGCCATCCGCCGCGACGCATCCACCGGACTCTACGCCGCGGACTTCCAGAAAATGCCCGCGGCGATTGCGTCGCTGGCAAAGGAACTCCTCGAGCAGGAAGCCACCGGCGACCGTGCACGCACCGAGAACTGGTTCAAGAAATACGCGGTGATGCCGCCAGAGCTCGCCGCGGCGCTCGCGAAGGGCTCCGACATCCCCGTGGACGTGGACCCGGACTTCGATTTCCATCCACCGCTTCGCTAGCCGGCGATTTTGTTTTATTAGAGAACGGTTTGAATTTCGGCGTCGATGGAAACGTGCGTCTGCGGAAAGCCGTTGATGGCGTAATTCGCGCCAGCCGCGCATTGGAAGTGAATGAACCGGCTGATGTGGTAGTCCTCGTCGAACTGGCCGAACGTGCGTTCTATTTCCTCGCGCGATTGCCCGAGCGACGCAAGCGCCGCCGCTTTTCCGTAACCGCCTGCGGCCTTCAGATACTTTTCCACGACCTCGCGCAGCGTCATCGCTCCATCCCGGCACATCCGGCTAGAACCAGCGGTATCGTACCAGATCGCCTGCCGTTTTAATCCGCCGACCGATTCGGGACCTTCCCGGAGACGGTCTTGCGTTTACGGGCCGTCGAAGCTTATACTAAGCCGCTTCCAGATAGGTCGCACAAACCAGTGGGCGCGAGCCCACTTTTTTGTTGGCCGGGTGATGTGGAAAGGGCGCAGAGGTCTCTGGCGGGGATAAATGCCGCCCTTAGAAGAGCATGGACCTCGATCGGATTCGAGAGGCGGCGGAGCGGGTGGCCCGTTCGATGGGCCTGGAGATCTTCGACGTCGAGTGGAAGGTGGGCAAGCAGCGCCTTCTGCGGGTCTATATTGACCGCCCGCCGGACGCGGCCAACCCCGGTTATCTGGGGAATGGCGCTGGTGTCAGTCACAGCGATTGCCAAAGCGTCAGCGAGCAGTTGAGCGTGATTTTGGATGTGGAAGACCTAGTACCGGGACCGAGCTACACGCTGGAAATCAGCTCGCCGGGCCTGGATCGGAAGCTGATCAGGCCGGGCGACTACCAGCGGTTCACGGGGCGGCTGGCAAATATTTGGCTGAACGAACCAGTAGAGAACCAGAAGTATTTTCAGGGCCGGCTGGCGGGATACGCGGACGGGATCGTGAAGCTGACGGTGCGCGATCGGGAAGTCGCCGTGCCGTACGCCGGGATTCGCAAAGCGAACCTGGTGGTGGAACTGTAATGGGTGGGAGTGAGGAGAAACAGGGATGGCGAGTCTGCTGTACCAGACGATCGAGCAGATCAGCCGGGAGAAGCACATCGAACCGGAGATCATCGTTGCGGCCATTGAGGACGCGATGGTGGTGGCTGCGCGGAAATACTACCGCACCGAGGAAGATCTCCGTTCGAAGTTCAACGCGGAGAGCGGCCAGATAGACGTGTTTTCAGTTCATACGGTGGTGGAAGAAGTCGCGGACCCATTGCGCGAGATTTCGCTTGCGGACGCGCGTAAACAAAAGCCGGATATCGAAGTGGGCGGCGAAATCACGGCAGTGAAGCCGACCGACGTGCTGGGAAGAATCGCAGCGCAAACCGCCAAGCAGGTCATCCTGCAGAAGGTGCGCGAGGCGGAGCGCGACACGATCTATAACGAATTCCACACCCGCGTGGGCGAGCTGATCAACAGCGTGGTGAAGCGGATGGAAGGCCCGGACCTGATCGTGGACCTCGGGCGCACGGAAGCGCGGCTGCCGAAGCGCGAGCAATCGCGGCTGGAGGCTTACAACGTGGGCGACCGCCTGCGCGTGACAATTCGCGCGGTCGAGCGTGCAGCCAAGGGGCCGCAAGTGATCGTGTCGCGCGCCGATCCCGCTCTGGTGCAGCGTCTATTCGAGATGGAAGTACCGGAAATTTACGACGGCACGGTGCAGATTCGCGCCGTAGCGCGCGAAGCGGGCGAGCGCACGAAAATCGGCGTCGAAAGCCGCGACAAGGATGTGGATCCGGTCGGCGCTTGCGTGGGCATGAAGGGCATGCGCGTGCAATCCATCATCCGCGAACTGCGCGGAGAGAAGATCGACATCATTCCCTGGAGCGAAGAGACCATCACGTTCGCGCAGAAGGCCCTGAGCCCCGCGAAAGTAACGCGCGTGCAGATCATTGACGCGGAGGAAAAGCGGCTCGAAGTGATCGTCGAGGATACGCAGCTTTCGCTCGCCATCGGCAAGAAAGGCCAGAACGTGCGGCTGGCGAGCAAGCTGATCGGCTGGAACGTAGATATCAAGAGCGAAGAGGAAAAGCGCCGCGAGATCGAAGCGCAAATGGCCGCTCTCACCGCTCCGGGCACTCCGCTGACGGAGCTCGCGGGAGTCGGGCCGAAGACGATCGAGAAGCTGGAAGCGGCGGGCATTACCTCTGTCGAGAAGCTGGCGGATATGACGCCGGAACAGCTTGTTGAAATTCCGGGCATCGGCGAGAAAATGGTGGAGAAGATTCACCAGTCTGTCGCGGCGTACTTCGAAGCGCTCGAATCGCAGGCGGTGGCTCCCGTCGAGCCGTCAACCGAAGACGAGGCTGCCGCGGAAAGCGTAGTGACCGAGGCCGCGGCGACGGAAGTTGTCGAGACTGCTACGGCCGGCGAAACAAGCGGAAGCGAGGCATCGTCGAGCGAGGCGTCGTCAAGCGAGGCGTTGTCAAGCGAAGTGGCGGCAAGTCCGGAAGAAACACCGGAAGATGAAGAAACAACTCCGGCGGACAAAGCAGCAGCGGCGACAGTGGACGAAAGCGCGGAGAAACTGGAAACGTCAGAGTAAAGCGTGCCGCTCCAGGTTTCCGGCGCGGCGCGAGCAATTTTCGAAAGATAGAGGCTGATGTCAGATTCCAAACAAGTCCGTTTGAACGAGCTGGCGCGGGAACTCGAGATCAAGGCCAAGGTGCTGATTGACTATCTGCCTGAGATCGGCGTCAAAGAAAAAAAGACACACTCAAGCTCGATTGATATCGAGCACGCCGAGCTAGCGCGGAAACATTTCCTCGGGCTGGCAGCGGCAGAGGTTGCCGCGGAAGCAGCCAAGGTTGCGGCGGCCAAAGCGAAAACCGCGCGACCCGTTGCCGCTCCCGCTGCGGTGCCCGCGAAACCTGCCGGGCCAGCGCCTGCACCTCTTCGTGCAACACCTGCATCTCCGGCTGCGCCGTTGCGAGCTCCCGTGGGACCAGCGGCGGCACCCGCAGCCGCTTCTCCGAGCGGTGTTCCGGCGCGTCCTGCTGCGGCTCCAACTGCGCCACCTCCGGCAACCGGGCATCCGCCTGCACATCCGACCGCACATCCAATCGCGGCGAGGCTCGGAGTTGCGCCTGCATCCACGGCTCCGAGACCATCTGCGCCTCCGGCATTACGACCAGCGGCGGCCAGCCCCACGGGTGCGCCCGGTGCGCCTCGTCCGGCAGGCCCGCCGCCAACAGGTCAAAGATTTCCGGCCCGTCCGGGCCAATCCGGCCCTTATCAAAATCGTCCCGGCGCTCCGCAAGGTATGCGTCCTGCGGCTGCTCCCGGTCAAGTTCGGCCGAGCGGTCCGCCGAGGCCCGGCGGTCCCCCATCGAGATTTCCGCAGCGACCCGGCGGACGTCCTGGCTCAACAGAACCAATCGGCAGCCAGCGGCCCGGCGCTACCGGTGGCGTTGCCAAAGCTGAGCCTGGAAAACCGCTGTATGCGCGCAAGCCTCCCGCCTCGCGCGGGCGGCCAACGATCGAAAAGCGGTATGCGGAAGGTGAGCGAAGGCTTCATCCGGTGCGCACGCGCGCCGGAGTGGGAGCGGGGCGCGCCGCGCACGTTGAGCCGGTTGCTCCGGTCCAGCGCGAACCGCGCGCGGTGACGGTCACCGAAGGAATCACGGTTCGCGAGCTCGCCGAAAAACTCGATATTCGTGCCAAGGAATTATTGAAGACGCTGCTCGATCGCGGCATTTTCGCCAGCATCAACCAGGCGCTCGACGTGCAAACGGCGACAAGCCTTGCCGAGTCGTTCAATGGAGTCGTACAGGTGGTCACGTACGAAGAGCAGCTCGTCGAGGAAGAAAAGATCGAGGAAGGGCGGACTGGAAATGCGCTGCCGCGCGCTCCCGTGGTGACCGTGATGGGCCACGTGGACCACGGCAAGACCAGCTTGCTCGACGCCATCCGCGAAACCGAAGTCGCCGCCGGAGAAGCGGGGGGAATCACGCAGCATATCGGCGCGTACCAGGTGCACGTGGGCGACCGCCGCATCGTCTTCATCGATACACCGGGCCACGAGGCGTTTACGCGCATGCGCGCGCGCGGCGCGAAAGTGACCGACATCGTCGTGCTGGTGGTGGGCGCGGACGACGGCGTGATGCCGCAAACCGAGGAAGCGATGGCGCACGCGAAGGCCGCGAATGTGCCGATCGTCGTAGCGATCAACAAGATTGACAAGCCGAACGCCGAGCCCGAAAAAGTCAAACGCCAGCTCGCCGACCGCGGCTTGATGCCCGAGGAATGGGGCGGCGACACGGTGATGGTCGAGGTTTCCGCGAAAGCCAAGAAGAATCTTCCGAAGCTGCTCGAAATGATCCTGCTGGTGGCCGATCTGCGCGAGCTCAAGGCCGATCCCGCCGCTCCGGGAAGCGGCACGGTGCTCGAATCGCGCATGGACAAAGGCCGTGGCCCGGTCGCCACGGTGCTGGTGCAGAACGGCACACTAAGCGTGGGCGACGTTTTCATCGTTGGCGCCGTGTACGGCAAAGTCCGCGCGATGTTCGACGATCGCGGACAGGCAATTCAGAAAGCTCAACCTTCGACGCCTGTGGAGGTGCTCGGTTTGCAGGGCGTGCCCGAAGCGGGTGATCAGTTCCAGGTGGCGGACGAAGCCAAGGCACGGCACATCGTCGAATACCGGCAGGCGAAACAGCGCGAGGCGGCGCTCGCCAAGACGGCTTCTTCCGGACGTCTGACGCTCGATCAATTGCACGAGCAGCTTCGCGCCGGCGAAGTGAAAGAGCTGGCGGTCGTGGTGAAGGCGGACGTGCAGGGCTCGGTCGAAGTGCTGAATGAAATGCTACCGAAGCTTTCGAACGACCAGGTGAAGCTGAAGGTGATGCAGGCCAGCGTCGGCGCCGTTACGGAATCCGACGTTATCCTGGCCTCGGCATCGAACGCGGTGATCATTGCGTTCAACGTGCGGCCGGAGCGCAAGGCGTCCGAACTCGCGCAGCGCGAGGGCGTGGAGATCCGCCTGCATACGATCATCTACGAGCTGCTCGACGAGCTGCGCAAAGCCGTGGCCGGATTGCTCGCGCCGGTTATCAAGGAAGTTTTCCTGGGACGCGCCGAGGTCCGCAACACGTTCCGCGTGAAGGGCTCGGGCACGATCGCGGGGTGCTCGGTGCAGGACGGCATCATGAAGCGCGACGCGGAAGTGCGCGTGCTGCGCGACGGCGCGGTGATCTATACGGGGCGCGTCAGTTCGCTGCGACGGTTCAAGGAAGATGCCAACGAAGTGCGCGCGGGATTCGAGTGCGGCGTGGGAGTTTCGAACTTCAACGACGTGAAAGTGGGCGACATCCTCGAGTGCTTTAAGATCGAGAAGACCCCAGCTTTTGCGGGAGACGCCGTCCTAGCGCCCGACCGAGGCCGTCCGGAAGCCGCCGAAGCAAGGCGCAATTGAGGTCGTAACGGTCCGTTCTTCTCCGCAGGGATTCGATGGGGCGCCCATGCCGATCGGCCTCCTCACTCTGGAAATTCACATACCCGATGCGCGGTCGCTGAAGGATAAGCGACAGGTGCTGCGCAGCCTGAAGGACCGGTTGCGCGCCCACTTCAACGTGGCTGTCGCCGAACTGGAACATCAGGAACTGTGGCAGCGGTCGCGCGTGGGAGTGGTGAGCATTTCAGGCGACGGGAAGCATCTGGAAGAATCGCTGCAGGCGATTGCCGAGGAATCCGAGCGCGTGCTGGGCCGCGATCTGGTGTCGCACGAAATTGAGTATTTCGAGGATGAACAATGACGGTCGGGGGATTTCGGCCGGAACGGATTGCCGAAGAAATCCGGAACGAAGTGATGCTGATGCTCGCGGGAGAATTGAAGGATCCCCGCCTGGCGGTGCCGCTCATCGTCACCGAAGTGCGCGTGGCCCCGGGGATGCGCACGGTGCGCGTATTCGTGCAGTTTGAGGGCGACCAGGCGGAGCGCGCGGAAGCCCTCAAGGGATTGAAGGCGGCGTCGAAATTTGTCCGGCACGAACTGGTCGAGCGGCTACGACTGCGGCGCGCGCCGGAGGTGCTGTTTATCCCCGACGACTCGGAAGAGTACGGCCACCGCATTGACGAGCTGCTGCGAAAAGTGAGCCATCCGGAGAAATCGTAGCGGGGCGCGCAGCCCTTGCAATCGGCCGGCTCGAATCCGGCGCTACGAAACGAAATGCCAAGAACCCCAAAACCTGCGTCCATTGACGGAATTCTTGTCGTTGACAAGCCTCGCGGGAAAACCTCGCACGACGTGGTGGAAACCGTGCGCCGCCTGGTCGGCTTTCGCCAGATCGGCCATCTGGGCACGCTCGATCCGCTGGCGACGGGCGTGCTGGTGCTGGCGCTCGGCCGGGCCACGCGCCTCGCGCGCTTTTACGGCGCACGCCGAAAACGCTACACGTGCTCGGTGCGGTTTGGATTCGCGACGGACACGTACGACGCCGACGGCGACGCGCTATCAGAGGACGCGGCGCCGGCGCTCGATGCCGCTGCGATTCAAGCGCTCGCCGACCGATTCGTCGGGAAAATTCAGCAGATGCCACCTTCGTTTTCAGCGAAAAAAATTCACGGGCGTCCCGCGCACGAGCTCGCGCGAAAACACAAGCCGGTGAAGCTCGATCCCGTCGAAGTGGAAGTTTTTGAGTTCAAGCTGACGGGCGTGGAAGGCTCCTGCGCGCGATTCAGCGTGGAATGCGGGTCGGGCACGTACATTCGCTCGCTCGCGCACGATTTGGGAAAGCTGCAAGGAACCGGCGCGCACCTCGCCGAGATCGTCCGGACGGCGGTGGGGGAATTTACGCTCGACCATGCCGTCACGCTCGCGGAGCTGGCCGAGGACGCGAAGACGGGAAAGCTCGATGCGCGCGTGATTCGCCTGGAAAACATGCTGCCGGAATTGCCGCGCGCCACGGTGCTGCCGATTGTCGAGAAGCGTGTGCGGCACGGCGCGAAATTCAATCTTCCCCTCGCGCAAATTCAGCCGGGCCACGTAATCGCCGCGCAGGGCGCGCCCGCGAAGCTTGATTCCGGCGAATGGCAGCCGTCGCGGCTGCGCGTCTTCAATCAGCAGGGCCACTTGATCGCGATCGCGGAGCCGGTTGTGCCTCGCACGTACCAGCCTGTGGTCGTCCTCGAAGCCACGCCGTAGTCAAAATCAATTGGAATTCGACGCGTTCAACTATTGTTCGGGCGGACGCTGAGGCGCGGGCGGAGGCGTGGGTCCCGGCGCGGGAGCCTGCAGTCCCGGCGGCGGATTGAAAACCGGCGAAGGTTCGCCACCGCCGCCAGGACCTTCGAGCGATCCCTGCCCGGCGTACACAACATGGTCCTGGCGTGGCGCGAGCCGAACCAGCCGCGGCGTAACCAGGATCAGCAGCTCGGAATCCTGCTTCGTGGTGTCCTGATTCTGATCGAACAGGCCGAGAACCGGAACATCGGCGACTCCCGGCGTGCCGATGATGGCATTCGACAGCTGCACTTGACGGAACCCGGCGACCACGGCGGTCTCGTTCTGTTTCAGGCGCACTTTCTGTTCGACGGACTGGTTGCTGATCACCGGAATTTGATTAAAACTCTGCGCGGTCAGGCTGCTGATGTCGAAAGAAAGATCAAGCGTCACTTCGTCGTTTCCGTGAATGCGCGGCGTGGCTTTCACTTTGAGCCCGATGTCGAGATATTGGGCGCCGGGGAACTGCGCGCCGGCCGAGCCGATCCCCGAGGGGAAAAGGCTGCTGGAGTTCAGAATCACGGTCGCTTCGGCGGCTCCGCTGTCCGCGGTGGCGGCGTCCGGCCTGCCGTCTCCGTTGAAATCAGCCGAGACGATGGAGACGGGCGCCGTGCCAACCGGTATTTCGGGAATGAGCGTTGTGAACACGCCTTTGCCCTCGTTGAAAAGAACCGTCACCGCGTTGTCGGTGGTGTCCGCGATCGTGAGATCGGGGAAGCCGTCCAGATTGTAGTCCGCCACGGCGAGCGACGCGGGTCCGGCTCCCGCAGCGTAGTTCGCCTGGAAGGTGAACGTGCCGTCTCCAGTGTTCACCTGGCTCGCATTTGCGTTTCCGAAATAGATCGAAACGCTGTTGCCCGTTACCGTCGTGGAGGGCGCGCCGCTGTTGGCTACCGCGAGATCGGTCACGCCGTCCTGGTTGAAGTCTCCCGTAACCACAAAAGCCGGAGTATTTCCCGCCGGATAAGGCGACTTGGCCGCCTGTATGAACGTGCCATCGCCTTGGCCGAGAAACACCTGCACTTGGCCGGCATCCCCGATGACGGTGGACTGCTCCGTCACGATGAGATCCGTGTGGGGGCTGTTCGTGAAATGCCCCGTGGCGAGCGCGGTCGGATTGAATCCGGCCGCGAGCGAGATCGACGTGGGCGTCTTGAACGTGCCATCGCCATTGCCCTGAAAGATCGAAACCGTGTGGTCACCTTGGTTAGCGACCGCAAGATCCGGGAATCCGGTGTTGGCAATATCGTGGAAATTGGCGGTGACGACGGAGACGGGCCCGTTACCGGTTGGCACGTCGGTGCCGGCGACAAACGTGCCAGTTGCAGCGCCCGTGCTATCCGATTGTCCCAGGAGAATCGAAACCGTGTTCGAAATCTTGTCGGCGACGGCCAGATCGATGTTCCCGTTAAACTTGGTGTTGAATGCGCCCGTGGCGATCCATACAGGATCGACGCCGGCGCCCAGTTGGTAAACCGTCTGTGTTTGGAATGTGCCGTCGCCGTTCCCGAGCAGAACTGAGACGGTGTTGGCCGCCGAGTTGGTGACGATGAGGTCATTGCTGAAGCTGCTGCCCCGCAAGACGGCGGTGGCCACGAAGGACGGCGAATTCCCGGCCGGATAATTCGCGAGCGGATTGTTGATCGTGCCGCCGGGCGTGGGCGTGCCGTTCAGGAGACTGGGAGCAAAAGTGGAAAGCGAAACGGGGATGCGGTCGCCAACAAAAAAAGTGGCCGGCTGGCCGTCCTGCGCGCGGAGCAGGACGCGCCGCCCGTGACGCACGAGCGAGAGCATTTGGGCGAAGTTGGCGGCGGTGCCCGGCATAGTCGCGAAAAAAGTCGTCAAGCCTCCGCCAAAGGCGATCACGTTGGGAGTCGAAGTCCCCAATACCTGCTCGATCACGTTGATCAGGCCCTCTGCGGACGCCGCCGCCTCCTGAATTTGTTGTGAGCTGACCGTAAACACCCGGGATGATTGCGGCGGAGTGATGCCCAGCTGCCGGGCGTTATTGCGATCCACCTCCAGAATTTCGATTTCGAGAATCAGCTCGCCGGTAGGCCGCTCGAGATCGTCGATCAAATCCGTGGCGAGCGCCACGGCGTGCGGAGAGGCGCGCAGCGTGAGGGTGCGGCTGCGCACGTCGAGCTCCGAACGCGTGATGCCCGCGATATCGCGCACCAGGCGCGTGATTTCCGTCATCTGCTCGGGCGTTTCAGACGCAGGCAGCAAAACGGTGCGCACCACGGATGCTTCGTAGTCCTTGCGCTTCTGCTGGGTGTTGTCCGCCACGAAAAACAGCCGCGGCGAAAGTGGCCGCCAGAAGGTTCCGGTCATGTCGCCGAGCAGCCGCGCGGCCGTCGGAAAATCCACGTCGTTGATCTGAAATCGAATCTGCCGCACGTGCAAATCCACATCGAAAGCGGCTTCCACTCCGAACTGGCGCCCCAGTTCTGTGTATGCGCCCTGCGTGTCCCCGCGATAGTCGAAATTTCGATGACCGTCTTGATATTCCAGCCGCGGCTCCGCAGCGAGTTCCACGTGAGCCGGCTTTCGCGGCTGGCCCGGTTCGATCGCGGCTAACTCCGCCAGTCGCTCGCGCACCACCGCGTTCGCCGGGTCCGTGAAGCTCGCGCTCAGCAGCTCTTTGCGCGCGGCGTCCAACCGACCGGAAATCGCGTCGCGCTCCGCGGCGTCGATTTTGGATCGCACCAGACGGCTCTTGGCAATTTCGCGGTGAATGGCATATTGGCGGTTGTCGGGCGCCCAGTTGGCGGCATCGGTGTAGGCAGTGTAGGCCGTGTCCCAGTCCAACTGACGCTCGGCACGGGTTCCCTGCTCGTAGGCGGTTTTGGCCTTCTTGGCATCGGGCTTCACGGCCTCCGGCTCGGAAAGCTGAGACGGTCCCTGCGAGCTTGCAGCTGGCGCGAGAAGAGTGAGGATCACCAGCGGTACGAGAATGATTCTCGCCCAGGCGTGGGCTGCGCGCGAGACACGGGGGCCGCCCGTCGAATGAGTTCTAGCCGCCATGGTTTGTAGGATGCATATTGTACAGGGATTGTGGCGCGGGTACGGGGGCCTCAATCTGCTTGATTTTACACGGCTAGCAATATAAACTTCAATCGTAGTTGATAATGGTTTACAACTAGGATATTCATGCTTTCCGCTCTTTTGGTCGCCCTCCGGGAAGGCGTCGAAGCCGCGCTGGTCGTCGGCATCGTACTCGTCTATCTGAATCGCAGCGGGCGGCGCGCCCTGAAAGTGTACGCCTGGGCCGGCGTTCTGCTGGCCTGCGCGGCAAGCGTTGCCGCTGCCCTCCTCCTGCAACATTGGGCCATCAGCGAGGATGGCTTCGAGGGCCTGCTGATGTTGCTGGCCTCGGTCCTCGTGGTGACCATGATCATCTGGATGAACCGCGTAGCGCGCACCCTGCGAAAGGACATCGAACGGCGCGTCGAGTCCTACGCCCAGCAATCCACCCGGGCGGCCGGATGGGGCGTAGGAGCGTTCGTATTCTTCATGGTGGTGCGTGAGGGAGCGGAGCTGGTCCTGATCCTGCGGGCTGTGGAACTTTCGAGCGCGGGCGTGCAGGTGTGGATCGGGACGATGCTCGGCATCGCGATTGCGGTCGGCGTCGGATTCTTTTTCTTTCAGGGAACGCTGCGGATTCCGCTGCACCGGTTTTTCACGGCGACGAGCGTGATTCTGATGGTGGTCGCGTTCCAACTGGCGCTCACGGGCGTGCACGAGCTGAGCGAGGCCACGTGGATATGGTCGAGCAAGACGGAAATGGCGTGGGTCGGCCCGATCGTGCGCAACGAGGTCTTTTTTTTCGCCGTGATTCTCGGTGCGGCCACGCTGGTGGTGCTGCGCGAATGGTTCGGGGCCCGGCGGCCGGCGGAAGATTCCTCGGTGAATCCCGCCGAGCGTCGCATGCGCGAATGGGAATTCCGCCGGCAGCGGCGATGGAGCTTCGCGGCGGCCATTCTGTGCGCGCTGGTGATCGTTTCGCTCGCCGCCGAGTTCGCTTATAGCCGCGCCATGGCCGCGCCGACTCCGGCAAAGACTCTGGAGGCGCAAAACAATCAGGTCCGCATTCCGCTTTCCGAGCTCACGGACCAAAGTTTGCATTTCTATACCGCGGACGTGAATGGCACCGTGGTCCGCTTCCTAGTAATCCACAAAACGAACGGCGATTACACCGCGGCGCTCGATGCCTGCCAGATTTGCGGCCGAGCGGGCTACCGTCAGGAAGGCCAGAATGTCATCTGCCGGAACTGCGGCGCGTCCATCTACGTTCCTTCGATCGGCGACCACGGCGGTTGCAATCCCATTCCCGTGAAATCCAGCGTCGTCGGGGGAGAGGTAATCGTCGATCTCTCGGCGCTGGCTGACGCCGCCGCGACGATCCGCTCCTGAAATGTTCGCAAGAATCGTAGGCCAATCGTTTGCTCGTAACCCGCGCCGCAAGCTGCTGACCATGGCGGCCCTCGTGCTGGGCATCACTGTGGCTACTGCGACGCTTACAGTTGCCTTGGAAGTCGGCGACCGCATGGCGCGGGAATTTCGCAGCCTCGGCGCCAACCTTCTGGTCACTCCCGAATCGGACACGCTGCCGCTCGAAATCGGCGGCGTGGATTACCGCCCGGTGGACGAGGGCGCCTATCTGCAGGAAGCCGACCTCGGCAAGCTCAAGACGATTTTCTGGCGGCACAATATTCTCGGATTCACGCCGTTTCTCGACGTGCCTGCATATGTCTCGGCCACCGGGGGCGCGACCACGCTTATTGGCACGTGGTACGACCATGAAGTTGCCGTGCCGGATGGAACAACTTTCAAGACCGGCGTGAGCGCCACTCACCCGTGGTGGAAGATTCAGGGCCGCTGGTTCAGCGATGCCGCGAACGAATGCGTTGTCGGAGCGAGTCTGGCGGCGAAATACCCCGGCGCTATCGCGATCGGCAAGACCATCTATGTTGCGCAGACCGAGAAATCGAGCGACATCCGTCCGCTCGTCGTGACCGGAATTGTCTCGACCGGAGATGCGGAAGACAACGCGATATTAGTCCCGCTCTCCGTGGCGCAAGGCATCTCCAATCATCCAGGCCAATTTCGCCAACTGTTCGTGAGCGCCCTCACAAAACCCGCTGACGCTTTCGCCGAACGCGATCCGAAATCGCTGACGCCAACGGAGTACGACCGCTGGTTCTGCTCGCCTTACATTTCCTCGATCAGCTACCAGATCAAACAGGTCATTCCGGGCGTCGACGTTCGCGCGATTCGCCGCGTGGCTGAAACCGAGGGGCGCATCCTCTCGCGCGTGAGCACGCTTCTTTGGATTGTCACGCTCGCGGCGCTCATCGCGGCGGGCCTGGCCGTAGCCGCCACGTCCGCGGCTGCCGTCCTCGAGCGGCGTGTCGAGATCGGCGTCATGAAAGCGATTGGCGCCACAAACACTTCGGTCACCGCGTTGTTTTTGACGGAGCACCTGACGCTCGCTCTGATTGGGGGAGCGATCGGATTCTTTCTAGGCGCGGGCCTCGCACGCTTTTTGGGCGCGAGCGTTTTCGGCACGCCAGCATCTCCCCGGTTCATCCTTTTGCCAGTCGTTCTCGGGCTTGCAATCCTGGTGGCCCTCATTGGCGGCTTGATTCCCTTGCGGCGGGCGGCGCGTTTCGATCCCGCGCCGATCCTGCGAGGCGAGTAATGTTCCCCCGCCTTCTTTGGAAGCTGCTCCGAAGCAATCGCGGCCGCCTGGCCGTGGCGCTCGTGGCCGTGATCAGCGGGGCCACGGTGATTTCGGCCCTCCTGAATGTTCAGTTCGATATCTCACGCAAACTGACGCAGGAATTTCAGATGCTTGGGCCTAATCTGGTGATCGCTCCGCCAGGCAGAATGCAAACGCAGAACGCAGGAGCAGCTTCGGCACCGCTGATGGACGAGGCCACCGTCGCCGGCCAGATTGCCCGGACGCGGACGCCTGCTCTGATTAGTGCCGCGCCATATCTTTACATCGTCGCGCGGGTGGCCGACACACCCGTCGTCGTGGCGGGGACGCAACTCGGGGAAGCGGAAATCCTGAATCCTACATGGAAGCAGGAGACAGGTTTTCCACGGTATCTGCCCGCCACCCGCGCGCGTCCCCTGGACGCATGCATTGTGGGCCGAAACGTGGCGCGGCAATTGAAGCTCGCGCCCGGCGGCCCGTTGGAACTGAAATACCTCAACCGCACCGCCGCGATGACGGTATGGTCGATCCTCGATTCAGGCGGAGCGGAGGATAATCAGATTTTCGCCGATTTGACCGTCGTGCAGACACTCGCGGGAATGAAGGGGCAGATCCAAGTTGAACAATTGCGGGTGAATGGCACGTCTTCAGCGATCTCCGCATATGCCGCCAGCCTGTCTAAATCCCTGCCCGGTTACGATGTGCGCCCCGTCCGCGCGGTAAGCGAAGCCGAAGGCAATCTGCTGAACCGCACTCGCCTGTTGATTTTATCGATGATCCTGCTGATCCTGGTGCTCACCGCGCTGTGCGTGCTTGCCACCATGGCTGCGCTCGCGATGGAGCGGCGCGCCGACGTTGGCCTGATGAAGGCGCTCGGCGGAACGATCTCGCGCATTGTAGGATTGTTCCTCGCCGAAGTAGGCGTGCTCGGCGCAGTCGGCGGGTTGATCGGGTGCGTCGCGGGCTTGGCACTCGCGCAATGGATGGGACGCCAAGTCTTCGGGACGCCCATCACGCCGCGCTGGGAAATTTTCCCGCTGACGATTGCGATGATGGTCGTCGTGTCCATGGCAGGCGCTCTACCCCTGCGAACCCTTGGAAAAATAAAGCCGGCTGTAATTCTGCGAGGAGAATAGTGGCGCCGCTAGTACAAATTGAGAACCTGCGAAAAGAGTTCGCCAACGTGCGCGCGCTCGATGGCGTGTCGTTCGTCGTGCAGGCAGGCGAATGGATCGCCATCATGGGCCCCTCAGGGTCGGGCAAAACAACACTGATCAATATTCTAGGCGGGCTCGACACGCCGACCTCCGGCCGGGCGATTGTGGATGGCACGGACGTCGCGCGGCTTGATGAAAACGGCCTGGCGCGCTTTCGCGCCGAGAAGATCGGCTTCGTCTTCCAGCAGTTCCATCTGGTCCCGTATCTCACCGCGCTCGAAAACGTGATGCTCGCGCAATATTTTCACAGCACCACGGATGAGGGCGAAGCCCGCGAGGCGCTCGGGCGTGTTGGCCTCACCGATCGCGTCGAGCATCTGCCGGGGCAGCTTTCCGGTGGCGAACAGCAGCGCGTGGCCGTCGCCCGCGCGCTGATCAATCATCCGAAGCTGATTCTGGCCGACGAGCCCACGGGCAATCTCGACGAAGCGAATGAGGGGATCGTGCTGAAGCTTTTGCGCGAGCTGCACGCCGAGGGGCACACCATCCTGATGGTCACGCACGCAGCCTCGATCGGCCAATTGGCCGACCGGCGCATCGACCTCGCGCACGGCCGCTTGGCCACCGAACACGCCGCTCGAAGGGTCTAGCCGCCGGTCAGAAATTTGTGCTGGGCGCTCGTGAGCGGCACGACGGAGAGCCTCCCAATTCGAACCAACGGTGAATCAACGAAGAGTTTGTTTGCTTTGATTTCCGCGAGCGTGACCGTCTTCGCAAGCAGCTTCCCCGCCTTGATTTTAACGCGAGGATTTTTGGGATCCGAGGCATCCACGGATTCGACCGTGGCGGTGCCCACCGCGCTTCTGCGCTCTCCGGTCTCGTAGATAATCAACCGCGCGCCCGGCGTCATCTCCCGAAGATTTTTCACCGCACTGGGATTGGAGACGCCGTCCCAAATCGTGATGCGGTCGCGTTGAAGATCGGCAAACGAGTATTCCGAAGGTTCGGTTTTGAGCAGATATGCCTCAGACATGGCATCCTCGCATTGAAAATGTGGCGCGGTGCTATTCTACATGCGACCATCGCATTCCCCAGCGAAAGTAGAGCCCGGCGAGCGATCTGCTAGAATGATGGAGAAATGCCTCTACCGATTGATGCGCGCAAGAAACCGACCGACGTAAAAGTGTACGTGACTACGGGCGAGGGCGTCGCCGTCACCTGGTCGGACGGGCACGCCAGCCGCTACACATTCCCGTACCTGCGCGACCACTGTCCCTGCGCGACCTGCAACGACGAGCGCGAAAAGAAAGCCCATGAGCCGCCGGGCGCTGCGAATCCTCTGCCGATGTTCAAGCCGCGCGTGACGGCCAAGTCGGCAACCTCGGTTGGCAACTACGCGATACAGATCCAGTTTTCCGACGGGCACGCGACCGGAATCTATAGCTTTGGTGTTCTCCGTGAGATGTGCCCCTGCGAAGCCTGTTCCACGGAGTTTCGCTCGGCCGCAAAAGAAACGACCGCGTAAGTATTCCTCCGCGATTCAAACAGCCGATACAAGCAATACAAGAAAGCGATGACAGTGGTTCATCCTGGCGACGATGCTGCTTTCCTACGCGGCCTCCTAGCTCTACGTCGAAAGTTGCAGCATGTTTGTGCGCGGCGGTGTCTATCGTGTGATCAAGGAAGCAATGGGCGGGGCGCTCGCAAAATTCTCGGTGTCCCCGCTGATGTTCGACTACATCCTGCAGAGCGCCGCCATTTTCGAACGGCTGTGCGAACACCTGAATGAAATCAAGAGCCGCCGCCAGAATTCTTAGAATGCAATTTCAAAGAACTAACTAGCGCGCACTTCGGAAGTGCAGTTCGGGCAGCGCGTGGCCTTCAGGGGAATCGCTGAAACACAGTAAGGACATTCCTTCGTCGTGGGAGCCGCGGCCGGTTCGGGCTTGTTCCAGCGGTTCACTTGGCGGACCAGCAGAAAAATCACCAGCGCCACGATCAAGAAATCGAGAACCGTGTTCAGGAAGACGCCGTAGTTGATCGTCGCCGCGCCCGCTGCCTTGGCCTGCGCCAGCGTTGCATACGATGTCCCCGAAATATTCAGAAAGAGACTCGAAAAATCGACTTTGCCCAGCAGAAGGCCGATCGGCGGCATGATCACGTCGCTGACGAACGACGTGATGATCCGGCCGAAGGCGGCGCCGATGATGATGCCTACTGCCATGTCGAGCACGTTGCCGCGCATCGCAAACGCTTTGAATTCTTTCAGCATGATCGCCCTCCTGGAATCCTGCGAATTAGCAGACCGCTGTCGCTGGGAGCAAACTCTCTACAACGCCCGGCTAAACTGACCTGATCCTGCCGCGCACGAGGTTAGCCAGAACCGGCTGTGCTGGCAAGGATGAAGGAGAAATCGTCAGCCAGCTCACGGCCGGCGCGCCAAGAGCACGCCACCAGCAAGCCCTCTAACCACCAGTACGGCCCCAGCGATTCCCAGCAAGAGCCCGGCATGCCGCAGCGGTAGGAAGCGAACCCCGAGCACCAGCAGGCCGACCAGCACTAGCGAGCCCGCGCGGATTCGAGTCTGCAGACGCTCCGCCTCGAGCCCAGGCCGCAACACGGCGCGAACACCCCAATAAATCAGCACCACGCCAAGAATCACCAGCGCCACGGGACGCCCCGGAAGCCCGATGGGCCTTGTGAGCGCGAGCAGAATCAGCAGCGCGCCGAGCAGCAGGACGATGAATTCGCTCAACAGTCGGAAAAGGGTCGCGGGGCTCGGCATGGATGTGTCCGGATCGGGTGGAATTATCGCGCGGGTGACCGGCGCGCGCAAGGCGATGGCAGCCCGAGGGCGGGATTGCTATAATAGTTTGGTTTGGGCGCTGAATCGAATTGCCGCCTGCAGGAATCCAATCGCACGGGAGAATCAATTGCACAAAGTGATCATTATCGGCAGCGGATGCGCAGGATTGACTGCGGCGATTTACGCGGCGCGCGCCGATTTGCAACCGCTCGTGCTGGATGGCTACGAGCCGGGCGGCCAGCTCGCTTTAACCACGGAAGTCGAAAACTTCCCCGGTTTTCCCGAGGGCATTCTGGGGCCCGAGCTGATTGAAAGGACGCGCAAGCAGGCGCAGCGGTTCGGCACCGAGTTTCACGCGGGAGCCGTGGCGTCGGTGGATTTGAGCAAGCGGCCGTTCAAGATCACCGCAGGAAAAGAAACCTACGAGACCCAGACGCTGATTGTTGCCGCAGGGGCGTCGGCCCGGATGCTGGGCATCGAATCCGAGCGGAATTTGCTGGGCCACGGCGTTTCTACCTGCGCGACTTGCGACGGAGCCTTCTTCCGCAACCGGGACATTATCGTGGTCGGCGGAGGCGATACGGCCATGGAAGAAGCGACCTTCCTCACGAAATTCGCCAAGAAAGTCATGCTGGTGCACCGGCGAAGCGAATTCCGCGCGTCGAAGATTATGCTGGACCGGGCCCACGCCAACGAAAAGATCGAGTTCATGACGCCGTATGCGATCGAAGAAGTGCACGACGTGTCGAAGAAGTCGGTCGAGCTGGTCACGCTGAAGAATACCCAGACCGGCGAGCGACGCACCGTGGCCACCGAAGGCCTGTTCATTGCCATCGGCCACGATCCGAACACGAAAGTCTTCAAGGGCCACCTCAATATGGACGACAACGGCTACCTCATCACCCACGATGGCCCCAAGACCAACGTCGCGGGCGTTTTCGCAGCGGGCGATGTTCAGGACCATCACTACCGCCAGGCGATTACAGCGGCTGGGTCCGGATGCATGGCGGCAATCGAAGCGGAAAGGTTTTTGGCGGCCGAGAAAGCCTGATTGGTCGTCGGCAAAATGCCTGAGACGCCGGTTGGAAGAGCGGAGTTTCAATCCCTGAGGCGCCGTTAACCTATGCCCCGTTTCGCGCTTCATGTCCGACGACTCCGGATGGCGGCGCTGCCGCCGTCCTTGTTTCCTCCGCCTCCAGCCTGCCGGGCGCTCAGCAAACCGCCCCTCAAAAGGCATTCCTTCAACGGCTCGTCGCCGCCGCGGTCGAACGAACCTCGCATCACGTACGCTACGACAACTCGTACGTTCGGATCCCCTACCCGGGCGGAGATGTTCCGGCCGGCACCGGAGTCTGCACGGATGAAATTATTCGTTCCTACCGGGCCGTCGGAATCGACCTGCAGAAGGAAGTTCACGAGGACATCGTTGGGAACTGGGGCGCTTACCCTCACGACAGGCGGTGGCGACAGGCCCATCCTGATTCCAATATAGATCACCGCCGGGTTCCAAATCTGGCGGTGTTTTTCAGCCGCAAGGGAGAAACGCTCCCAATTACCTACGGCTCCGACGATTACTCTCCGGGTGATCTGGTTACGTGGGACCTCGGTGGAGGGGTACCTCACATCGGAATCGTAGTCGATCGCAAGTCACCGCAGAGCGAGCGCTATTGGGTTGTCCACAACATCGGCGAGGGCCCTCAAATGGAGGACGTGCTGTTCCGCTGGAAGATTACGGGGCACTACCGGTATTTCGGGCCGGCGCGATAGAGGAAGACTTGTCAATTGCCGGCCGGCAACGGCGCACCCGAACGATTCTCTGAATTCCCGGTCAGCAAGATTAAGCGGATGGCCTGCACGAACACATCTTTCGATTTTTGTCCCACGAAGTACCGCGCCAGATGGCCGTCTCGCCCGTAGAAATCCGTTTGCGGCATCGTGCCGCGCCAGTCCGGGTTCACGCCCTGATAGAAAGCATCCGCGTCGATTCCCGGCCTTTGGCGATAATTGGGGAATCCCGGGCGGGCCTTGTCGAGGAACTGGCGAACGAGACCCAGGTCGGCGTCCTCATCCAGGCTCACTCCCACCACAGCCAGTCCCTGCGGGCCGTATTCCTTGGAAAGTGCGACGATCATGGGGTATTCCTCGCGGCAGGGCTCGCACCAGGTGGCCCAGAAAGTCACCAGCAGCCCTTTGCCGTGATATTTCGCCACCAGATCTTTGTAGCCAGCGAGATCGACAAGTTGCGGATCCCCTGCAGCCGTTTCCGCGGGCGGAGAGGGCTTGGCCGCAGCGACCGGTGGCCGGGCAAAGCTCAATGCAGCTAGTGCGACGAACCCAAGCGTCGTAACCGAGAGCAGCCATCGCCATGGCATGCGCATGATCTCCACCCCTAACGTTATTCTAGCGGTTCCCGCGCAAGGGCGGCAACAGAGGTGGCGCATACCAGTAACGGGCACGCGTGGCGATTCTCGCGCCTGGCCCGCGCGGTGTCGATTTGTCCTGGCCGGGAGCCATGTCGCGCTTCTAAATTTCAGGATACAAAAACTTGTTTCATGGTTGTATCCTTGTACGCAGCGCAAGCGTCACTCTTAGACAGCGCACATTTCAGGAGAAAGCTAGATGGCTTACGTAATTGCCGAACCGTGCATCGGAACCAAAGACTCCGCCTGCGTGGATGTTTGCCCGGTGGACTGCATCCATCCGCGCAAGGACGAGGCCGAGTTTGAAGCCGCCACGCAGCTCTACATCAACCCCGACGAATGCATCGATTGCGGCGCGTGCGTTCCGGTTTGCCCGGTGACGGCGATTTTTGCGCTGGAAGATCTTCCGGAGAAGTGGACCGCCTACACGAAGATCAACGCCGATTACTACAAGAAGGCGTAGAAACATCTTCGTTCCCGCGCCAGCGCGCGCGAGACGAATTCTAGAAGAACGCGGGAGCAAGCAATGGCCGCGGCGGAGTCTCTCATCCGCCGCGTTTCTTTTTTCGACTGATTCACGCGATCCGGCGGATTCTGGGCAGTTTCATCGCGCCCGCGTCCGTAGCCGCGCCTGGCTTCCCGGCCCACCGTTCTGCGTCCGCTCGAAGAGCCGCGAGCGCCAGCCCGCGGTGATCGTCCGGAAAGCGTCTCAGCTTGGCGAGTCCCGCGGCGAGCAGCGACTGCGTGCCGCGCGGATTTCCCCGGCCGTGGTGATGAAACGCCGCCGCGAGCTGAATCAGCCCTTGCAGGAATGTCTTCTCCGGCTCGGGTTCGACGAGCCATAGTTCTTCCCATGCCTCATGCGCCTCGAAGAACCTGCGCGCATTGAAAAGCGCGATTCCGCGCCGAAATTGTTTGCTTTCTTTCATCGCACGCTCAGCCGATTCCCGATAGAATTTCCCGGCAGTCGATCCGCGATCATAGCAGCCCGTGCACGACCGCACGACGATTCAAATCGTTTACCAACATTTGATCTATCTTGATCTGTGGCTCACCATGGAAATCGAGATCCAATTGCCGGATATGAAGCTGGGCGCTGTCGAAGCAGATGCTCTGCGGGTCGCGCCCGCCGATGAAACCCTCGCGCGCCTCATGGACGAAATCTGCGATCGAAAACGCCGCGAGTTCACGGTCGAAAGCCTCGCCGAAGCCGAGCCGACGCGTGCGGTCCGCGCCATGTTTCGCGCCTGGGACATCGATCCGTCGAAATACCGGCCGTCGTCCGAGGCGCTTCTGCGCCGCGTCGTACAGGGCAAAGGCCTCTATCGCGTCTCAAACGTGGTTGACATCGGCAACGTCGGCTCGATCGAGACGGGCTGGCCGTTTGGATGTCACGACCGGGCGCGGATTCGCCCGCCAATCCTGCTCCGCCATGGATCAACCGGCGAGCGCTACGAGGGCATCGGCAAGCGCACCTGGCACCTCGAAGGAAGGCCCGTCCTAGCCGACGCCGAGGGCCCCTTCGGGAGCCCCATCAGTGATTCGACGCGCAGCATGATCACCGAGCCCACGCGCGATGTCCTCATCGTCATTTACGCGCCTTCCGGCGCGCCGGATGCGTCCATAGAGTTGGCCATGAAGCGGCTCAGCGAGCGGCTCGCGCAGTTTGGCGGCGCCGGCGCGACGCGCGCCGCCATTCATGCATAGCCTTTTATTGGCCGATGAATCCAAAGTCTGAGTAATCGATTCACCAGAATCAGGTTATCCTGTAAGGCGTTCCCGAGGCCCGCCGGTGCGGAAATTCGAGCTCGTTCTCCTGATTCACGCCCATCAACCGGTCGGAAATTTCGACGACGTACTCGAACGCGCCTACAAAAATTCCTACCTGCCTTTCGTCGAAGTGCTCTCGCGCCATCCGTCCATCCGCATGGGCCTCCACTATTCAGGGTCGCTTCTCGAATGGATCGAGCGCGCGCACCCGGAATATTTCGATCGTCTCCGCGCACTCGTCTCGAGCGGTCAGGTGGAAATCGTCGGTGGCGGATTCTACGAGCCAATTCTGCTGACCATCCCGCCCGACGATCGCCTCGAACAAATCGCGCGGCTGGCCGCCTACGTTGATAAACATTTCAAGGTGCGCCCGCGGGGCGCATGGCTTGCCGAGCGCGTCTGGGAGCCACAAGCTCCCTCATCCCTGGCGTCCGCCGGCGTCGAATACACGCTGGTGGACGACAACCATTTTCTCGGCGCCGGCTTCCAGCTTGAGGAGCTCCTCGGCTACTACACCTGCGAAGATTTGGGCCACACGGTCAAGGTTCTTCCCGGGCTGAAGTCCCTGCGATACCTAATTCCCTTTCGCGACGTAGGCGAGACCACCGAGTTTCTCCGCGACGCCGCGAGCAGGCATCCGGGCGGCTTCGCGGCCATGGGCGACGATCTCGAAAAATTCGGCGTCTGGCCGGAGACCAATAAGCATTGCTATCGCGACGGATGGCTCGATCGTTTCTTCACCGCGCTGGAAAAATGCGGCGAATGGCTTGCCACCTCCACTCCCTCGGACGCGGTTGCTTCGCACCCGCCGCTCGGCCGCGCGGACCTGCCCGCCGCGTCCTACACCGAGATGATGGAGTGGTCGCTGCCCACGCCTGCGCGCGAGCGCTATCACAGCCTCCTCGACCAGTTTTCGGCCCGCGCGGACGTGATGCCTTTCCTGCGCGGGGGAATCTGGCGCAGTTTTTTCACGAAGTATTCCGAAGCGAACCTGCTCCACAAGAAAATGCTGCACGTCTCGCACAAGATCCGACGGCTCGCGCGCAGCCGCCGGTTCGACCGCGCTTTTAAAAAGGCGCGCCAGGAAGCTACCACGCTGCTTTTGCGCGGGCAGTGTAACGACCCCTACTGGCACGGAGTTTTTGGCGGACTCTACTCGCCCCACCTGCGCACCGCCGTGTGGCGCTCGCTCGCGCAGGCCGAGACCATCGCCGACGGGCTCGCGCACCACAAGCGGCCCTTCGCTCACGCGGCCGCGCTCGATTTCAATGCCGATGGCCGCGACGAAATCTATCTCACTTCCGACCGCTACGCCGCGCTCATCGTTCCCGATGATGGGGGCACGATTGCCGCTCTCGATTTTCGCCTGTCGAATGTGACGCTGATCAACTCGCTTCAGCGCCGCCCTGAGACCTATCACGCCAAGCTGCGAAATCTTTCCGCGCAGCGCGTCCAGGGCGCGCAATCCATTCACGAGCAGACGCGCGCCAAGGAGGAGGGCCTTGAGCGCTGGTTGAACTACGACCGCTGGCCGCGAAATTCCTTCCGGCTGTTGCTCTTCGGCCAGGGGAAAACTCACGAGGACTACGCCGCCATTCGATTGGAGGAACACGCCGCCCTGGCGGGAGGACCATATCGTGTCAGCCAGTCATCCTCGACCGGCGTATCGCTGTCTTCCGAAGACAATTCCGATTGGCTTGCGGAAAAAAGCATTTCCTTTGTTTCGACGCCGGAGGGATTCGACGTCACCTGCGACGTATTGTTGCGCCGCAAAGCACCAGGCGCCGCCTCGGTGAACGTCGCGATCGAGGTTGTCGTGAATTTCCTCGCGCCCTCGGAATCCAATCGCTTTTTTGAACTGGATGGCCGGCGATTCCCGTTGCGATGGTCCGCCGCCGTCCCAGCCGCCGTTTTGCGCGTGGTGGACGAGTGGCAGCAAGCCGCTGTGGCCTTGCAAGCGGACGCCGCACGGCATCTATGGGTCGCTCCGATCGAAACTGTTTCCGAATCAGAGGACGGCTTCGAGCGAATCTATCAAGGATCGCAAATCGCTGCCGTGTGGCCGGTGGAATTGGCGGCCGGTGCGGAATGGAAGGGTCAGCTCATGCTGCGCGTCTCGCGTCTCAGCTGACTCGAGGCCGCGAATTTCCCGTGGTTGCTCCGCCGCGCGCCGTCCTGTTAGAGTTCCAAAAGGAGAATTGATCCGGGAGGAATCGTATGGCTGTTTCAAAGGAACTGCTCGACATCCTGGTTTGCCCGGAGTGCAAGACACCGGTCACGCCCACGCCCGACCAGCAAGACCTGAAGTGTGCCACGTGCAAGCGCGTCTATCCCGTTCGCGGCGACATTCCTATCATGATTGTGAGCGACGCTCGAATCGAAGCGGAGTGATGCGCTCGCCCTGTTCCATTAGCCTCGACTGAAGCGGAAGTCGCCAGGCGTCTTCTACGGCTCGCCGTACTGCGGCGGCGGAAACTGCACCAATCGGTCCTTGAATTGAACCCAGAGACGGACTTGCTTCGATTTACTTTGCCGCAGCGCATCGTCCTTTTCAGGGAACGGCTGGTAAGGACTCACATCCACGATAATCACCACGCCCGATGATCCGTTCGGCGGCCGATACGTGCCCGTGACGTTGAAACTTTTCACCGGACCGTAGTAGCCATTCGTCCCCCAATCGCCTTCAAAATCCTTGAGTGAGTAGGAAGGCGAAGGGCTCCACATGTTGTAAGCCTGTTGCATGTTTCCGGCCACCACGGCATTCAGAAAGTGGTATACAGCCGTCTTTTCGCTGTGGTAACGCAGCAGCCACCAAAGGCCGCCCCATCCGAGCAGGATAAATACAAGCGCGGTGATGATGTAGCGTCGGAGCTTTGACGACGGATGCTCTTCGGTCGCGTCCAAAAGGCCCACGTGGACTCCTTGAAATTACAGTTGGCGCTTGAAAAGTGCGAGGCTGCCCGTGATCATCAGCGCCGAGAAACCGCTCAAAATTAGCACGTCCATGTAAATCCCTTCAATGCCCGTGTTTTTGAGGGTCAGATTCCGCAGCGCGTGAACGGTGTAAGTAAATGGATCGATTACCGAGATCCAGCGAAGCCAGGGAGGAAACGCCTCCGTGGGATAGACGGCGCCTGACGGAAAAAACAGCAGCATGTTGAGCACGCCGAAAATCGCGCGAGGCACCAGCGGATCGTCAATCCGCACCATGACCAGAAACATCAGGCTGATCATCGAAAGCGATGCGACCAGTATGACGATCATCAAATAAAATAGGCGCACCGGTTCCCACAGGCCTGAAATTCCCGCGATCAACCCGCCGATGATCGTCAGGCACATTCCTGCCATGAACGCCTTCAGCGTTCCCGCCCCGATCAGCCCTGCGACGAGCTCCGTCTTCTTGATGGGCGTCAGCAGATATCCCTCGTGCAGCCCGCGCGTCTTGTCGTCAATATACGTAATGCCGCCGCCGATCATGGCCGTGATGAAAATTCCCATGGCGGTCGAACCGGCCAGCAGGTACTTGATGTACTCGATGTAGGGATAAATCTCGACCACATTGAGCTCCACCGCGCCGTCGAGCCGCGATGTCACGTCGGGCGTGTTCAACTGCGTGGTCATCTCCTGCACTCGCTCCAGAAGCGAGTTCGAAATGAACTGGTCGGAGTTGTCTTCCGTGAACACCAGCCGCGGGCGGTCGTGCTGGTAGTAGCGGCGCGAAAAATCGTGCGGGATATCCACCACCGCCTTTACAAAGCCCGCGTGCAGGTCGTCCACCGCGCGAGGGAACGAATTGTATTCGACCACTCGAAACGTCTGTGGGCCGGCCGTAATTCCGTCGAACATCTCCTCGATTCGCCGCGATTGCACGGAATGATCTTCGTCCACAAACGCGAGGTCCGCGTTCTTGATCTGTCCGCCGAAGGCATAACCCAGCACGACCAACTGCACCAGCGGAAATAGCAGCGAGCTGAGCATCAGCGCGGGGCTGCGGAAGAACTTCCGCATGTCCCGTTCGATCAAGGCCGAAACTCGATAGAGCTTCATTGCCGGCGCTCCCCTAGGCGTTCAGCGCGAAAACGGGCTCGGCTCATACGTCGCCTTCTGCGGCGCATCGCGCAGCGCGTTGCCCGTATAGTGCAGGAAAACATCGTCGAGCGTCGTGCTCTGCACCAACACCCTCTTTACCGTCACTTTCCGTGCCCGTGCCAGGTCCATCAGCGCGGCCACAGTCGCCGGGCCGTCGCTTGAGGTGATGTGCATCAATTCGTCGCGCGCGGTTACGCCCGTGGCGTGTGCCAGGCCGCGAAGTTGCTCGGTCCAGTCGGGTGGCTCGCCTTCAAATTCCGCCTCGACGATTTCCGCTCCGGGCACGTTGTCCTTCAGCCGCGTGGGCGTATCGAGCGCGGCGAGTTTGCCGTGGTCCACGATCGCGATCCGGTCGCAGAGCTTGTCCGCCTCATCCATGTAGTGCGTCGTGAGCAGAATGGTCAGCTCCGACCGGTCGCGCAGCGACCGGATCATTTCCCAGACGTGCGCCCGCGAGACGGGATCCAGGCCCGTCGTCGGTTCGTCGAGAAACATGATCTTCGGCGAATGGACCAGCCCGCGCGCGATTTCCAGGCGCCGGCGCATGCCGCCCGAAAACGTGCGCACCAACGAATCGCGGAATTTCAACAGCTCGACCGATTCGAGCAAGCCATCAATCAACGCGTCTCGCTTATCGGAAGGCACGCCATAAAGCTTTGCGTGGATGGCCATGTTCTCTTTCGCAGTCAACTCCGGATCGGAAGTGAACGCCTGGGGAATCACGCCGAGCGTGTTGCGGACGCCGTCCGCGTCCTTGCGGATGTCGTGGCCGCCAATCCGGGCCGTGCCGGACGTTACCGCAAGCAGCGTGGTCATCATGCGGATCAGCGTCGTCTTACCCGCCCCGTTCGGCCCCAACAGGCCGAAGATCTCCTGATGCGCGACGTTGAAGCTCACGTCGTCAACGGCGACGAAGTCGCCGAATTTCTTGGTCAGGTGGTCCACTTCAATCGCATTAGTCACCGTTTCCATGTTCAAGGTTTCTTCGCCTTCGCCGGTTTCATGTAGCTCAGGCCCGCCCTGACGAAGGAACGGGGCGTTCCGACAGTTTGTGTCGGGATGGCCTGAGGCGTTTCGGCCCGCCGTGCTCTTATAGGGGCATCCGCCGCGGCGGATGCCCGGCACAATTTCTTGACGCTACGCTGCCCATCTAACTCGTCCTAGGCATTGTAGGTCGCACCTTCAAGTGCGACAAAAAAGTCGCGCGTAGCGCCTACCTCTGCGCCGCTTCACCCGCAGCAAGTCGTCGAGCTTTCCTCCGCGCCGCAACCGCCCCGCGCGATAGACAAACATCGCGTCGCCGCCCTTCACAGCCGCGCGAACCAGTTCCTTTTCGCCGGCGGGGGCAACAACACCGTCGCCGTCATGCCCGTAAACAACCTCCGGCCCTCGTTCGGCAGGGACACTTTGATCGCGAATGTCTTGATATCGCGCTTCGTCCGGCTGACGTCGCGTTGCGTCGCGAAATCGTTCTCCACGCCTTTGAAGAAAACCTGCCCCTGCAGAATGTCTCCGGAAGGAAGCCGCACGCGCATCGTCTGGTTGAAGCTCACCGAATCGATGTAGCTTTCTTCCACGTCGGCGCGCACCCACAGGTGGTCGACATCCACCACCACCACGATCGGCGAGCCCTCCGCCACCACCTCGCCCTGCTTGGCCACGCGAACCGAAACGATGCCGTCGATCGGCGCGTAAATTCTTGTGTATCCGAGCTGCGTCGCGGTCTGGGCAGCGGAGGCGCGCGCTTGTTCCAGTTGCGCGATCGTCGTCGCGATGTCGCTGCCGCGCACGTCCACCTGCTTGCGATTGGCCTGCGCCACGCCGAGGGCTGCTTCTTGCACGTTCACGGAGTCCTCGAGCGATTTCACGTTCGCGAGCGACGCCTTCAGCGTGGCGTCGGCATGATCGCGGTCCTGCGCCGATTCCACTCCGCCTTCGAATAGCTTCTGCGACCGGTCGTAATCCGTTTGGTCGCGCCACAGATTCGCGCGCGCCTGGTCGAGCTGCGCGTGTGTAGACGTGAGCATCGCCACAGCCTGCTTCACCGACGCGCCCGTCTGATCGTCCGTCATCGAATAGTTGTGGTTTGCCGCGTGGACCTGTGATTGCAAGCTCGCGACATTCGCGTTCGCAGCGGCCAGGCCCGCCTCAAGCTCCTTCGGGTCCAGCTCGGCGATCAATTCGCCCTTTTTAACCTCGCTACCTTCGTCCACCGTAAGATTGATAATCCGACCGGTGATCTGGGGGCTCACGATCACTTCGTTTCCGTCCACGATCCCCGTGAGCGGAATCACCTTGCCCCAGGGCGTCGAAAACAAATAGAACGCGAGCGCGATCAGAAAAACCACTCCGATAATCACGAACGTCCCGCGGCTTTTCATCGCGCTTTCGCTCCTTGGCGAACCACCGCGTGCTCCAGAAAATCGAGCAGCGCTCGTTTCCGCGCCGCAACGGCTGGATTGGTCAGCAGGTTGCGTCCCACCACTTCGCTTAGGATCGTCGCCGCTGCAAAATACGAAGTCGTCATTCCCATCGTGATCAGAGCCGTTTGCTCCGGGTCCACGTCTCGGAATTCGCGCGTTGCAATTCCCTCTTCCACCGCCCGCGCCAGCCCCTGAATCAGCGGGCGAAAATATTCCTTCGCCATCCAATCGAAATTGTTGCGCGACTCCATCGCTTCGCGCTGCACCAGGCGCGGGTAGTTCGGGTGCGTGGCCAGAAAATCGAAGTACCCGCTGACGTATCCGAAAAACTTTTGCCTGGCCAAGAGCTTCTTCGAAGGTGGCGCGAGCACTCCGCTTTTCAGCTGGCGCAGCAGATTTTCCAGGACCGCGCGATGCAGGCGGCGCTTGTTCCCGAAATAGTAGTAAAGCATCGCCTTGTTCGCGTGCGCCGCCTCGGCAATTTCCTCCGTGCGCGCACCTTCCAGGCCCTGCGCTGCAAATTGCCGCTCGGCCGCGGCCAGAATGCGCCGCGCCGTCGCCGGATCTTCCACTCTTCTACGTCCGCGAGCCATGTTTGTTTCAGATCCCCAAACGGTTCATGTATTCGTCGGGATACCGCGCGCCCACCGCCGCGCCGCGTGGAAGCACTCCGTCAATCTGCCGCAGTTCCGCGGGAGTGAGTGAAATATCCAGAGCGCCGAGATTTTGGTCGAGATACGTGCGGCGCTTCGTGCCCGGAATCGGCACGATGTCCTCGCCCTGCGCCAGCACCCATGCGAGCGCAAGCTGCGCCGGGGTGCAGCGCTTTTCCGCGGCGAGCTGCTCGATGCGCGCAACCAATTGCAGGTTTTTCTGGAAGTTTTCGCCCTGAAAACGGGGAGACATCCGCCGGAAATCCTTGGGACCGAACTCCGCGCTCTTCACTTGCCCGGTCAAAATGCCCCGGCCCAGGGGGCTGTACGGCACGAAGCCGATCCCCAGCTCGCGGCAGGTCGCCAGAATTTCGCCTTCCGGGTCGCGCGTCCACAGGGAATATTCGCTCTGCAGCGCTGTGATGGGGTACGTCGCGTACGCGCGCCGGACAGTTTTTGCGCCCGCTTCGGAGAGGCCCAGATAGCGGACCTTTCCTTGATCGATCAATCGCGCCATCGCGCCGACCGTATCCTCGATCGGCACATTCGTGTCCACGCGGTGCAAATAAAAAAGATCAATCGTGGAAATCTTCAGGCGCTGCAGGCAGGCCTCGCAGGCGCTCTGCACGTATTCGGGGCTCCCGTTCACTCCGAGGAAGCGGCCGTCCGGCATGCGCATATTTCCGAACTTCGTCGCCAGAATAACTTCGTTGCGCCGCTTCGCGAGCACAGGCGCGAGCAGCTCTTCGTTCGCGCCGCCGCCATACATGTCGGCGGTGTCGAGCATTGTGATGCCCTTATCGATCGCGTGATGAATTGTGGCGATGGATTCCTGATCGTCCGGAGTGCCGTACGACTGCGACATGCCCATGCAGCCAAGGCCCAGCGCCGAAACAACGAGAGAGCTTTTCCCCAGGCGGCGGTATTGCATGCACCCCTCCTCAGCGAAACTGTATTCTTCAACTAACTAGTTAGTTTATTCAGGCCTTGGCTGCGTGTCAAGCGGGTTTCACTATGCTGCCCCGATTACGGGGCGACGCCCCGCGCGCCGCAGGACGCTCAGCCACACGAAACGTACGCGCTGGTCTCCTGCACCTTTCTTGAACGAACGTACAGTAGACGTAATCCCGCCGGCCTGCCACGCTGGTAGCGACGAGAAAGATCCTCGTCCGCTCTCCTGGCGAGAGCCGAAAGCTCTTTGAAAACTGAATATGCGACCCTAGTTTGCGCGGTGAAGGTGTAGGCCTTCCAGGCCCACAGAAGAACTGTTCGGCGAGATCGCATCCATTCAGGCCCGGCTCCCCGCGAGCGCCGTAGGCGCGACACATTCGCGATGGACCCAGCCCGGGCTGCGGCACGGGCCTCTGACGCGTCAATCGCTCAGACAAAGTGACACACCATGCAAAGTAATTTCGGGCGTAACTCGCTGAAAACAAACGAAGACGATACCAACAAAGTGACACACTTTTTCGAGGGCCTCTTGCATCCGGCGACGCCATTCAGGGAAGCCGAACCTTAGGATTCCAGCGCGCCGCCAGAGCCCGCGGGAAGTTCGATCGAATATTTCGTGCGCGCCTTCTCCCGGTGCAGCTCGAACGCCAGCTCGATCAGGCGGTCAATCAGCTTGGGATACGGCAGCCCGGACGCTTCCCACATCTTCGGATACATGCTGATGGAGGTGAAGCCGGGGATGGTGTTCAGCTCGTTGACGAAAATCTTTCCGGTGCGATTTTCGAGGAAGAAATCGCAGCGCGCCATGCCCGTGCCATCAATCGCGCGAAAGGCTCGTACCGCGTAATCCTGAAAAGTGGCTACCTGCTTCTTCTTCAGCGGCGCGGGAATCAGCAGGCGAGTTCCCTGTTCCAGATACTTCGCCGTGTAATCGTAAAACTCGCGATGAGGCAAGATTTCGCCGGGAATGGACGCGCGAATATCATCGTTGCCAAGGACAGAGACCTCGATCTCGCGCGCGGTGACGGCCCTCTCGACAACAATTTTCAGGGCGAATTCCGAAGCCGTATCGATCGCGGCGCCCAATTCATGCGCGGCTTTCACGCGCGTCATTCCCACGGATGATCCAAGTGTCGCGGGCTTCACGAAGACCGGAAAACGAAATTTCTTCTTGATCGCGCGCAGGACTTTCACCCGCTCGCGCTCCCATTCCGAGCGGCGAAAAGCGAGGAATGGCACGATCGGCAGCCCTGCTTCGGCAAACAATCGCTTCTGGACGTCCTTGTCCATGCCGACCGCGGAAGCAAGAACCCCTGCGCCGACATAGGGTAGTCCGGCCAGTTCGAGCAGCCCCTGCACCGTGCCGTCTTCGCCGAACGTGCCGTGCAGCACGGGAAACATCACATCCACGGTGACGCTCGGGTGTCCCGCGCTTGGCGAAAGCGGGACGAGCGACGCGGCGGTTGGGTCCGGCGGCAGCGAAACACGTTCGCCCGATTTCAGAACTTCGGGAAGCAGCTTCTGCGCGCCGACGCCGACCAGCCAGCGGCCATCCTTCGTGATGCCGATCGGCACGGCTTCATATTTTTCTGGATCGAGCGCCCGGATGACCGACGCCGCCGAAGCGAGCGAGACTTCATGTTCGCCCGAACGCCCGCCAAAGAGCACGCCCACACGCAACTTCTTCTGAGTGGTCATCACAGAATCTTTTTCCCCAGACCGGAAAGAACCAGCTCCACGCCGAGGAGGGCGGTCGTATTGTGGAGGTCAATCACCGGGTTGATCTCGACAAGCTCAAACGACACCATCGCGCGGCTATCCGCGATCATCTCCAGCGCCAGGTGCGCCTCGCGATACGTGACGCCGCCGCGTACCGGCGTGCCCACGCCCGGCGCATCCGACGGATCCACGAAATCCATATCGAGGCTGACGGCGATTCCCGCCGTGTCGTCTCCGGCAAACCGCAAGGCTTCGGCCATCACTTCTCGCATGCCGCGCTCGTCGATATCTCGCATGGTAAAGACGTGCACGCCCGATTCCTTTGCAAAGCGCCGCTCCTTCGAATCGAGGTCGCGAATGCCGACGAGAGCCACATTGCGCGGCTCGACCATCGGCTTGATTCCAGCGAGTTCCGTGAGTTCCGGCGGGCCGTAACCCATGATCGCAGCAAGCGGCATTCCGTGAATGTTTCCCGAGGGCGACGACTCCGGCGTGTTCATATCGCCGTGAGCGTCGAGCCAGATGACGCCGATGCGCTTGCCAATCTTGTTGAAATGGGCGGCGGCTCCGGCAACCGTGCCAACGGCGATCGAATGGTCGCCACCGAGAACGAGCGGAATCATGTCCTCATCGATCGTCTTGCGGACCGTTTCTGCAAGGCCTTTGCAGGTTTGCGAAATCTCGTCGAGATATCTCGCCTTTTTTTCGCCATAGGGCTGTTCTTCGGCCTGCGGCACGGACACGTTGCCGACGTCTTCAACCTGACGGCCGAGCTGCTTCAGTCGCGATTGCAAGCCCGCGACGCGAAGCGCCGAAGGCCCCATGTCCACGCCGCGGCGGCTGGCGCCCAGGTCCATCGGCACACCGATGATCCGTATCTTGTCCGGCATTTGGCTGATTCTTTTCGCGACCCCGGAAGGACCCCGAGGGTTCCCCAAGCCCACTTAAGGATAGACGCGATAGAGCATGCGTGGGAAGGGGATGACTTCGCGGATGTGCTCGGTTCCGCAAACCCATGCGACGGTGCGTTCCAGGCCGAGACCGAAGCCCGCGTGGGGCACGCTGCCGTAGCGACGCAGGTCCAGATACCACTGAAACGCCTCTTCCGGCAGGTTGGCTTCGCGGATGCGCCGGAGAAGCGTCTCGTAGCTCGATTGGCGCTCGCCGCCGCCGATGATCTCGCCGCCGCCTTCGGGAGCGATCATGTCGAAGCTGAGCGCGAGGTTGGGCCGCACCGGGTCGGTGGCCATGTAGAAGGCTTTCATGGCCGATGGATAGCGGTGGATGACGACCGGCTTTTCGAATTCCTTTGAGAGCAAGGTTTCCTCATCGCCGCCGAAATCGTCGCCCCACTTCGCGGGGTTGCCAGCCTTCTGCAGGACTTTCACCGCTTCGTCATAGCTGATGCGTGGAAATGGCGGAACGATCTTCGCAAGCCTGGCCACATCGCGGCCGAGCGTGGCAAGCTCCCGCGCGCGATTCTGCACCACTGACTGCACGATCGCGCTGACGAGCCCCTCGGCCAACTCGATCATGTCGTCGAGGTGCGCATAGGCCGCCTCCGGTTCGAGCATCCAGAACTCGGTCAGGTGCCGCCGCGTCTTCGATTTTTCGGCGCGAAACGTGGGCCCGAATGTATAGACCTTGCCGAGCGCGGCGGCGGTGGCCTCGACATAGAGCTGGCCGGATTGCGTGAGGTAAGCTTTTTGGTCGTCAATGTAGTTCACTTCGAAAAGGGTGGTGGTGCCTTCGCAAGCCGCGGGCGTGAAGATGGGCGCGTCGGTGAGCGTATAGCCCTGGCCATCCATGAAATTGCGCGCGGCGCGAACCGCCTCCGCGCGGATTCGCAGGATCGAAGCCTGGCGCGGCGTGCGTATCCAGAGATGGCGCTGGTCGAGCAGAAAATCCACGCCGTGCTCTTTGAGCTGAATCGGGTAGGGATTCGATTCCGGCACCCGCTGGACCACTTCGACAACGCTAATGTGAATTTCGCAGCCGCCGGGGGCGCGCGGCTCGGCCTGGATCTTGCCCGTGGCGATGACGCTGGATTCCTGCGTGAGTCCTTTGAGCGCGGCGAACGCCTCCGGATTTTCCTTCAGCGAGACGACGCCCTGCATCACTCCGGTGCCATCGCGAAAAATCGGGAAAAGGAGTTTGCCCGATTCGCGCATGTTGTAAAGCCAACCGCGAATCGTGACCACGCCCCCGACGTGTTCGGCCGCATGCTCGATGGCGACGATGGGGATGGGCGCTTGTGCTTGCTGGCTCATGGAGTCATTGAAGGTAGGCATCAGGTGCGGGCCGGCCCGGTCCGGGCGGAATTGGCGCCTTTCTCATCGAGATGTTTTTCAAGTTTGTCGAACACCGTGCGAATTTGGTCAAGCGATGGCGAACCCGGAGCAGTTTCCTTCAACTCAAGCACGAGGGGAAGCGGCTCAGGAGTACCCGCGAATTCGCCGAGGACGGCGTCCCAATCGATGGTGCCTTCCCAGGGAAGCAGGTGCTCGTCCTTCTCGCCGTGATTGTCATGGGCGTGCACGGTGACAACGCGGTCGCGCATCAGCTGGAAGCCGGCGTCAACGCCACCTTCCATGTGGGCGTGGCCGATGTCGAAGCAGAAGCCCAGATTGTGCAGATGGGTGTCCTTGATGAATTGAGCGAGCGACGCGGGAGATCCGAGCTCGTTAGCAGTATTCTCGAGAGCGATGGTGACGCTGCGGTGTTTGGCGAAGATGGCCAGGATTTCGAGCGAATTGAAGGCCGCGTCAAGCTTGCGCGGTTCCGCCGCCTGATGGCCGGTGGCCAGCTGCTGCGCAAAAAAACGGAATGGAATCGTTTCCGCCACTTCGAGGGCGCGCTTGATTTCATCCACGGCATCCTGCCGGCGTATGCGTTCCGGATCGGCGATAGAAATGGCGACGCCGCTGCCCCGCCCCGGAGCGGTGTCGCGCTCCGAAGGAGCGTGGAGCGCGTGAAGCGTCAAACCGTAATCGCCGAGCGATCCGGCGAGTTCGCGCACGGACTGCACCGCGGCGTAGTTGAAATGAAACGTCCCGCAGAATATCTCGACGCTCGCGATTCCCGCACGCGCGATTTCCGCCAGCAGCGCCGGGGTCAGCGGCTGGTTCCGATACATGTACGTGGAAAGAATGCGCTGCATTCCGCCCCCAGTGCGGCATTCGTGCGAGATGATCTATGGTCAATGGAAACCGCTCCGGCGTCAATAGTTGGCGGGCCGTGCGGCTTTGCGGGCAGAATTGCGCCCGGCGTATCAGGCAGCTTCTGAGAGGAAATCGACTTTGAAAGACGGCGCGACGAGGCCGGCAGCGGCTCCGCGAGCGAGCAATTCGCGGACGGCACGGCGTCCCTCTTCGCCGTAGTCGAGAGTCCAGCGGTTCACGTACATGCCGATAAATTTGTCGGCGAGCACGGGGTCCATGTCACGGGCGAACTGCAGGGCGTATTCGACCGCCGCTTCGCGATGTTCGAGAGCGTAGCTGACGCTCTCGCGAATGATGCGCGCCACCTGGCGGCCGAGGTCTGGACCGAGACTGCGGCGAACGGCGTTGGCGCCCAGCGGGAGCGGCAGGCCGGTCGATTCCTGCCACCACTGCCCGAGATCGACGACCTTGTGGAGTCCGACTTGCGAAAAAAGAAGCTGGCCTTCGTGGATCAGCAAGCCCGCCTCGACTTCCTTCGCCTGGACCGCCTGCATGATCTTGTCGAACGGCATGGTCACGACTTCGACATTCGGTTCGAACAATTTGAGAGCGAGGTACGAGGTCGTGCGCGTTCCGGCTACGGCAATCTTCTTTCCGGCCAGCTCATTTTTCTTGATCTGGTGCGAAGCAACCACGATCGGCCCGTAGCCTTCGCCGAAACTCGCGCCGCAATCGAGCAAGACGTACTTGTCGGCAACGAACGTATAGCCGTAAAAGCTCACGGCCGTTACGTCGTAGGTTTCCTTGAGCGCGGCGTAATTCAGGGATTCGATATCCGAGAGAATATGGGTGAATTTGACGCCCGGCAGGCGCACCTTCCCCGTCGCCAGGGCATAAAACATGAAGGCGTCGTCGCTATCGGGCGAATGCGCGAGTTTCAGGGAGACCGTCTCCTGTGCCGTGGCTGGTGTGGACATTTTCTTAACCATCCTGGCGCTCCGAGGAAGCTCATCCCGCCGCTGCATTTCGGGGACACCTGACCCGCAAGCCGTTGTTTCTGGTCCGGTGCCCGTGAAAAAAAGCTGCGTTCCGTGTGAGCGTTTTCCCGCGTGAGTGCCGTCTGAAAACGACCAAGGATACCACAGCGCGTTGCCGCAGGTACAGGTCTGGCCCGGTCGCGGACCTCGAGAAAGTCGGTGTGGCTAGTCGGCTTTTGCAAGAACGAGCGGCAACAGGAATTCCTGAATGCCCTGGTTCTGCTGGGGAGTGAGGCTTTCGAAATGCATGCCCATGCAATCTTCTCCGGAAATGCGGAGAACGCGCGCGGCCAAGGACACGGGCGGGCCGGAATTCACGTGAATTTTCACTTGCGCGACAGTGCCCATGGGCAGCACGTCGGACGCTTGCACGAACATGCCGCCGACGCTTATGTCGAGTGTCTTGCCGGTCAGTTGGGTGCTTCCCGATTCGATGGAAACCTTGCAGCTGACCTTGATGCGGCGGAAGCGGCGTCGCTCGCTCTCGATGGAGTCCTTGGTGGCGCGGAGCAGGCGCAAAATGTCGTGCTTTGCGATCGGCTTAAAGAGGAAGAAGTTGGCCCCGGCGGCAAAGGCGCGCGCGAGCAGCGCCCTGTCGTCCTCGCCCGTGATTACCAGGATGGGAGTGGAGGTATTCAAGCCGCCCGAACGTATTTTCTTGGTGAGTTCGATGCCGTCGGGCTTCGGCATGTGCACGTCCAGAAACACGGCGTCGAATTTTTCCCGGGCGAGGCAGGTGACAGCCTGTCCGCTGTGGGTCAGAGCCAGGGAGTCGATGTCCACCGAGCGCAGGACTTCCTGAATCAGCTCGCAGGTCGCTGCGTCATCGTCCACCACAAGAACCCGGCTTGGCATGCTCGTCTCCCGGCAGGCGAATACTCGATTGGATCGATCCGGTTGCCGGCGCTCAGCGGCGGGGCTGCGCCTTCGCGGGTACGGTGAGCCAGCGATCGAGTTGTTCGCGGAGCAATTGAAAATCGATGGGTTTTGAAACGCATGCGCTGCACCCGGCGCGCATCACACGCTCATGATCGGTCGTCATGGCGTGGGCCGTTACGGCAATCACGGGGATGGCGCGCAATTTCGGATCGCGGCGGATCCATGTGGCCAGCTCCAAGCCATCCTGTGCGCCCAATTGCACGTCGAGCAAGATCGTATCGGGCAGATCGCCTTTAAAAGCTGCAAACGCTTCGTCGAGAGTCGTGGCGGTTTGCACTTTGAAGCGTTCCGATTCGAGCCAGTCCACGAGAAGCTCGAGGTTCGCGGCGTTGTCTTCCACTACCAGAATTCGATGGCTCATGATTTCTCCACTAGCGCCGGAGGCACCGCTTTCTTCAATTGCCTGAATAACATCTCCTGCCATCGGTCCTTCTTTTGAAGAAGCGCGGCGCTGTTGGCCCGGAGATATTCTTTCTCCTCGAGCGTCAGCTCCTTGTTCGTCAAAACGAACACCGGCATGTCGGCTGTCGAGGGATTTCCCCTCCACTGGGCGAGCAACTCGAAGCCGCTTACGTCCGGGAGACTCAAATCCAGAATCACGAGCTCGGGGACCGATTTTGCCACCTTGGCGCGAGCCGTTGCTCCATCCGCGGCAATGTCCACCAGATATCCGCGGTGCATCAAGGATTCGGCAACGAACTCCCGAGTGGGAGGATGATCTTCCACAACCAGCACGGATTGCAGGCCCGTGTGTCCTGAGCGGCTCAGGCAGCGGTCCACGGAAGCCAGAAGCACGAGCTTTTCGACCGGCTTCACGATGTATTCGTCCGCGCCCAGCAGGGCGCCGGTGGATGGCTGATCGACGATGGTCACCACGATCACGGGAATGTGGGCGGTGCGACGGTCGCTCTTGAGAGCCGTCAGCACCTGCCACCCGTTGATCGGCCTCATAACGATGTCCATGGTTACGGCGGCGGGCTGCAGCTCGATAGCCATTTCCACGGCGCGCTCCGGCTCGCGGCAGACCGTGACCAGATAGCCGGCGGAGAGCAGCTGTGTTTCAAGCAGCATTGCGGCGGCCCGATCGTCCTCGACCACGAGAATCTTGGCGACGGCGCCGTCTTCGGACTTGTGTTCGATCTCTGGTTCTTCCCGCGGCTCGACGGAAGCGACAAAAGGCAAGGTGAAGTGGAAGCAGCTGCCGGAACCGGGATGGCTCTCCAGGCCCAGATGTCCACCATGCAGCTCAACCAACCGCTGGGTGATGGACAGTCCCAGGCCCGTGCCTTCCGGGCCTTTCGCGTTCTGCCCCAAACGGTAGAATGCCTCAAATATGCGCTTTTGCTCTCCCGGAGGAATGCCGGGACCGGAATCGCGCACTTCCATCCGCACGAGATCGCCGACTCTGTTTGCCGCCAGCTCGATCTTCCCGCCTTCGGGCGTGAATTTGACAGCGTTCCCGAGCAAGTTCATCAGGATCTGCTTCAACCGCATGCCGTCCGCCCGAACGCTCAGTTCCGGCGTCGCATGCTTAATGACGACGTGCTTCTTCTTGCTGATCAGGGGATGCAAGGTGTCGCACGCCTCGGCGAAAGCCTGGTCGACGCGCACATTTTCCAGCGCCAATTGCAGGCGCCCCGCTTCGATCCGGGACAAATCGAGAATATCGTTGATCAGCCGGAGAAGGTGCTTCCCTCCGGTGACAATGTGATTCAGGTAGCGGTGCTGCTTTTCATTCAGCGGCCCGTAGCGGTCCTCGCGGAGCAGGTCGGAGAAACCGAGCACGGCATTCAGCGGAGTCCGCAGCTCGTGGCTCATCGTGGAAAGGAACTGGTCTTTGAACCTGTTCGAACGCTCGGCATCGTTCTTGGCAACCACCAGCGCTTCCCGGGTCCGCTTGAGTTCGGTGATATCCCGAGCCGTCGCGTAAATCAGTCGATCTTTCAAGGAAGGGCTGGCATTCCACATGAGCCAGCGATAGGAGCCGTCCTTGCACAGGTAACGATTCTCAAATCGGATGGCATCGAGTCCTTCGGCCTGCCGCCCGGCCTCCAGCGCGGTTCGCTCGCGGTCCTCCGGATGGATGAATTCGGTGTAGGGTCTCGAGAGCAGTGCATTCGTGGACCATCCAAGCACCTTTTCCCACGCGGGATTGACGCGTTTGAAGTATCCATCGATGCCCGCGATGCAGAGGAGGTCGATGGAGAGCATGAAATAGTTGTCCAGCTCTTCGCGAGACCGTTTGGCTTCGGTGATCTGCTTGCCGAGCTCTTGATTCAACTCTTGATTTGCAGCCAGAAGGCGCGCCTCGCGTCGCACGAGCAGCGCCGCGAATGCGGTGGTCAGGAGATAGATGAGCAGGAGGTAGATACTCACCGAACGAAACTGGCTCTTCAAACGCACGGCGGGAGCCAAGGCCTGGCTTGCGGGGCGTTGGTACAGGGCCGCCCAACCTAGCCGCGGAATCGGCGCGAAGCCGACGAAGCGATCCTGGCCGTCAATCCTGACTCGATCGCTGCCCTCCGCGTTCGATAACGCGCGGCCAACCAAACCAGATAAGGAGATGCTCACGGGTTCGCTCTGCGACTGAATCTCAGGAGACGCGGCGGCAACGCCGTGCTGGTCTACAATTACAAATCCTTCCCACCCGCCCTTTTCAATCGAATTGAACTTAGCAGCTAAGTCGGCCAGGCTGTAAGTGGCCATAAGGATTCCCACGGGGTTACCGTGCTCGTCGCGAATAGGAACGGCCACGGCTACGACCAGAGGCCGCGAGCCCGCGGCCGTGCGGTAGACCTCCGAAACGTATGGCTGCCAACCCGCAGTGACCCCGCGATACCAGTCCCGGTTGGCAAAATTCTGGCCCACAATCGGGTCGGATGGCACGATTGCTCGAAGCGTGCCGTTCGTCTCATAGACACTCGCAAACAGGAACGCAGGCTCGAACCTACGAGCCTCCTGAAGTTGGAGATCGATAGAAGGAAGATTACGGCGGGCCCAATCGTCGCGCAGCGAGGAGCGGTCAGCAATGGAAGTGAGAATGGTTTCGGCTGAGGTGAGGTCCTTATCCACGATCGCCGCGAGGGTGCGGGCTCTGACGAGGTCGCCCTGCAATTCCCTCTTTTCGATTTCCTTCGCTGACTGCAGGTACATCCAGTAAGTCCCGCCCATTAGCGGCAGGATGAAGAGGAAAAGCAGCAATGCCAGGAGCCACGCCCCCCTCCCTGCGCGTGGATCGATCTTACCGGGAAGCGGCATTTTGCCACCCTGAACAACGGACATCAAATCTCCTTCGAGAGGACGCTCGCTCGCCCCACTTTGCCTTTGCGCGAGCGGACGGCATTATTGGAACCCATCGACGGGCCGAACCTATCTATTCTAGCGACCTGGGCGGATGCCCGACTTCTTTGTGAACGGAGATGACACGATCAGTAAATACTCTCTGGACTCTCGTGAGCGACTTCAGCGGTCGCCTCTCGCATTCCTGGCTCGCAGAATCGCTTGGCTCGGTGGGCTGTGGCGCGATGCGACGCAAGTCCGGTAGAATGCCGCAGGAGATAACCGATGCCTTCATTTCCCGGAGTTGATTTCCTAGATTTCGATTCCCTGCTGAGCGACGAAGAAAAGCTGGCCAGGAAAACGGTTCGGCAGTTTGTGGACGAACAGGTGCTGCCAATCATCGCCCAGCACGACCGCGAGGGAACCTTTCCGCTGCAGCTCGTGCCCGAGATGGCGAAGTTGGGGCTTTTCGGCGCGAACCTGAAGGGCTACGGCTGCGCGGAAATGTCCAACGTGGAATACGGTGTGGTCACGCAGGAGCTGGAACGCGGCGACTCCGGGCTTCGCAGTTTCGCCTCCGTGCAGTCCGGGCTGGTGATGTACCCCATTCACGCGTTCGGCTCGGACGCGCAGAAGGAAAAATGGCTGCCGCTGCTGCAACAAGGGAAAGCGATCGGTTGCTTCGGTCTCACCGAGCCGCAATTCGGCTCCAATCCCGGCGGGATGCTGACCCGCGCGGTGAAAAAGGGCGACAGCTACGTCCTCAACGGCGAAAAGATGTGGATCACGAACGGCTCGATCGCGGACGTCGCAGTCATCTGGGCGAAATGCGAAGACGGCAAGATTCGCGGCTTCCTGGTGGAGAAGGGCACGACCGGTTTCAAAGCGTGGACCATTCATGGAAAGCAATCACTGCGCGCCTCGGTGACCTCTGGGCTGGCGATGAGCGACTGCAAGATTCCGGCCGCAAACGTGCTGCCCGGAGTCGAGGGCCTGCGAGGACCGCTATCGTGCCTTGACCAGGCGCGGTACGGCATCGGCTGGGGCGCTATCGGCGCCGCCATGGCTTGCTACGACACCGCGCTCGGTTACGCCAAGCAGCGGAAACAATTCAACGACCGCCCGATCGCTTCGCACCAGCTGGTGCAGGAAAAACTGGTCTGGATGATCACGGAAATCACCAAGGCGCAATTCCTCGCCTTGCAAGTGGGACGCCTGAAGGACCGGGGGCGCGTGCATCCGTCGCACATTTCCATGCTGAAAATGAACAATGTGTGGATGGCGCGCGAAGTGGCGCGCATGGCGCGGGAAATCCTCGGCGCCAATGGGATCGTGGACGACTACGGCATCATGCGCCATATGAACAACCTCGAGTCGGTGTACACCTACGAGGGTACTCATGATATCCACAAGCTGGTCATCGGCGAACGCATCACGGGCATTGCCGCATACGTCTGATCCGCGCAATCCCCGGCTGAAAAATCGACTGGGCTGCGTAAGAATTAGGATTATCATGACACCGGGTGGCGGTCCTTTTCCGGCAGAATCCTGAATCTTCAAGGAGTGATCGTGGAGATAGAACTAAGCCTGGAATTCTTGCGCGTTGTGGAGCGGGCGGCCATCGCGTCGGCTCACACCATGGGCCTGGGTGACCGTCACGGTTCCGATCAGGCCGCCGTCCAAGCGATGCGCTCTGAAATGGACACGGTCGGCATGGACGCGACCATCGTGATCGGCGAAGGCGAGCGCGATGAAGCCCCGATGCTCTACATCGGGGAAAAGGTCGGCGCGGCGGGACACGAAAAGAGCCGCAAATACCCCCAGATTGATATCGCCGTGGACCCCCTCGAGGGCACGAATCTTTGCGCCACGGGCGAGCCGAATGCCATCGTGGTACTGGCCGCGAGCGATCGCGGCGGGCTCCTGCACGCGCCCGACCTATACATGGAGAAGCTCATCGTCGGCCCGGCATGCAAGGGCGCGGTCGAGCTGGACGCCCCGGTGAAGCACAATCTCGCCGCGATCGCGAAGAGGCTGGACCGCGAGATCGAGGACCTGGTGATCATCGTCCTCGATCGCCCGAGACACGAGAAGCTGATTGCGGATATCCGTGCGACCGGCGCGCGCATCCGACTGATTTCCGACGGCGACCTTTCGGCCGGCATCACCGCCGCGGTTTCAAATATGGGCGTTCACGCGGTGATGGGTACCGGAGGCGCTCCGGAGGGGGTGCTGACGGCTGCGGCGCTGCGATGCTTGAATGGCCAGATTCTCGGCCGCCTGGTTGCGTCCAAGCCGGAACACCACGAACGCCTCGCGCAAATGGGTATCAAGGATGCGAAGCGGATTTACGACACGCAAGACCTGGCGCCCGGGAAAAACATCATTTTTGCCTGTACGGGAGTGACCGGCGGTAATCTGCTCCGCGGCGTGCGGTTCTTCGGCGATGGGACGCGTACCCAGTCGCTGATCATGACCCACGACCACCGGCAGGTGCGGTTTATCGATTCCGTCCATCTCGAAAAGGGAGCGGACGTGAAGGTGCAGTTCTACTAGCAAGCAACCCAATCGGTCGGACGCGCGACTCGCACGCGTCCGACCGGTTTTGATTTTGACGTTGCCGCTACCGTTCTAGCGGTGAATGGCGGTCGCGACGTGTCCGCCCTGAACCTGCCGGCGCGGCACTTGGGGCATCCGTTCCGCGGGCTGAGGAGCTAGCGGGCGCACGATATGATTCGTGCTGACGTGCTCGCTGATCGCCTGCAGCCTTTTCAGAATGCCCTGCCACTGAGTCCAATCAAGCTGCCGCAAAAACGGACGAAGCCCTTGAATGAACGGGTCCTCGAGAACCGTTTCGCCGTTTGTCTCCGGCACGAAGAAGCGATTCAGGCCAACACCCAAAGCTTCGGCAATCTTCTCGAGCGTGCCGAGGCTGGGAGTCATCTGCCCGCTTTCGATCCGGGACAAATACGAGCGGGAAACGCGAGAGCGTGCTTGTAGCTGGCTCTGCGTCATTCCGCGCGATTCTCGCAACTGCCGGATGCGCTGGCCGATGTTCTCGACAGTCTCGCGATTCGGCCAGTTCTCAAACAGTTGACGGTCATCCCCTGGCAAGTCTTGTGGCGACGGCGTCGGGATGACGAACGTCACCTTCGGGGGCAGTAAACGCAAACACCGACGGCAATTGCCCGTCCGCGTGCGGTACTGCACCAACCCGCATACTTGACAGCGGATGACTTCTCGATCCATGTCCATGCTGGTTGCTATGCTATCTTTTTCCGCCACCGGTCTCCTCGCAGACTATTCCCGGCGATGCGAAAGGGGAGGAACGACTACCTCAGGGGGAAGGCAGAAACGGCGCGCAGTGCATTCTCCATAGAGTGCCATTTCTTGTCAAGCCTTTTCTCCCTGCTCCCACGATCTAATTTTAACCCCGCCGCACAGAGCATTACAAATCAAACGGATGCCGCCGGGCGGGCGCGCCTCGAAGCTCGCCCGGCGAGCCATAGACACCGTCTGTCCACTGCCAAACGTCGCGTGCGGACACATTTGCGCTCCTTTTCACTGTGCTATCATGGTTCGCACGCTATCGAACGTTTGATTTTTGGGGGGCAATTGTTCATCGGAAAAAGCCGGGGAGCCACGATCGCCCTATGCGCCATGATTTGGTTGGCCTCCGGCCTTTTTGCGGTGCAGGCGCAGAATCGCACTGCATGGACCCTCGACGGCGTCCTCCGGCAGATGGACGCCGAGGCCAAGGACTTCCACAGCCTTTCCGCCGACATCGAGCGCACCAAAGTCACCGTCGTGGTGAATGATCACTCGACCGAAGCAGGGAGCATTCAGGTCCGGGGCGATAAGATGCTGCTGGAGTTCAAGGCGCCCAACGCGCGCACGATTCTAAGGACAGGCGACAACCTGTACATCTATACGCCGGGCCTGAACCGCGTCGAGGAATACAATCTGGGCAAGAACCGCGCGCTAGTGGACCAGTTTCTGCTTTTGGGATTCGGCACCGAAAGCAAGGATCTGCAGAAGGGCTATCTGGTCGCGCTGCTAAAGGAGGATAAGCTCGACGACAAGAAGACAATCGAGCTGGAATTGACTCCGAAATCGGACGCTGTGCGAAACCAAATCGCCAAGATCCAGATTTGGCTGGATGAATCCAGCTGGCTGCCCGTGCAGCAGGAGTTCTACGAGGCCGGATCGGGCGACTATTCCATCGTTCACTACTCAAAGGTCGTGCGGAACCCGGGATTGCCGGATTCAAAGTTCAAACCGCATTGGCCCAAAGGCACGGAAAGAATCAAACCGCAGGGCTGAACCATCCTGGGCCGGACCGGAAAAGGACAAACCCCGCTTCGATCTTTGCTGCTACGGCCGCGCCGCCTTCCCTTCCCTCTCAAGCAATTCGCGTTTGCGTTGGATGCCCCAGCGATATCCCGCCAGATTGCCGTCTTGCCGGACCACGCGATGGCAGGGCACCACGACGGACACTGGATTTGTGGCGCAGGCGCGCGCGACTGCGCGAACCGCGGCCGGGCGTCCGATGGCACGCGCGACCTCCGTGTAAGTCTTCGTGGCTCCGTGCGGAATCTTTCGGAGTTCTTCCCAGACGCGCCGCTGGAATGCCGTGGCCTGCACATCGGTCGGCAAATCGAGGTGCGGTTCCTGTCCTCGCAGATGAGCGAGGATATGTCCGACCCATTCACCGAGTTTTCCACGGCCCTTGGCGCCTTGTCCCGGGGCGTCTGGGATAAGACCCGCGCCGGGGTATTCCTTCCGCAGCGCCGCGCGAAGGGCGCCATCGGATTCGCCCAAATAGAGCGCGCTGATTCCGCGGTTTGTTGCGCCGACGAGCAGCCGGCCGAGCGGCGAACCCACAATCGCGTAGTGAATTTTCATTCCGGTGCCGCCCCGGCCATACGCGGCGGGCGTCATGCCGAGGTGCGACGGTGCCCGTTCATATAGCCGGCTCGACGAGCCAAATCCTGCCTCATACAATGCGGTGGTCACGTTATCTCCTCTTTTCAGTCGCGACTTCAGCCGGCGCATTCGCTGCGCATCGGCGTATTGCCGCGGAGTGATGCCCATCGCGCTGCGAAATGCGCGATCGAGCTGATGGGGGCTCATGCCCACGGGCGTGCTGAGCGCCGCGAGCGTTAGTTGGGCGTCGCTGCGAACGTCCATGCCGGGGTCGGCCAGGATACGCGCCTCGATTTCGCGGCAGATGCGCGCGACGGTCTCGATCCTCGCGTCCCGCATCGGAAACGCGCGCGGGTGACAGCGCCTGCACTCCCGAAATCCCTTCTGCTCGGCAGCTTCCGGAAGCGGAAAGAAGACGACCTGCTCGCGCCGGGGCTTGCGCGAGGGGCACGACGGCCGGCAGTAAATCCCGGTCGAGCGCACGGCGTAAACGAATGCGCCGTCCGCGCTGCGGTCGCGGGCCTGCACGGCCTGCCAGCGCGAACCGCCATCGTGGCGACCCGTTCCCTGCCGTGCTCGACCTGGATTTCGAAGCATCTCTTACCCGCGCCCCGTGAACTGCCTTGACGCGATCAAGTTAACCGAACCAAAAGCTGCGAACTATCCGAATCTTGCGGTCAAATCCGGTCGGCCCGCGATCGAGGTCTCGGAAACCCGCGTATCGCCGGCCCTCGCAGGCGCTACACAGAGGGTTACATCATACGGCACTTTTTCTCGATGCCTGGTTGACGGTTCAATGGACGTCCCGCATATTCGGACAACCTGTCGAGGGGGTCATCTGTCGGCAGGTCTTGGGGGAAGTGTCATGGGAGCTGTTCCGGAACGCGACGATCGCGCCGCAGTTTCTCCGCTTCGTGAAGTTGAATCCCGCACAGAATCCGTCACAGCGATATCAGGAAAGCCAGGACCGCGACGCTTCGCGCGAGTCCCGACGCACACGATTGGCGTGGCGTCCGAGCGCCGGCGCTATCCGCGGGCTTCGCTATCGCTGCCGCTGCGCCTGACGCGAATCGGCGAGGCTGCCGAGCCGGTTCCTGTCACGCTGGTCACGCGAAACATCAGTTCGAGCGGCGTATGTTTCCTCGCGCCCCGCCAGATCGAGCCCGGCACGGCGATTGAGCTCGAAGTGGCGCTGGTTGACCGCGCGCCCGGCTTCGGCCGAGTGCAGATGTGCACCGCTGCTCACGTGGTGCGCGCGGAAGACACGGATACGCCCGGCTGGCGAGCTTACGCCGCAAGCTTCGACGATTTCGCTTTGCAGCGCGACGACGTGCTGCCCATGCGCTACAAGGTTGGGTAGCTCGCTTCCCATACTTCGCCACTGATTTTTCGCGCAGCTCCGGCCTGCGCTACACGGGTCCGCGCGTTCTTCTGATACGATTCCCTTTCGATGGATCAACCACAATTCCGGGCGCGCGTCGTGCTGTTCGATTGGGACGGCACGCTGCTCGATTCCTACGCGGCCGACCAGCGAGCGTACCTGGCCATGTTTCGCGCCCTGGGAATCGAATGGGGAGTCCGCGAAATTGACCGGCACTATTCTCCCGATTGGTACCACGTCTATCGCGCCGCGCGAATTCCGCGCACGGAGTGGGCGCGTGCCGACCGGCTGTGGCGAACGGCTTACCGCGCGGAGCGCCCGGCGCTGTTGCCCGGCGCGCGAACCGTGCTGCGCACGCTCATTAGACGCTTTCGCCTGGGCCTGGTGACCAGCGGAAGCCGCGGGCGCGTGCGAAAGCAGCTCCGCGAATTCGAGTTCACGAAACGTTTTTCCGCGCGCGTTTACAGCGAAGACTCGCTCCGCAAGAAGCCTCACCCCGCGCCGCTCCAGATGGCGTTGCGGATTCTGCGCGCTGCGCCTGAGGAGTGCGTGTATGTGGGCGATTCGGCGCAGGATATTGAAATGGCGCGCCGCGCGGGAGTGCGAGCCATCGGAGTGCTCGGCCCGTTCCCTACCGCAGAGCGGATTCGCGCCGCGGAGCCGGATCTCCTGCTGCGCTCGATCCGTGAGCTGCCCCGGTATTTGCGCCGCGCCGATTAATTGCGCGGCGGGGCGGCCGTCGACGGCGGCGCTGGCGCTTGCGTCGGAGCGGCTCCGCCCGATGCGTTCGGCTTGAAATCGGTCGAGCGGATCACCAGTCGCAACTGGAATTCCTCTTCGCCGGCGGCGCCAAAATAGTCATCCGAGGTCGTGTACGTCGGCAGCCAATACTTGTCCTGAAAATTCTCCCGGTACGTCTCGAACAGGCTGAAGGGCAGCTTCGTGCCCTCGTCGATCAGCTCCGTCACAAACTTTCCGTACGTCTCGACGATGGCGAGGTCGTGATCGTCCACGAACACGACGCCCTGAAACAGGCGCTGCGTGCGGCTGAACTGTTTCGGCTTCACTTGAAAAACATAGGTGTTGAGCTCGTCGAGCTTCTGCTGGCCGGCGTAGAGAAAATCGTAATTCGCGATCTGGTCGGACGTGAGAAAGAAAGTCGGCAGCGTCGTGATCGTGCGCACGTCCTCGAACGAATAGTGCGTCAGCTTGAGCGTCGATTCAGCGGGCTTCACGATGCGCCAGAATCGCTGCCCATCGGGCCGGGTGTACTCCTCGCCGGTCACCGTGAATTTCCCGCCGGGATTGCTCATCTCCTCGATGCGAATTGTCTGCACGAAATCGTAGGTTTCGTAAATTTTCCTGGCCGCGTCCTCATTCGCCGCGAATCTGCGGATGATCTCTTGTTGCGGTATGGGCGGCGGCCCGGGATGCGGTACCGAAGGGACGCGCCTCACTTCGAACTTCGGCGGGGGCCCCAGCGGGCCCTGATTGTCTTGCGCGCACACTGGAAGCGCGGCGCTTGCCACGAAAATCGCGAGCAGTGCCGCTGAAAGTGTGAGCTGCCACGTGGATGAGGTCATTCCAGGCATTAGATGCGCGATCCGCCCTTTCCGTTGAGGCCGGACGGACGCGACGCACGCGAAAAATATCACACCTTCCGCGCACACCGGCTGAAAAAGACAGGCTCGCGGCGGCCGGTGCTCTGTTAAAATCGCGCGTTTGCAGTTCCGGGGCTGAATCCGTCGTGCACGAAGAACGGAACGCGAAGCGCTACTACGTCAGCGGAATGGTGCAGGGTGTCGGCTACCGCTACTTCGCCGAGCGCGCCGCCATGCACCTGAAAGTGATGGGATACGTTCGGAATCTTCGCGACGGCCGCGTCGAAGTGTACGCTATCGCGCCGGCGGAGACGCTGGCGGCGCTGCGGAGGGACCTCGAACGCGGTCCGTATGGGGCCACCGTCACGAGCGTGACCGAGGAAGAAGCGGTGGTCGAGCCGAGATTTGCCGATGAGTTTTCGATCGAGTACGACGCCTGACGCCGGGAAGAGGAGACGATGGACGACCTGAAGAAAATGATCCGCGAAATTCCGGATTATCCGAAGCCGGGGATCTTGTTTTACGACCTGACGACATTGTTGCAGGACGGAAAGGGATTCCACTCACTAGTGGACAAGCTCTGCGAGCACTACGGCGGGCAACCCGTGGACGTGGTCGCCGGAATCGAAGCGCGCGGGTTCATCTTCGCTCCGGCGCTCGCCTACCGCCTGGGCGCGGGATTTGTTCCGGTGCGCAAGCCGAAAAAGTTGCCGTGGAAAACCGCGTCGGTCACCTATCAGCTCGAATACGGCAGCGACCAGCTCGAAATCCATCAGGACGCGGTCAAAAAGGGCCAGCGCGTCCTCCTGTGCGACGACTTGCTCGCCACCGGAGGCACTGCGGCGGCTGCAATCAACCTGGTGCGCCAGCTCGGCGGCGACATTGTCGGCGCCGCATTCGCCGTGGAATTGAATTTTCTGCACGGACGTTCGAAGCTGCCCGGCGTGGATGTGTTTTCCCTGCTGAAGTACGACAGCTAGCAGAAAAGGAAGTTGGAAGAGAGAAAATGGAAAGTGCGGGACCATTCTAGGTTCCCACATTCACTTTTCCATTTTCCGTTTTCTATTTTCTGCCTTCTGAATTGTGGCGCTGGCGGACGGCTTCGAATAGCATGACGCCCGCGGCGACGGACACGTTGAGCGAGCGCACCGGGCCAGACGTCGGAATCGAGACGAGGAAGTCGCAGCGCTTGCGTGTCAGCTCGTGCAGGCCTTCGCCTTCGCTGCCCAGCACGATTCCGACGGATGCCTTCAAATCCACTTCCGTGTAGGTTTTTTCGGCGCGCTCGTCGAGCCCCACCAGCCAGTAGCCCGCTTCCTTGATTTCCTCCATCGCGCGCACCAGATTCTTCACGCGCGCGACGGGCAAGTGCGCCAGCGCGCCCGCCGACGCCCTCTCGACCGTGTCACTCAAGCCGGCGGCGCGCCGCTCCGGAATGATCACGCCCTGCGCACCCGCGGCGAGCGACGTGCGCACAATCGCGCCCAGGTTGTGCGGGTCCTCGATGCCATCGAGCAGCACGAGCAGGCCCTGCCCGCCCTTCGCGGCGAGCAAATCCTCCAGCTCGACGGCGGGTTTCGCCGCACCGAGCGCGGCGACGCCCTGATGCTCGCGCGTTCCGGTGGCGCGGTCCACCTGCTGCCGATCCTCGAAGCGCACCGGGACGCCGCGCGATTTCGCGAGCTGCACCACTGCCTCGACGCGCTCGCCGTGTCGCCCTTTTGCAATCAGGATGCGATCGAGCGGCCGTCCCGCCGCGAGCGCCTCTTCGACTGCATGAAATCCCGTGATCCAGTTCATTTGTCTTTGTTTTCTCTATTTTTCTTAATTGGCTCTGTGTCTCGGTGCCTCTGCGGCCAATCAGTCGAGAGCGGCGCAGAATTCGAGCATGCGTTGCCGCGCGGCCTTCACCGGCACAACGAACGGCAGCCTCGCAGCCGCGTCTAGCAGCAAAATCACGCGATCGAGCTCCCCATCGCCCGCGCGACCCGCGAGCGCCACGCGAATCGGATGAAACATCGCGCGGCTGCGATACGGCACGGCCAACTTCATCCCCTCGACAATCTCCTTAAACCGATCGGAATCCACGTCGCCGCCTTCGAGGATCCGGTTGGCTAGCTCGCGGATCACGTCGCGCGCCCCTTCGCGCGCGAGGACAGCCTGGTTCGCAGCGTCCTGTAAGATCGCAACCGCGTCGTAGCTGAAAATCAGCCCGAGCAATTCCGCAAGCGCATCGCGATCCGCCGCGTGCGGACCAAGAAGCTCGGCCGCGCGCGCAAGCCATGCCTGCAACGCAGCGCCGGCTTCCTCGGCGTGAGTGGCATCGAGCCAACCCCGCTCGCGCAGAATCGCGGCGATGTCCGCGCCCGCAAACGAATTCGCAAGCGCAAGCGGCGATTCGGCGGAGGCGTCGTGCGTCATGACGAAGAATTCTAGCGCAGTTGCGAGCGGGGGCGCGCGGTTAGTGCTGCCGAACCGTGGCGATGGCGTGGGCGGCGATCGCCTCGCCGCGGCCGACGGCGTCAACGCCTTCGTTGGTCTTGGCCTTCAAATTGATCTGGTCGGTGGCGAGGCCGAGCGCCTTGCCGAGCGCCGCGCGCATGGCCGGAAAATGCGGGCCGAGCTTGGGACGCTCGCAGATCACGATCGCGTCCACATGAACGACGCGGAGTCGCCGGTCGGCAAGCATCTTGGCCACGTGCTCGAGAAAAATCAGGCTCGACGCGCCCTTCCACTTCGGGTCGCTGTCGAGAAAGTGCGTGCCGATGTCGCCCAGGCTCGCGGCGCCGAGGATCGCATCGCACAGCGCGTGCGCGAGCACGTCGCCATCGGAATGCCCCTGCGAGCCCTTATCGAACGGAACTTCGACGCCGCCAATCATGAGCTTGCGCCCTTCGACCAGCCGGTGAAGATCGTACCCGATTCCGGAGTACTCCATTATGCCTTCACCGTGCGGCGCTCCTGCTCGAGGTAGAAGCGCGCGAGATCCATGTCCGAGGGGCGCGTGATTTTTATGTTCCGCTCCGAGCCAACCACGACAAACACGTCGTGGCCGAAGCGTTCGACGAGCGCGGCTTCATCCGACGCGGTGAAGTCATCCTGCTGAGCCTTGCGGAAGGCGTCGCGCAGAAGCGCGTAGGAAAATGCCTGCGGTGTTTGCGCCAGCACGATCCGCTCGCGCGGAATTGTCGCCGAAATCAGCGCGACGTCCTCCGGCAGGCTCGCGCGCTTCACTTCCTTCACCGTGTCAATCGCGGGCAGGCCGAGGATGGCGGCGCCACGCGCGCGCGCTTCGGCAATCACGCGCTCGATCTGTTCGCGCGTGACAAACGGTCGCACCGCATCGTGCACCAGAACAATTTCGGTGGATGGATCAACCTGCGCGAGCGCGTTCGCGACGGATTGCTGGCGCGTGTCGCCGCCGTGGACCACGCGCGCGGGGCGGCCAAGCGCCGCTTTCGTGACTTTGTCCTGCAGCGACATGACGTCATCGGCGCGCGTCGAGATAAAGAAATCGGTGATGGCGGGGCACGCGGCCAGGCGCCGCAGCGTGAAAATGATCAGCGGCAGACCGTCGAGCTCAAGGAACTGCTTCGGCTGCTCGGCGCCCATGCGGGTGCCGAGGCCTGCGGCGGGAACGATGGCAGCAATGCGGCTCATGGAAAGGTTAGAAGTCAATCTCAGCCGAGGCGCGCGCGGCGAGGCAAAGGCGCGATGGTTTGGACATCACGAGCGCCCGGACTCGGGATAGAGCGGGCGCGGCGGACGATCGCCGCCGGGGACGGCGCCTTCGGCCGCACGACCTGCCGCCGAGCCCTCCGCCGGAGCGGCGGGAACGGCGCGCGGAGTCTGCTCGCCGCGCTCGTCGTAACGCCCGAAGATCATTTTGCCGGCGGTGGTCTGGTGAACGGACGTAACGCTGATGTCCACCGTCTTGTTGATCATCTTGCGCGCGCCGTCAGCAACCACCATCGTGCCATCGTCGAGGTACGCAACGCCCTGGTTGTATTCCTTCCCTTCGCGCAGGATGAACACGCGCATGATCTCGCCGGGCAACACCACGGGCTTCAGCGCGTTCGCCAGCAGGTTCACGTTCATGATTTCAATTCCCTGCAGCGTGGCCACCTTGTTCAGGTTGAAATCGTTGGTTACCACTTTTGCGTCGTAACGCCGGGCCAGTTCGATCAATTTCATATCCACGTCGGGGATATGCGGAAAATCGTCGTCGGCGATCTGCACGTCCAGGTGCGGCATTTTCTGGATGCGCTGCAGCACTTCCAATCCGCGGCGGCCTCGCTGGCGCTTCAGCGGGTCGGCCGAATCGGCCACCAGTTGCAGCTCCCGCAGGACGAAGTGCGGAATGATCACCGTGCCGTCCAGAAACAGCGCTTCGGCTATGTCTCCAACGCGGCCGTCAATAATGACGCTGGTATCGAGCACTTTGAAGGAATGCTTCGTATTTCGCTCGCTCCCGAAAACGCCGCCGAAGGCCTGCAGGTTGAGCATGTCGCCCTTGTTTGCGCCCAGCACCATGCCGA
>JARLGK010000233.1 GCA_031296075.1 Candidatus Acidiferrales bacterium
GAAAAAGTGTGTCGAGCAGGTGGGGTCGCTGTCGTTTGTTTTCAGGGAGATGCGACGATAGATGCCTGGCACCTTGTGTCGATCAACGCGAGGGCGCGATTCGTGAAAAACGAGGCCGGGACCGCCCGGTTCCGCGGTCGATCGAGAATTGCGCGGATCGCCTTTCGGTCCGGCGAGAACCTTAGTTGCCGAGTCGTAGGATGGCGGCAGCGCGCGGCAAGGAAGGAATTGGCCGATCATGGAGGGCTCTCTTTCGTGGAGTGTGGGTGCGAGGGTGTAGTGCTGAGGGTGTTGCGGCGTTCGTTGCGACGTCTGATCTCCCGGGCGCCACTCGTCGCGGCCTCGGGAGCCATGGCCTGACCATGTTGCTTCTCCGTCGGGGCTGAAAAATACCCCAACTTATGTTAATCAAGTCGTCATCTATTGTCAAGAATCGAACCGCCACGCGTTTTGCGGTTCCCGTCTCTTTCAGGGATGGCGCGAGCTCGAATCTCCGACTCGTCTGCACGCCTCCGGCCGCCGAACTCTCGGGTATGATGTTGCGGGCCAAATGAAATCGACAATCCTATCGATGCGACGCATCAACTTTTTGCAGCTGGCAATTCTGTGTCTGTGTTTCGTGGCGCAGGCGCGGTTCCGTCAGCCGAGCGACGAGTATGCGGCGCGGCGCGCGAAGCTCCGCGCGGCGGTGGACGGGCCGATCGTGATCTTCGGCTACACGGGGCACGAAGACGCGTCCGAGGTTGCGCTATTTTTTCAGGAGCCGCACTTCTATTACCTGACCGGCCACAGCGAGCCAGGCGCGGTGCTGCTGCTGATTCCCGAAACGACTGCCAATAAATCAGGCGCCGATCAATCGGGCGCGGAGAAATCGGACGGAAAACAATCGGCGGACGGTTTGCGCGAAATTCTCTTTCTTCCGGCGCGCAATCCAGCGGAGGAAGTCTGGGAGGGGCCGAAGATCGGCCCGAACGATCCGGACGTCGCCGCGAAGACCGGTTTTGCGAACGTCGAGCCGATTGCCAACCTTAGGGGCGATCTCGAAAAGCTCGCCAAGACCTACAAGACTTTCTACACGCTGCTGCCGCCGAAGCATGAGGAAGGCTATCCGCACCTGACGAATTCGGTCGCGGAGATTCGCGCCGCGATTCCGCATGCGACGCTCAAGGACATCACGCCGCAACTCGACGCGATGCGCCAGGTGAAGTCCGCGGGCGAGCTGGCGTTGATGCAGAAGGCCATTGACGTGTCGGTGGACGCGCAATTCGACGCCATGCGGCACATGCGGCCGGGAATGTTCGAATATCAGATTGCCGCGCGGATGAAGGAAATTCACGAGATGGGTGGCTGCTCGCGGGAGGCGTACGCGCCGATCGTGGGCGCGGGATTCAGTTCCACGGTGCTGCACTACAGCGCGCTCGACGCGGAAATCAAAGATGGCGACGTGGTGGTGATCGACGTCGGCGGCGAGTACGGCGGCTACGCCGCGGACATCACGCGCACTCTGCCCGCCAACGGCACGTTCACGCCGCGGCAGCGGGAGATTTACGACATCGTCCTCGGAGCGCAAAACGCGGCGCTGGCGGCGGTGAAGCCGGGAGCCGTGCTCACCGGCGACAAGGGCAGCCTCCAAGCGATCGTGACCGAATATATCAACACGCACGGGCACGACAAAGAAGGGCGCACACTCGGGCGATATTATCCGCACGGCGTGAGCCATCACCTCGGCCTCGACGTGCACGACCCGGGCGACCGCGCAAGGCCGCTTGAGCCGGGGATGGTCGTCACCGTCGAGCCGGGGATTTACATTCCCGAGGAAAATATCGGCGTGCGCATCGAGGACGACGTGCTCGTCACCAAGGACGGCTACCAGCTGCTGACCGCGCGCCTGCCGCGCACCGCGGACGAAATCGAAAAGATCATGGCGGAAGCGCGCACGCGGGATCAGACACAGCCTTGACACTCCGGCGAGCGAACCCTTAGCATCAATAATCGTTTGCGTGCCGGCGTGGCTCAGTGGTAGAGCGAGGGTCTCATAATCCCTAGGTCGTGGGTTCGATTCCCGCCGCCGGCACCATTGTTTTTCTTCTTATCAACCGGAAACTTGCTAACGCTCGTTCGCGCGATCATGAAGAAACCTTGACAGGACTCGCGCCGTCGTATTACCTAGCACACGCCTAATTTCAAACGGGGTTACGACATGAATGCAATTCGGTCGTTGTGTCTCGCCGGCTTGCTGCTGATTGTCTCGGGCTTGGGACTCAGCAGGTCGCACGCATCGCCGCAGGGCGCACCTCCGCCGAATCCGGCACCGGGCGGCGCGGCGCAGGAATCGCCCACCGCGAAGCTGACTCCGGACGATATCGCCAACGGCAAGCAGATTTTCGCGGCGCAGTGCGCCGGGTGCCACGGGTTCGATGGAAGCGGACAGCTCGGACCGAATCTGCACGGGGTCCTGGCGCGGCGAGGCGACGCAGGGATTTTTGCCGCGGTACGAAACGGGACGGGCGCCATGCCTCCGGTCATGTCGCTGAACGACCAGCGCGTGTGGCAGGTCGTCGGGTTCGTGCGCACGCTGGGAGACACTGGGCCGGTGGAAGCGGCGAAGGGCGATCCGGAAAAAGGGAAAACCGTATATGACGCGAACGGCTGCGTGGTGTGCCACGCGATTGGGATGACCGGCGGCGGAGTAGGGCCGCAACTGACGACGATCGGGAGATCGCGGCCGCCAAAATACTTTTACGAGTTTCTGCGCGATCCGGGGAAGAATCCGCCGGCGGGCTACGCGCTTGTCCGCGTGGTCTCGAAAGACGGACACGAAACGACGGGCATTCGCGTGAGCGAGGACACGTTCACGATCGTGCTGCGTGACGTGGGCGGGCACTTCTATTCGTTCGACAAGCCGAAGCTGAAAACGATCGAACCGCAGCCGGGACAAACGGTGATGCCGAGCTACGGAAATCTTTCAGCGACGGACATGGATAATCTGGTCGCGTATCTTTCGAGTTTGAAGGGGGCCCAATGAGAGCCGCGAAATATTTGGCGATGGTGATGGCGCTGTGCGGAGCGCTGCCGAGCCTGGCGCAAGTTCCCTACGAGCGGCTGATGAAATCGGACGCGGAGCCGCAGAACTGGCTGACGTACGGCGGCAACTACGGCTCGCAGCGATTTTCAGGGCTGAAGGAAATGACGCCGCAGAACGCCAAGGATCTGCGCGTGGCCTGGGCGTACCAGATGCGCGGAAACGGCGTGATGGAATCCACGCCGCTGATCGTGGACGGGATCATGTACTTGACGGAGCCGCCAAGCAACGTGACGGCGCTCGACGCGCGAACCGGAAAGCCGCTGTGGCACTACGTGCCGCCCGTGCCGCGGGATTTTGTTCCCGTGGGTCTTTTCCCGACGAATCGCGGCGTGGCGATTCTCGGCGACAAGCTGTATCTGGCGACGATTGACGACCACCTGATCGCGCTCGACGCGAAAAACGGACTGGTGCGGTGGAATACGCTGATCGCGGACAAGGCGGACGGTTACGCGATCACGCAGGCACCGCTGGCGATCAACGGAAAGATCGTGGTCGGTGTGGGCGGAGGCGAGGCGGGCGCGCACGGATTCCTGAGCTGCTACGACGCGAACGACGGAAAGCTGCTTTGGCGCTTTTATACGGTGCCGCGCAGCGCGAGCGATCCGGGAGCGGACACGTGGGCCGACGGAAGCTGGTCGAACGGCGGCGGAACGACGTGGAACACGGGCTCGTACGATCCGGAGCTGAATGTGATCTATTGGGGCACCGGGAATCCCGTTCCGGACTGGAACGGCGAGGGGCGCATGGGTGACAACCTGTTCACGTGCTCGCTGATCGCTTTGGACGCGGATACGGGGAAATTGAAATGGTATTTCCAGTTTTCGCCGCACGAGACGCACGACTGGGATTCGTCCGAGCCGCCGATTTTGTTTGACGCGACGGTGAACGGGAAACCACGCAAACTGGTGACGCTGGCGAATCGCAACGCGTTTTATTACGTGCTGGATCGCGCGACGGGAGAATTCATCAGCGGCGTGCCGTTCGCGAAGCAGACGTGGGCGAAAGGGCTCGACGCGAAGGGGCGTCCGATCAAGATGCCGGCCGAACAGATCGAGCCGAGCGCCGAAGGAACGCTGGTTTATCCGACGCTCACCGGCGCGATCAACTGGACGAGCCCGTGCTATAGCCCGATCACAGGGCTTTTTTACGTGAACGCGCGCGACGGTGGCGCGTACTACGTCAAGGGCGAACGGAAGTTCGAAAAGGGGAATTCGAACGGCATCGTGGGCGGCGGAGGGGGCGGATCGCGCCCGGGGCCAGGGGACGAGACGGTGACGTCGATTCGCGCGCTGAACGCGGCGACAGGCGAGAAAAAGTGGGAATACAGGATGGTGGGCGATTCCTGGACCGGCACGCTGGTGACCGCCGGCGGACTGGTTTTCTCCGCTGACGCCGCCGGGAATTTCTTCGCGCTGAACGCCGAGACCGGCGAGCCGCTCTGGCACTTGCTGCTGGGATCTTCGGTGCGGTCGAATCCCGCGTCGTACGCGGTCGACGGCAAACAGTACGTCGTGGACTCGGCCGGAAACACGCTGTTCGTCTTCAGCCTGCCGTAGGCGGAAGGCGTCCCGCCATCGCAATTTTCCGGCGCAGTGGTAGGATGTGCGCAGATCGAAGCAGCCGGGGCTTCATTGGGGGAATGAGATGACCGCAATTCGCTCCTTCTGCATGGCGGCGATAATTTCAGCCGCGGGTCTGGCGTTTGTGGCTCCGCCGGCGCTGCCCCAAGGACAGCCAGTTACCCCACCGCATGCGGCGCACCCGAAAGCCACTCCCGAGAGCATCGCGGCGGGCAAAGACATCTTTGCGGGCACCTGCGCAGTTTGCCACGGCATCGACGGAAGTGGCGGAAACGGTCCGAATATCCGCGGCGCGGGCGCGGCGATGGGGCCGGAAGGGGTGTACGGGAGGATCCGCGGCGGGATCATCGGCACGGGCATGCCGGCGTTCACTTCGCTGGACGATGCGACGGTCTGGAAACTTGTGGACTACGCGATGACGCTCGGCCACGAAGACGCAGGCGTGGCGACCGGCGATTCGAAAAAAGGCAAAGAAATCTACGATGCCAGCAAATGCGGGACCTGCCATGCGGTCGGCGCGGAGGGTGGGAACCTGGGGCCGGACCTGAGCCATATTGGAGTCCAGCGCTCGATCGTCACGCTGACGAAAACGCTAGAGGATCCGGGCAACAATCTGCCGCTCGACGCGGGATTGCAGGAACGGGCCACGTTCACAGCATACGTGGTGTATCGCGCGGTGACGAAGGATGGAAAAGTCATTGAAGGCACGCGGGTGAATGAGGACTCGTTCACGATTCAGCTGCGCGATGCGAACGGTAATCTGCACTCCATTCAGAAATTCGAGATGAAGAGCATCGACCCGGAGCCCGGCAAGAGCTTCATGCCGAGCTATAAGGATAAGCTCACGGCGGCGCAGATCAACGATCTGGTGGCGTACCTTTCGAGTCTGGGAGAGGCACAATGAACGTGTCGAAGTATTTTCTATGCGGCGTGGCGGTGGCCGCGCTGGTGCTGGGGAGCCGGCTGGAGTCCGCGGCGCAGAACGTGAACTACGACGAAATATTGCACTCGGCGAGCCATCCCGAGAATTGGATTACGTATGGCGGCAACTATGCGGCGCAGCGATTCTCCGAGCTGAAGCAGATCAACAAGACGAACGTAAACCAGTTGAAGCTGCGCTGGGTCTATCAGCTTCGAAGGACGGGGATTTTCGAATCGTCGCCGATTGTGGTGGACGGAATGATGTACGTGACCGAGCCGCCGACGACGGTGACGGCGCTGGATGTGCGCACGGGGCGTCCTGTGTGGCGATGGACCGCCGATCTGCCGAAGGACTTGCTGACGATTGGACTTTTCCCGACGAATCGCGGCGTGGCAATTCTGGGCGACACCGTGTACGTCGCAACGATTGACGCGCACCTGGTGGCGCTGGATGCGAAAACCGGCAACATGCGCTGGAACGTGGAGATCGGCGACAACAAACAGGCCGTGGCGATCACGCAGGCTCCCATGGCGATCAATGGAAAGATCGTCGTCGGAATGGGCGGGGGCGAGGGCGGGCTGCGCGGCTACATCGATGCGTACGACGCGAAAGACGGCAAGCGGCTCTGGCGGCTGTACACGATTCCGACGACGGGAGAGCCGGGCGTCGAGACATGGGGAGGCGACTCGTACAAATACGGCGGCGCGACCACGTGGAATACGGGCGCGTACGATCCGGAGCTGAACACGCTCTACTGGGGCACGGGAAATCCGGCGCCGGATTGGAACGGCGACGCGCGCAAGGGAGACAATCTCTACTCGTGCTCCCTGCTGGCGATCGACGCGGACACGGGAAAAATGAAATGGTATTTCCAGTTTTCACCGCACGAAACGCACGACTGGGATGCGTCCGAGCCGCCGATCCTGTTTGACGCGACGATCAACGGGAAGAAGCGAAAGATCGTGGCGCAGGCGAATCGAAACGCGTTTTACTACGTGCTCGACCGCGAGACCGGCGAATTCATTACCGGCAAAGCATACGCGAAGCAGACCTGGGCGAAAGGTCTCGATGCAAAGGGCCGGCCGATCCAAATGCCGAATATCGAACCGACGACGCAGGGAAACCTAATTTATCCGAGCATCACGGGAAGCGTGAACTGGACGAGTTCGTCCTACAGCCCGCTGACGGGATTTTTCTACGTCGATACGAGGGAGCAGGGCGCTTACTACTACAAGGGGCGTCCGACGATCCAGCCGCACAATCCGAATGACACCGGTGGAGGCGGCGGGCAGAAGCTGGTGAATGGAGACGCGGCCTACACCGCGGTGCGCGCACTGGAAGCGACGACGGGCGATCGGAAATGGGAATTCAGGATGGTCGGCGATTCCTGGACGGGAACGCTGGCGACGGCCGGCGGACTGGTCTTCTGCGCGGACAGCCAGGGAAATTTCTTTGCGCTTGACGACGAAACCGGGAAGCCACTCTGGAATATTCAGCTGGGGAATTCCGCGCGCGCGAATCCAATCACGTACGCGGTGGACGGCAAACAGTACGTGGTGGGAGAGGCCGGCAACGCGGTATCGGTGTTCAGCCTGCCGTAACGCGAAATGTGTCGCACCTACGGCGCTTGGAATTACTTCTGGCGCGCCTCCGGCGCTCTGAGAATCGTGCTCTCACCAGCGGCGCGGCCGGGATCGCCAACTGCGCGTTTTTCCGCAAGCTGTGAAACCACGACCCACAGAGATTCTTGATTTGCCGAGCCAAGCTCAGAAGGCAATTAGTGCGCGGGCTTTTTGTGCGAGAGCTTGAGGACGAGTTCGACATCGCGGCGGGAATCGAAACTTGAAACGGTGTGAGTCGGGGAGATCATGTCCTTGTGCTCGGCGTGCACTTCGTAATCCACGTTGGGATCGAGGCCGCTGAAACGGTAGTTGCCGGCTTCGTCCGCTATGTACGTCTTGACGTCCTGCGTCTTCACATTGAGCAGATAAACCACGCCAGAAGGAGTTGGCGTTTCTTCCTTGTCTAATACGGTTCCGCGGATGGTGCGGAGCTGCGCGTCGTTCTTCTTTTCCTGTGCGGCGGCAGGAAGAGCGAAAGCAGTACCCAGCGCCATGACGACCGCAAATTGGAAGATCGCTCGCATCTTCAAAGTTCCCTTCTGTCCTGGGGGAGCTAAACCGTGGCGGCCGCGGCGCCAGCCAGGTTTCCCACCCGCACCGAGATCCATTGCGTAAGATGAAGCCGCGGCGAGCGAAAGATGCCCGGTGGCGGCGGACGAGGACTCACTCGGCTTCTTCGTCCTCGTCCTCGACGCCCGGCTCGTCGTCAGCATCTTCCTTCTTCACAACGGCGTCTTCCTCCTCATCGTCCTCATCATCGTCGTCATCATCATCCTCGGAGATGACGATGAGGTGCACGGGATGAATCTGCGTCACTTCAAGCTCTGCGTCGCATTCCGCACAGCTCACAATTTCACCTTCTTCGACTTCTTCTTCGTCCAAGTCGATGTCAGCGTCGCATTCCGGGCACTTGGTCACGGGAATATCTCCTCCTGGGGCTAAACTGCCACCGGACGTCGTATTATATAACGTCCGTGTCAAGCTTTTCGCTGGAGGTTCCTGTAAAGGTGTCCGACGACCGCGAATATCCGGAGCGCCCCATGGTGGGAGTGGGAGGGGTGGTGATTTCGAACGGCCGCGCGCTGTTGATTCGCCGCGGCGGGCCGCCGCTTGAGGGCCAATGGTCCATTCCGGGCGGGATGCTGGAGGTGGGCGAGACGCTGCTCGAGGGGGTGCGGCGCGAGCTGCTCGAAGAAACCGGAATCGAGGTTCGCGTGGGCGAGATGATCGAGGTATTCGAGCGTATCAATCTCGACGGCGGCGGAAAGACGAAATATCACTTCGTCGTGCTCGATTATTTGTGCCAGGCGGTGCGCGGCGAGGCACATGCGGGGAGCGATGTGACGGATGTGGCTTGGGCCACACCCTCGGAACTCGCGAAATATTCGCTGTCGGAGACTGCGAAGAGGGTGATTTTGAAGGCTTTTGAGATGGCGGGGCGGCCCGGTCAGAACGATTGAAACGGACGACGGTGCGATCAGCGTACGAACGGGTAGATTTCGTCAGCGATCCAATAGTTGGCGATAAGCAGCGCCAGAAGCGTTCCGATCAGCAGAAGTCCCCATCGCCGGCGTCGCCAAAGGGATCTGACCGGTGAGTATTGCATCGGGATGTCGGCCAAATATGCGGCGCAGTAACAGAGATTGGCGAGTGCGGCGAGTATGAAGAGCAGCGGCAGCGCGTGCAGGTTAAGCGCCGGACGAAAATGTGGCCACGTCAATACAATCCACGCTAGGACGGCAGCGGTCAAGACGAGGTTATAGGCGATTCGACGAGTTTCCCAGTAGCGAATCGCATCGCCCAGAATCTGTTGCGAAGCGATAGACGGCTGCTGCTGATTGAAATGGATGCTCACTATAGATCTCCCATCTTTCTCGTGCGCCAAAACTAGCTGGCAGCTGCGGTTTCCGGCAATCGGCCGAAGCGGCGCTCGCGTCCGAGAAAATCCTCGACGGCTGCGGCAAGATCCTCCGCTTCAAACTCCGGCCACATCCGCGGCGTGAAGAGCAGTTCCGCGTAGGCGCATTCCCAGAGCATGAAATCGCTCAAGCGGCGCTCGCCGCCGGTGCGAATCAGGAGATCGACGTCCGGCGCGGAGGCGCCGCCGTGGGTTACCTGGCCAAGGCGCCGCGCGAATTCCCTGTCGGAGACTTCCAGGCTCGACATCATCCAGCAGGAAGCGCGAAGAATTGCGTCGCGCGAGGAGTAGTCGAGCGCGATGCGCAATTCGAGGGCGCGGCCGACGGACGTGGCGCGTTCGGCCGATTCGATGGCCTCCACGAGCGTGGCGGGAATGCGGTCGCGCCGGCCGATTACACGCAGGCGCACGCCCTTCGCGGCGCACTCGGCGCTTTCGGCGCGGAGATAGTCTTCGAGCAGGGCGAGCAGCGCGGAAACTTCGCCTGGCGGGCGATTCCAGTTGTTGGCGGAAAACGCATACAGCGTAAGCGTGCCGATGCCGAGTGAGGGAGCGGCGCGAACGATGCGGCGGACTGCGGCTACACCGGCGCGGTGACCTTCGGAGCGCGCCAAGCCGCGTGCCGCGGCCCAGCGGCCGTTGCCATCAAGCAGAATGGCGACGTGAAGCTTCGGAGCGGGAATGATTCTGGATGCGCTGTTGCCCATACGATGTTGAAAATTGCCTTTCTATCCCTCGCGCGTCGCGCGAATCAGGGCTTCCATGTGGTCCAGATACTTTTCCAGCGCCCGGCGGCCCGCGGTGGTCAGCCGGTATTCCGTCTTGGGCATGCGCCCGGCAAACGATTTCGTGCAGCCGACATAGCCCGCGTCTTCCAGCTTGCGGGCGTGGACGCTCAGGTTGCCGTCGGTCACGCGGAGCAGCTGCTTGAGCTCGTTGAAGGCGAGCGACGCGTTTACGGCGAGCGCGCTGACGATGGCGAGCCGCGTGCGCTCGTGGATCAGGCGGTCCAGATTCGACGCCGAAGCCGCGGATGGACGCGCAGCCGGCGGGCCCTGTTTGCTTTTTTCTTCCCGCGCGGAGCGGAAGGCTGTGCCTGATTTAGCCGCCATATTTCCTCGCAATCACTGCCCCAAAAATTATGTGCAGTCCGCCGAATCCGCCGGCGAGAAGCAAGTTGCCCCAACTCGATGGGCAGAAGAGAGCCACCGTGCCCAGAACGATGAAGCAAAGTCCCATCAGCGGCACAACGCGAATTGAAAATGCACCTCCGGTGACCACGGCGGTGCCGTACAGCAGGAGCCAGACGCCGGCGACTTCTTCGATGATTCCGATGCGAGCGAACAGCATGGTGAGAAGCACGCCGACGAAAAGTGGCGGCGCGAAGCTGTACACGAATCGCCGGCCCGGCCCGGTGAGCAGCGCCGTACCGGCTTCGCGGGCCTTCGAATAGGTGGTCCATAGCGCGATGACGACGGCCACCGCCGCTTCGCCGATCCAGGTGAGCAGCCACGCCCAGGGCGAGACTTGCCGGGAAGCGATCACCGCCGCGCCCAACGCGGTGATTCCCATGGCGACGCCACCCCAGCCGGGCACGGCGGTAAAGGAGCCGGCGCGCTCCATGGTCTCGCGGATGAAGCGAATGTTGTCGCGGGCGCGGTCATCGAGCGCGACGGGACTCTGCGGGTGAAGTGGCCGGGGACGCAAAGGAGACATGCACTTATGATATCAATGTCTCGACCATTGTCAAGTACTTTGGATCGCAAAGTTAAAACCCACTGACAGTCCGCTCCGCAATGGCGTTGCTGAAGCAAACGGATTCGCTTGTGAAGGATTGGCGCACGGACTATCCTTAGGCCGAAGAAAGTCCACCGGAGGCGAATCGATGAAACGGATCTGTCTGGCAATTCTGGCGCTGGCTTTGGCCTCACTTTCGGCGCCCGCAACACGCGCGCAACAGGCGCCCGCAGCGGCGCCGCAGGCCGCCGGGCCGGAAACGAACCCGATCTCCAACGGTTTCAGAAAACTCATGGCGGAAGAATCGCAGGACACCGTGGCGGCCGTGGAGGAAATGCCAGCGGACAAGTTCAGCTTCCGACCCACTCCTCAGCAAAATACGTTTGGTCACCTGGTGGTCCACATGATTCGCGCGAATTACGGACTTTGCGGACTGATCACCGGCGCCAAACCACCGGCCGCGCCGGCGCTGAAAGACGACGATCCCAAAGACACGCTGGTGCCGGTGCTAAAGGCGTCGTTTCAATTCTGCACGGATTCGCTGGCACAGATGGACGATTCGCATTTCGGCGAGCAGGTGCCCTTCATCGGCGGAAAATTGGTGTCGCGCGGGTTCATGCTGGTGACAATGTCGGAAGATCTCGGAGACCACTACAGTACCGCGGCTATGTATCTGCGACTGAACGGCCTCCTGCCTCCTACGGCCCAGCCGAAGAAGTAGGCGTTGCTGAAGTTAGCGCGACGGATAATCGTGTGGCGCGCTGAGTACGGCCCATTTCAGGAACGCTTCACCGGATAGCGGCCGAGCAGCGAGTTCCAGCGGATATAGACGAGATCGCCGAACATCAGCAGGCTATCGCGAAGCACGCGGACTTTTGTGCCCGGATCGTGCGCCCAGCGAACCGGCACTTCGGCGGTCCGCAGGCCGTGGCGGCGCGCGAGAAACAGAATTTCCGGGTCGAAACCGAATCCCTCGATTCGCTGCTGCTCGAAAATGACGCGGCAGGGCTCCCGCACGAATGCCTTGAACCCGCACTGCGTATCGTGGATGGCCAGACCCGTGAAAAGCCGCACAAAACCGTTAAAGATGATCCCGGCGACCTCGCGAAAGCGGGCCTGGCGCGCGAAGATGAGAGAGCGATCGAGCGCGCGCGATCCAATGGCAACGTCGTTCCCGGCGCGGATCGCGCGGAGGAGCTTTTCGGACTCCTCGATCGGCGACGAGAGATCGGCATCGGTGAAGAGGGCGATTCGCCCGCTCGCTTCGAGCATTCCGCGGCGAACGCTGTAGCCCTTTCCGCGATTCTCCCCGTTCGAGACGAGCCGAAGAAAAGGCATTTCGTGCGTCCAATCCCGCGCAATTCGCGCCGTCTGGTCGGTTGAGCCGTCGTCCACGACAATGATTTCAATGTCGGCGACACCGGCGGGCCGGCTCGCAAAATATTCGCGGATGCAGGCGAGGGCGCGGCCGAGCCGCTGTTCTTCGTTGTAGGCGGGAATGACGATGGAGATTTCCGGTGGAGGTTGGTTCATCGGCCGCTTATCCGCAAGATGGTCTCAACATGATTCCGGCCAGCCGTACCGGCCGACGAGCGGCACAAACCGGCAAGCGAAGAGCTCTTGCTCGATCGTCCGACCCCGCTCTTTCACGATCCGAATCAATTGTTGATGGTCCGCAACTCCCACGGGAATGACGAGGCGCCCGCCCTCGACAAGTTGGTCCACCAGCGGCTGCGGAACAGCAGGCGCGGCAGCTGCGACCAGGATGGCGTCAAGCGGCGCGCAGCCGGCAAAACCCTGCGAACCATCCCCTTTTTCGACGCGCACATTCGCGTAGCCCAACCGCGCCAGCCGCTCTCGCGCCGACGCAGCAAGCGCTGGAATCACCTCCAGCGCAATCACCTCGCGAGCAAGCAGCGACAGCACGGCGGCCTGGTATCCGGTACCGGCGCCGATTTCCAGGACGCGCTCGTGGCCCTCAAGCGAGAGCGCCTCCACGCTGGCCGCGACCACGTAGGGCTGCGAGATCGTCTGCCCTTTCCCGATCGCTAGCGCCTCGTCGGCATAGGCATCGGAAACACGCTCCGGTGGAACAAAGAGGTGGCGCGGGACGGATTCCATCGCCGCGAGAACTCGGGCCGAGCGGACGCCGCGTTCGCAAATCTGGCGAGCAACCATATCGCGCCGAGCCAACTCAAAGTTTGCGCCGTCGCCGAGGATGCGATTGCCGTTGCCGTTCATCCGTGCCGAAATTATCACAATGGAGTCCGGCGCTGCCACCGAAACGCTGCGATCCGCAAATTGCCAATGCCGCGGGCCTTCGCTACGATGGTTGGGACCGCAGGTCGCGGCAAGAGCAGAGCCCGGACTGAAGAATGAGGAGACCTCGATGAAAGTTAGAACTACCCTGATGGCCGCAACACTCTTTGTCGCCATTCCGTTGCTGGCGCAGACGCCGTCCACCGGGGCGCCGCCGAAACCTCCGGCGCATCAGCCCGGCGTGCCGGCGCAGCCCGCGCACGCGGCCGGCCAACCGGCGAAGGCCCCGCCCCCAACGGCTGCAGCCTCCGCCGATAGACCGGACCCTGCAAAAGAGGCTGCCATTCGCCATCTGATGGACGTTACCGAGACGGCCAAGATGGGAGACAACATCAGTCTGTACGTCACGAACCAGGTGCGCCAGGTCCTGAGCCAGGCCCTCCCGCCCGACCGATTGGCGAAACTGATGGAGGGATTTAGCCAAAAACTGGCAGCGACGGCCCCGACGAGCGCAATTACGGATGCCGCGGTTCCGATCTATGCGAAGTCCTTTTCCATGGAAGATATCCAGGAACTCATTCAATTCTACGAATCGCCGCTCGGAAAGCGCGTGGTTAAGACGCTGCCGCAAGTGGCGCAGGAATCGGAGCAGCTCGGCGTGCAGATGCAGCAGAAGGGAGCAATGAACGTGCTGCAGGATATGTCCGCCGATTACCCGGAGCTCAAGCAGATGCTCCGGTCGCAGGGCGCCGCTCCCGACGAATCTCCTGCCCCTGAAAAGGCGCCAGCGCCCGAGGCTCCGTCCACGCCAAAGCCGGCTCCCGCACCGCCTTCGAATTAGGAAAGTACCGGATACAGCCGGCTGAACTTTCCGCGCACATCGCCTCACGCGGTCCGCGAGATAAAAACCGCGAGACGCTCTGCAAAATGTAGGCCGAAAAGAACCGTTCCAGATACAATCCTGTGCCGATGGTCCCGGTCACACTGTTCGCCCAAATCACTGCAAGCTCGCCGATGGACTGGTCCCCGCTCTGGATATCGCTTGAAACCAGTCTGGTCGCAACGCTGGTCACGCTGGTGGCGGGCCTTGCCGCGGCGGCGTGGCGCCAGCGGCGCACGGGCCCCGCGATGGCGCTGGTGGATGGCGTTTGCCTACTGCCGCTGGTGCTGCCACCGACCGTGGTGGGATTTTTTCTGCTGCTATTGTTCGGGCGCAACGGTCCGCTGGGAAAACTGCTGCTGAAGTTGGGCGCGACCGTCGTCTTTTCGTGGCCGGCCACGGTGATCGCAGCGTCGGTGGTGGCGTTTCCGCTGATGTATCTGACGGCGCGCGCGGCTCTGGAGCAGGTTGACTCCCGTTTTCTGGAGGCGGCGCGA
>JARLGK010000234.1 GCA_031296075.1 Candidatus Acidiferrales bacterium
CATACTCCAAAACGAACCGCATTCTCTCGTCCACCACACTGCTCGCTTTCCAGGGCATGTCTTGCTTCTACACGCTCTGCTCACTCGCAGTGTCAGGAATCTCCCCGGTCCAATCTGTCAGGAATGTCCCCGGTCTGTACCAACGAAGAGCACAGACAGGAGTGTCTGTGCCACTTGAAATCACCGGGCGCTTGCATTTTGGAGCGGGTCGCGCGAAGCTGTGCAGCCGTAAACTATGCGCCGCCCCCAAATAATCTGAAAGATTGACGAAAGGAATCATTCATGACGCCTGCATCGAAGCCTATTCGCCGCATTGCGACAGAAGAAGCGTTTTCAATCCCCGAAGTCGCCGCCGGCCTGCGCGAGGTCGCGCGCGCGCCCGGCAACAGCCTCGATCTGGTGCTTGTCGAAAGAATTTACGACGCCAAGGTGGATGACGTGCAGGCGCGGCTCCTGCCGCGATTGCTCGACCTTGAAAAAGAGCGGCTGAAGGACATGGACGCGAACGGCGTGGCGATGCATCTGCTGTCTCTGACCGCGCCGGGCGTGCAAATGTTCGACGCGGACACCGCCACGGAGTTGGCCACGCTAGCCAACGATAAGCTCGCCGCAGTGATCAAACGGCATCCCACGCGATTCGCGGGCCTGGCGACTTTCGCGCCGCAATCGCCCAAGCGCGCGGCAGTGGAGATGGAACGCGCGATGAAAAAACTGAAGCTCAACGGCTTCATTCTGAACTCGCACACTCACAACGAGTATCTCGACAACCCGAAATATTTCCCGATTCTTGAAGCCGCTGAGGATCTCGACGGGTGCATTTACATTCACCCGCGCGCGCCTTCGGACGGAATGGCCGCGCCGTTCCGAGATTACGGGCTCGACAGCGCGCAGTGGGGCTACGGCATCGAGGTTTCCACGCACGCGGTGCGCATGATGGTGAGCGGCGTGTTCGACCGCTTCCCCAAGCTGAAAATCTGCATCGGCCACATGGGCGAGGCCGTTCATTTCTGGCTGTGGCGGCTCGACTACATGAACAAGAACGCGCAGAACCGGGGCAGCGCGCCGAAAACAAAGTTGACGCCCAGCGAATACTTCAAGCGCAATTTCGTGATCACGACGAGCGGGCAGGAGTCGCATCTGGCGCTCGATTTTTCAATCAAGGCGCTGGGCATCGACAACGTGCTGTGGGCGATTGACTATCCGTATCAGCCGAGCGCGCCGGCAGTTGCGTTCATGGATTCGGCGCCGGTTTCGGCGGCCGAGCGCGAGAAGCTTTACCACGGCAACGCCGAGCGCGTATTTCACATTAAGCTGGAGTGAGCTTGACAATGTGGCGGATTCGCAAAAAACCGTTTGGTCCTCACGAAGACCCAATCGAACACATGGTGGCGTTGCTCTCCAGGGAAGCAGAGATTGCGGGCACGCCGCTAAGTGATGCGGAAAGGAAGATTCTCGCGAGCGAAGCAGCACCTGCCAGGCCCGTTCCCGAGGAACTACGAACGAGGACTACGGGGCTCATAGAACGGCTGCTGGAAAAAGAGAAAAGGCAAATGAGCGATGGCGAGGGAGACCCCAAGACTTTCGGTCGTTCCTTGGAATGGGCAGGCGACCCACATTATCCAAACATTGTGGCGCTCACTGAAGAAGTAATTCTGTCTAAAAGAGCCCGCGCCGGGCGGCTTCAAGATCACCGACAGGCATGGCTTAAGGATCGGGCCCGGCTTGTCTTCTATTCGCTCCTCTTCGTAGTGCTCATGCTGCTGTTCGTTGTGATTCTTGCGCGCATCTTTCAGCGCCACTGAGGAAAAGAGGCGGCCGCTACGAAACCTTTTCCGCAGCGCCGCAGTGCCTATGGAGCAAAGGCTCGTGCCGCGCTGAAGACCGCGCCGCTACATGTAAACCTTCCGGCACGTCGCGGGCTCGACAGCTGCAGCCAATGGGCGCGCGATGCCAAGGATTGATGCCGGGCGTAGCGGTGCTACGCCCCTACGAAGAAACGGCGAAGGCGGCGCGGACGCGCAGGCGGGGCTATAGGCAACTGCGCGCCAAGGGTTGTTGCCGGGCACGGCCCGCCAGAGAGCGGCACGGCAAGCATGCCGTGCCCCTACGAAACCACCGTTCGAGCGCGAATGAGGCTAGAGGTTTCGCGTGGCCTCGAAGAGGAACCAGGCGCGGCGCTGCGCCTCGTCGATCCAAACTTCCAGAAGGCTCGCGGTCGCGACGTCGTTCGCCCCGTCGCACAAGCCGTGCGCCGCAAGCATGCTGAGGACGAGCGCCTTGTTGTCTTCGCGCAGCTCGCTCAGCATGTCCCCCGGATCAACGAATTCGGCGTCGTTGTCGGAAAGGCGCTGTAGCCGGGAAATGTGTCCGATCGAGCGAATCGTGGTGCCGCCGATTTTGCGCGCGCGCTCGGCGATTGCGTCGCTAATCGCGAAAATCTGGTCGGCCTGTTCGTCGAGCAGCAGGTGATAGTCGCGGAAGTGGGGCCCGCTCAGATGCCAGTGAAAATTCTTGGTTTTGAGATAGAGTGCGAATACGTCAGCCAACAGTGCGTTCAGTGCGCCCGAAATATCCTTCACCGCGTCGGGCCGTATGTCGGACGGGGTCGCCAGGGGTGCCTTGCGCCGCTCTTTCACTTCCACCTTGTTTGCCATTCTGAGCTCCTTTTGATTTCGCGTCGGTTCGCCGCGTAGGAATAATACGCCAATACGGGTTGGATGCCGAAGCTCCTCGCGGAGACGCAGCTTTTGTCGGCGCAGACGCCATTTCGGGCACTCGCGAATATTCGCGATTAGAACCCTCCGAAAACGCGAATTTCCAGGGCTTTTAGCATATTCTAATTCTCATATTTATCGATTAGAAGTCTGAATTCCACCAGCCTTTCATGTCTGTCGCCTCGTGGGGCGTCATTGCGCCCCTGCCCACGGTAGCACCATCGAGATTCGAGATTGTCAAGCGAGGCCTGTGGACTTTGTCGAGAGGTGCGGAGACGAGGCGCGGCGGTTTAGCGACGGGTGAAGAAATAGGCGGACATGGCGAAGCCGATGACGATGACGAGCCAGCGGACGTGCTGCGAATTCATCTTCTGCGCGAAATAGGCGCCGCCGTAGCCGCCCGCGAGGGCGCCGACGAGCATCAGCAGCGCCTGCGGCCATACGATCACGCGCGCAAAGATGAAGGTGACTAGCGCCATGCCGTTGACGATGCTGACCAGCAGGGTTTTCATGCCGTTCATGGCGTGAATGTCTTCCATGCCCAGCAGCGCGAGGAGCGACAAAAACAGGATACCCACGCCTGCGCCGAAATATCCGACGTAGATCGAGACGAACAGCTCGAGGAAAAGCACGCCGGCAAACAACCCGCGAGGGGTATTGCGGTCGCCGAGATCCTGGCCCGATTTCAGATGCGCGCGGCCGCGAATCCAGCCTGTGATGCGGCCGCTGAATACGAAGAGCAGCGTCGCGCAAAGGAGCAGCCACGGAACGATGCGCATGAACGTGGCCTGGGGCGTGACCAGCAGGATACGCGCGCCCAGAACGCCGCCCATTACGCCGGTGATGATGAGCGGCGGCAGGAGACGCCGGGCTTCAGGCGTGAAGGCCTTGCGATACGCCACGGTGCTCGCGACGGTTCCGGGCCAGACTGCGGCGGTGTTGGTGGCGTTGGCGGCGATGGGCGCTATGCCAACGAAGATCAACGCCGGGAAGGTGATGAAGCTGCCGCCTCCCGCGACGGAATTGATCATCCCCGCAACGACTGCGGCGAAAAAGAGGAAGACTGGGTGCGCAAAGTGCACACGGAAGAATACCCGAGAATGCGAAGCGTGCAAAACTGCACGCTGCGAGACAATCAGCGCAATGGAAGGCGCCAGCCTGCGGCGAGGCAGGCTGCGCGCCATCTGAATCGGCGCGCCGGCGACGAAGAAATGCGGTCAATCGTCCCTCCGGGACTCGGGAGCCGTCTCTCTCCCGTTTCCCGGCACTGCGCTTCGCTGCGTGCCGGGCTAATTACGGTCGCCGCTCCGCGGCTTAACGACGCCTGCGCACTGCGGCTGTCACACGGACTCTGAAGCTCCGACCCCAAAATCCGGACCGTATGACACGGCGGGGGAGAGATTCTTGCCCGTCGGAAGGGCTTTCGGTATAGTGAAATGAGCCTGTTGGACCCACTAAAATGAGCGAAAACAAACTGCCGTTTGCTACGATTGAAGAGGTTGTCGAGGATATCCGCCAGGGCCGCATGATCGTGCTGGTGGACGACGAAGACCGCGAAAACGAAGGCGATCTGACGATGGCGGCGGAAAAGATCACGCCGGACGCCATCAATTTCATGGCGAAATTCGGGCGCGGGCTGATCTGCATGTCGCTTTCCGAGCAGCGCTGCGACGCGCTGGACCTGAAGCCGATTTCGCCGCGGAATACGTCGATGTTCGGCACGCCCTTCTGCGAGCCGATCGACGCGCGGCGCGGCACCACGACCGGGACAAGCGCGTGGGATCGCGCGACAACGATCCTGACGGCCACCGATCCACACACGAAACCGGAAGACCTGGCGCGGCCGGGGCACGTGTACACGCTACGGGCGCGCAACGGAGGAGTGCTGGTGCGCGCGGGACAGACCGAGGCTTCGGTGGACCTGGCGCGCATCGCGGGGCTGAGTCCGGCGGGCGTGATCTGCGAGATCATGGCGGAGGACGGAACGATGGCGCGGATTCCGCAGCTCACCGAATTCTGCCGCGTTCACGAGCTGAAGCTGGTCACGGTGGCGAGCCTGATCCGCTACCGCATGCAGCACGAGCGCAACGTGCGGAGAATCGCCGAATCCGTGCTGCCCACGAAATACGGCGACTTTCGAATGATCGCGTATGCGAGTGACGTGGACCACGAAATTCACGTGGCGCTGGTGCGCGGCGACCTGGCGAACGATACGCCGGAAGTTTCGGCCGAGGGAAATCCGCCGCTGGTGCGCGTCCATTCGCACTGCCTGACCGGCGACGTCCTGGGTTCAACGATGTGCGATTGCCGCGAAATGCTCGAGGGGTCGCTCGAAGCGATTGCCACCGAGAATCGCGGCGTTTTCCTCTACCTGCATCACACCGGCCGCGGATTTCGAATCGACTCGCGGAACGAAGAGGGCGCCGCGCTGCCGCGAATTCTGTATCACGAGCGCGGGCACGTGGAGCGCGATCCCGGAGTCCAGCGAGTGATCCAGCACGAAAGCGGAATCGGCGCGCAAATCCTGAAGGACCTCGGGCTGGTGCGCATCCGAGTGCTGACGAATCTGCCGCGAAAAGTCGTCGCGCTCAAGGGCTACGGAATCGAAATCGCGGATCAGGTGCCGCTGGCGATCAAACCGGCCAGGCAAAGCCACCAGGTTATCTAGGACAGCGGGGCGCGGGGTTCTCGAGGCTGTAGAACCACTTGCCGCAAGAGAAACAGCGCAGAGGCAAGCGCTGCGCGCCGCCGGTTTATGTCGGAACCGCCCTTCGGCTTCGCTCAGGATAAAATGCTCCGACCCCGTAAACCTCAAACCGGGTACAGCTACTAGGAGTTATCTCATAAACACATTCAAGTCATTTGCTGGTTGTGAGTTATGTGAACTAGCGTAAATCGGGAGCATGGACCTGACCGAAGCGCAGTGGGCCAAACTTACGCCCCTGCTTACTCCGAAGCGACGTCCCGA
>JARLGK010000235.1 GCA_031296075.1 Candidatus Acidiferrales bacterium
CGAAAAGCATCGCGTCCCACGACCGGATAGTTCGGCGGGATTACCGTGTTCGTCGCGCGCGCCACCGTCTCTGAATATTTCGTCAACTGCGAAAGGTCGCGCCCTTGAAAATTGGTCAGCCCGAGCAACCGCAGATTTACAAGCATCATTTCCATCGGCGTGTTGCCGACGCGTTCCCCGAGCGACAGCGCCGTCGCGTGCACCTGATCCGCTCCCGCGGCAATGGCCGCCATCGAATTTGCCACCGCCAGGCCGCGGTCGTTGTGCCCGTGCCAATCCACGCGGATTTGTTCACCGGAAGGCTTCACCACATTTTCAATCACGAATTTCACCAGGTTGTATGCGCCGCGAGGAGTGGCGTGGCCGACCGTGTCGCACAAAACGATCGCGCGCGCTCCCGCGCGAATCGCCGTCGAATACAGCGCGACAATCGTGGCCGGATCGGTGCGCACCGTGTCCTCGGTCACGTACATCACCGGCAGCCCGGCCGACACCGCCTGCTTCACCGCCTCGTCCGTGGTGCGCTGCAAGAATTCGACGGTCCAGTCCTCGACCAACCGCCGGATCGGGCTCGAGCCGAGAAACATCGCGGCCTCCATCGGCTGGCCCACTCGCTCGCAGATTTCGACGATCGCCTGGATGTCCTGCTTCTGCGTGCGACCGGCAACGTGCGGGCGAATCTTCATCCGCGAACTGCCGATCTCTCGCGCCAAAGCCTCCGCATCGGCAAAGGCGCGCGGTCCGGCGCCGGGCAGGCCGATATTCACCGTATCGATTCCCAGCGCGTCCATCAGGTGAACGATCTCGATCTTTTCGTCAATCGAAGGGTTGCGGACGGAGGGATTCTGCAAGCCGTCGCGCAGCGTTTCGTCGTCGAGCAGCACGCGACGCCCCGCGGGGATGTCCGGCTCGGCATAGGTGTTCCAGTCGTGGATGAGTTCGTGGTTCACGCGCAAACAACTACCTTCATTGCGGATTTTACATGATTTCTCGGCGCTAGGACTGCGCGGAGCGGCGGCGCGAGGAAGATGACGCGAGCGAATCCGTGGGATCGGGAAATTCGAGCGATACGAGGTAGAGGCCTTCCGGCGGCACGGTCGGCCCGGAGCGCGACCGGTCGCGCAGCTCGAACAATTTCGGAATATCCGCCGGGGCGAGCCTTCCCTTCCCGACTTCAATCAGCGTCCCCACGATCTTGCGGACCATGTAGCGCAGAAACGATTGCCCGCGAACCACGTAGGCGATCTCGTCGCGTTCCGGCTCGCGCACGATTTCCGACGAATGAATCACGCGGATCATATTGCGGTCGCGGTCGTCCTCTTCGGAGCCGGACGACGCGGCGAACGAGCTGAAGTCGTGCTCGCCCTCGAACATCCGCGCGGCCTCTGCCATCGCAGCCTCGTCGAGCGGCCACGGATAGTGCAGCGCGCGCCGATAATCAAACGGCGGCAGCACGCGCCCACGATAAATCCTGTAGCGGTACGTCTTCCCCTGCGCCAGCCAGCGCGCGTGAAATTCAGGTCCCATTTCTTCCGCGGCGACCACGCGAATCGCCGGAGGCAACAGCGCATTGAGCGCGCGCTGAAATTCCGTGGCCGACAGCGCGGATTGCGTCTTGAAATGCGCCACCTGCCCCATCGCATGCACGCCCGCATCGGTGCGGCTCGCGCCGTGCAGCATGATCTTCTCCTGCGTGATTTTGCACGCCGCGTCAATCAGCGAGCCCTGAATCGTGCGGACGCCCGGCTGCAACTGCCAGCCATGGAATTCGGCGCCGTCGTAGGCAATGGTGAGCTTGATGTTGCGCATGAGCCGTGTGGATTATCGCACGGCGGCGATTCGCGGTGGAATCTTGGCGAATTTCGGTAGTGGGTCAGTTCGAACAACCCAACCGTGTTCAGCGGGCACTACAGATGAGCGAAATGTAGCGTCGGTGCCGCGGCTGGTCGGGTGGTGGACACCACTCAGGCTGCCAATGGAGGTATTATTACCTGGATTGATGACCGACGTCGGTTTTACCGTTCGGATCTTCCCCAAGAGCATTGAAAATATTTTCCAGGCGCACCATGTGTTCTTTCGTCTGTTCTAACTGCCCTTCAAAGCCCGCTCGCGAGTCTTCGGAAGTGGCTGCTTTGGCCATCTCCGGAAGATCTTTCACCAGTTGATTCTCAGCGCTATAGAGATCGTTCAATTCCTCTAGATAAGAGTGCTTCAAACCATTCGCTTTCATTTGAGTCTCCTTCCACAATCTTCCAAAATCAAAGTGGCAACGTTCTTCGAAGCGGTTCAAGTTCTCAATTGACGCGGGGCTAACCGAAAGTGTGGAGCGGTCGAAATCACCATCGCCAAAGGGATTCAGCTCTTATACGCTTCTCACGATCCAAACAATTACCAAGACAACTATTATGGTTCCGATCAGTCCGTATCCAAACATTGTAGTCTCCCTCGAATCCAAACCCTCGGATTCAAAATCCCGACGAACCAGCTTGCGCCACCCATCCCTTGATGTATGTGCCATTCAGCACGAAATCCCAATAATTCCTGGAGGGGGGCGACGGTTGGGTGGACCGCAGCGAATGACGACGGGGCGCGCATAGACCAGCGGAAAACACATTGTCCACTATGGGACAGACGCCCCGAGGCGCAACTGTGACTCTGTAGCGGCATGGAGGACAGAATGGCGGAGCCAATCCAAGATCAATGCGGAAGGTGCGGGGCCGATATTGACGAGTGCCGCAGAGTTGACTTCACCTTGAAGAACGGCACAAGGGTTTGTGATTCATGCTTTGTGAGAGGTACGGCGAGCCCGGCCCACTCGGACAAAGAATGGTCTTGAGATCGCTCCCGGCAGCTGCCGGCTATTGGTCCGAATCCACGAGAACTAAGGTGACTGGCGGAGGTTATCATGACGAACGAGAATGTCTGGATTCGACTGATACTGAGCATAGCGATGGTCGGAGGGTTATTGTTGGGATGCGGCACGTCTTCTCTCGCTGACGGAGATCATCGAGAAGCATGCGAGCGCCGTCTTGAGTCGGACCGAACCCGAATCGACAGCGATGTCATCCGATACGGCGACAGCAGCCGCCAAGTTGGTCGCGACATCACTCAGATGGACAAGTCCCGCCGATGGTGCCGAGAGCATCGGGCGGATTGGGATGACGCCCGATTCGATCTTAGCTTCTACCTGACGGGTAAGCGCTAACAGTTGACGGACCAGCGGCGCTCCATCTCATCGCGCATCCATAACGAAATCTCTTTGGAAATGCTCATTATGAGAACTAAGAATTGCCTGGGCGTGTTGCGCGATGCGGTGACTCTTTCGGCGCTCCTCATCGTCATTCCCGCCGTCTGCTTAGCCCAACAGGAAGATCGCTTCGCGCCTTCTCCCGCCATGCTGCAGGCAGCGCCCAGCATCGGTGTCGACCCTCAGTTAGCACTGCAGCCGCCATGCGGAATGGAAACCATTCCGTCCTATCCCGGTCTGGATGAGCCGGCGATTGTAAAGTCATGGAGCGAGTCTGATCTCGGCCGCGACTGGAGACCGCCCGTGTGTACCGGTTGGGCTGCGACGGGCTTTACGAGCTTGGTCACGACCGTCGCGCGATTTCGCCATACTTCGGGAGCTGAGGGCTTGCTTCGCCACATCGGGGCGATTTCAGAAACCGTGGGTACGCGTTACTGGTCAACCACTCACAAGCGGTGGCAAACATTAATTGTCGACGCGTACGCTTTGACCGACATGCAGTCTGGTCATCGCCGCGCAGACTTCACGCCTGATGAGATGAAGGAAGGAAAGGTACTCTACTTTGAACAGGTTGATAACCTTTCTGGCAAAGCCGTCTACCGAATGCACGTTGCTGAGGTTTCGCCGGATCGGCTCGTCTTCGACGTCGAGAACATCACCACGATGCACTACCTTTTCATACCTATTTTTCACCCGGGTGAGATGCAGTTGATCTACTTTCTGGATCGCGAATCGGATAATGTCTGGCGTTACTACAGCATGGTGCGCACAGGAAGGTACGCGAACCGGATGATCGCGGGGAATGAGTCTTCATCGGTGAATCGCGCCGTTGCGCTCTATCGCCACCTTGTCGGAATTCCCACTGACCAGGAGCCGCCGGCGGCGCGA
>JARLGK010000030.1 GCA_031296075.1 Candidatus Acidiferrales bacterium
ATCTCCCCCGTTTCCGTGTCGAGCATCGCCAACGTTTGCTGGCGAGCGTGCAAATCGCATCCTATAATTCGCATCTCGGCCTCCTTCGATCCGAGCACTGTTAGGGCGAACACCGAAACAGTTTACTCGGACCGTCGCGAGGCCGACGTCGTTATGGCATCAAACGGACAGATGGCAACTGCCAACAGTTGGGTCTCTCAAGCTAACCCACTAGCTTATCCCGGGCGCGCTGGAAAAATTGTCCGGGTCGCGTTACCATACGGATTCCGTTCCAGCCCTCCGAATTCGATTGGACGTCGCATGGCTATCACAATTTCGCTGGCTTCCAACCATCCCGCCCGAAGTGTGGGTCTTGAGGTTTGGATGGATCGCGTCCTCGACCGCGCCGATCAGGTCCGGCACAGCTGGGATGTGGACGGCGTTCACGACCTGCGCGTGGCGCTCCGGCGCTGCCGCACCATGGCGGATGCGCTGAGCGAAGTAAATCCGGGTCCGGGATGGCGCAAGCTCAAGCGGGCGAGCCGCGAGCTTTTTCACGCCCTCGGCAATCTCCGCGATACGCAGGTGAAGCGTGCCAGCGTCAAGAAGCTCGGCTCACCGGGCGACCCTTTGCGCAATCACATGTTGCGGCTCTTGTCTCGGCAGGAAAAGAAGGACCGGGAGACTGCCGAGCAGGCGCTCGACGGGTTCGATCGCAAGGAATGGCGGAAGTTGACGCGCAAGTTGATCTCCAAGTCGCGCTTCTTCCCGGCGGAAAGCGTCGTTTTTCAGCGGCTGGCGCTTGCGAGGCTGAATGAAGCGGCCGAACTCCATCAGCAGGCCCGGAAGCGCCGGAGCGTGGTAGCCTGGCACCGGCTGCGGATCGGGCTCAAGCGTTTTCGCTATACGGTTGAAAGTTTCCTGCCGCAGCGCTACGAGGTCTGGTCCGAAGATCTAAAGCGGATGCAGGATCTGCTGGGTGAAATGCACGATCTGGACGTGCTGCGGAGCGAGATTCGAAGGAATGCAGCGAAGCTCGATCCCGCAATCGTCGCCCAGTGGATCGAGAAAATCGATCGTGAACGGAAAGTTCTTTTTCAGGAGCTCGCGGCGAAGACCGCCGGCCCCGAGTCGCCCTGGCTGATCTGGCTCGCGGGATTCCAATGGGGACATGCGCTCTCGGCCGGCTCGCTCGCGGAGCGGCGTACCGCTTAGGCGATTTCCCTAGTCGCCCAAATCCCGCAGGACCTTCGGGGTCAAAATCCAGCGCAACTCCCAACGCCCTTGCGCGGAGACCTGCTCGAAGCAAGCCGCACCCGCCTTTTTCAACTCGGTGAACGCTCCGCGCGCGCCCGCGAGCTGCGCGATCAAAAGGTCCAAATTCGGCGCGTGGCCGAAGCAGGCCACTTCTTTCGCCCGCAGATGCGCGATTTCCTTCAGGATTTCGGCGGGATTCCCGGCGGGCTTCAGGTTGTCGTTCATGCGAATTTTTTCTGGCGGGAATCCCAGCGCCTCGGCGAAGATTTCCGCTGTTTGCACCGCGCGGACGTAGGGGCTGCTGATCAACACATCCAACTTCGCGCCCAGCGCGCGCAGGCCGAGCGCCGCGGACCTCGTCTTTTGCACGCCCCTCGCCGTCAGCGGCCTCTCCGCTTCGGGTGGAGATTTCGGATCGGTGCGATCTACCGCGATGCCGTGGCGAACCAGATAAAGAATCATGGGCTACGCTACCTTTTGTTTCCTCTGCACGCGGCGGAATTCGGCGCGCAGATGAAACTCTTTCTCGAATAGATCCGCTTTGCGCGCCAGGCCCGCCAGATCCAGCCGCACGCCCTCCGCCGCGCGAATCTGGAAGATGGCCCTTCGTCCGGCGATTTGTATGTCTACGGCGGAGATTTGCTGCGCGTGCTCCGACTCCAACTTTTCCGCAATGCGCAGCAGCGACGTGAGCAGCCGAACCTGCCGTCGGCGCGCGCCATCGAGCGCGGCGTAGGAGGCGTGCTCCAGCTGCGGTTCGGATTTGCAGTTGTGGTAGCGCACCAGAGCCGCCACCATGTCGCGCCGCCAGCCGCGCAATCCCGGCACTTGTCCGTTGCGGATCAGATACTCGCCGTGGCGGTGATGCGATTTGTTGTGCACGAAATGTCCGACGTCGTGCAGCACCGCGCCCAATTCCAGCGCCAGCCGGGCGTCCGGCCCCATTTCATGAATCGGGCGCAGCTGATCGAAGAGCGAAAGCGCCAGCCGCGATACCTGCTCGGCATGCTGGGAGTTGTAGTCCAGGCGCCGCGCAAACCAGCGCGCGCCGGCCAGCAATTCCTCGGCGCGGCCCTTCTCCTCCGCGGAGGAGGCTCCCCCGTAATATTGCTCGGCGACTAGATCGAGCAGCAGCCCTTCGCGCACGCCCACTCCGGGGACCAGCATCGAGCGCAGGCCCAGCCACTTTGCCACCGAGATAATGATGATCGCGGCGATGCCCATCACTTCCGCCCGGTCTTTTCGCACGCGAAACGCGCGCACGCGCCCGGGAACGTCCAGACTCATCAATCGCCAGGTCTGATCCTGCAGCAGCCGCACATTGATCGTCGGCGTTCGGCCCACCAGCGGGCCCGGCGCAAGCCGGACCAGCGCCTCGGCGTTTCCGCCGCACGCGACGCCGATCGCTCGCGAAAGGTTGGGAGGAGATGGCATCGCGCTTCGCAGCAAGGATAAAACGTGATGCCTCAGTCGCCGCGCGGTGTCTTCGTCAATCGCGCCGTCTATGGAATATGTTTCCATCAGGCGGATGGTGCCCAGCGGGAGCGCGATGCGATGCCGCAACGCGCCGCGCTCGTAGAAATTAAGCTCCAGGCTGCCGCCACCGAGATCGAAAATCAGCCGCGGCTGCACCCGGTCGCCTAGCGCCCAGTGCACGGCCGAGCAGACCAGCCGCGCTTCTTCCTCGCTGCTGATCACTTCCAGCTCAATTCCGGTTTTGCGCTGGATGCGCTCCATCAGCCGCCGGTAGTTGCGCACCTCGCGCGCTGCGGCCGTCGCGACCGCGCGGTACGACGTGACGTGATAGTGGTCCATCCGGTCGCGGAAGTGACGGAAGGCGCGGGCTGCTCGCGAAATCGTTTTCTCATCGAGCAGGCGGCGCGTGAACGCGTTGTGGCCCAGCCGCACCGGTGCGCGTTCGCTTTCCAGGATCTGGATGTGCTGCGGAGACGTGGCGCGCGCAATCGCCAGCCGGATGGCGTTGGATCCGGCGTCGATCGCGGTCAGTTGGACGGGGGCGGCCACTCTTAGCGCCAGAGATGAGCGAGCGCGTGCGACGGCTTGTAAGTCGTGCTTCGGATCCCGAGCTGCGACGCGATCCGTTTGCGCAGCACGCCGTTCACCTTGGAGACGTTTGCTTCGCCATCCAGTTCGATGAAGCCGTGCCGCTTCGAAAGATATTCGAATTCCCGCTTGATCATGGACTGGTAGCGGATGAACGACTGGAACAGATCGTTGGAAAGTGACATGTCGCGGCCCGACTCCCAGTAGCTGATCGTCTGCGACTTATTGAATTCGCGGTCGAAGGCCACTTCCGGCCGCACGTTGAGCCAGAAAGTCAGGTCCGGCCGCAACGCGATGTCGTAAATCCCGTGCAAGTAGTCCCGGCCGATCCCGCGGACCGCCGCGCGTGCGATCAGCGTGAAGATATAGCGGTCGGCGAGAACAATCAATCCCGAACGCAACGCGGGCAGAATCCGCCGCTCAAGCTGGTCGAAGAAATCCGTGCTGTACATCAGCGCGAGCGTCGTGCGCGTCACCGCGTTTTCGGCCAGCAGCGCGTCAATGTCCTCGCCCACCAGGAACGAACGCCGCAATCCCATCGTCTCGACCGCAAATCCCTCGCCCTCCAGCCACTCCGTGAGCAGCGAAATCTGCGTCGAGCGCCCCGAGCCGTCCGTTCCCTCGACCACGATCAGGCTGCCGCTCAGGTCCTCCGTCCGCACTCCCGGCAGCGGCATTCCGTAAAAACGCGAAGAGCCGTTGGCCGATCCGTTCTTGCCTGCTTTCGAGCGTTTCGAGGGGCGGCCGTTCGACCCCGCGCCTGCGTCGGAATGGGAGCGTGGCGGCGTCATTTTTTCTTGGGCGCGAACTGCTTCAGGTCCACTCGCTCAACGAGGAGCTGGCGCATCAGCTTCTGCAGCTTGTTTACGCGGACCGTGCCGTCCATCAGCACGAAGTGGTCCGTGTCCACCATCTGGTCGTAGTGGTTCAAGATTTTTTCCTGGAAGATGCGGAAGCTTTCCGCGCGATCGAGCGAAATTCCCAGGTCCATCCCGGCTTCGTAATATTTCAGCTTGGGGCGCCCCGCGACGATACGGTTCACGGCCACGTCCAGCGGCGCGCGAAAATAAAACGTGATGTCCGGCACCGGCGCGAAGCTGTAGAGATTGCGCAGCCAGTGAGGAGAGCAGCCGCGGGCCGCGTCGCGCGCGAACGCCGTGTACACATAGCGATCCGCCAGCACCAGGTAGCCGCCGTGGAGCAGCGGCAGGATTTGCCGCTCGCAGCGGTCCGCAAAATCGGCTGCGTGCAGCATCGAGAACGTCGTCGGCGTCAGTAGCCGCCGCTGTTTCCCGCGCCGCGTCGCCGATTTCACCAGCGGCGATGAATTCCATTCCGTGAAATGAATTCGGTAGCCGCCGATTTCCAGCCAGCGTTTCAACAGATGCAGCTGCGTGCTTTTTCCCGAGCCGTCAATCCCCTCGACCACTACCAGCGCGCCGGGGTACGCGCGCTTTGCCGCAGCCGCGCGTTCCGGCAAGGGATTTTCCGCAATGGAAATTTCGGGAGTAACCGTCGCCATGTGGGCACACCTGGAACCGAGGAATCATGATACTTCGGAATCTTGAACCCTGCGTGAAAAAAGTGTTACGCCCGCATGACCAACGAATTGAGTAGGTTACATCGACCACGGCGCCTCGTGGTTTCCGTGGGGGCGTAGTCCATCGAGGCGGACTACGCCCGGCGACAATCCTTGGCGCCGCATAAACCATATTTCTGGGTGTGCGGACTGAGACCGTACGGGCGTCCGCCGGCGGATGCCCGGCACAATTCCTTGGCTCGGCGTCGGCTACTAGACGATGCGCCTTTCGTAGGGGCGCTGCTTGCCGGGCCCGCCGTTGCTTTACGTTCGCGCGGAATGTGGTAGTTTTGACGCCGCCATGCAGCTCACCCTGCAGAGCCACAACGTGGGAGAAGTTATCGTCGTGCGATGCCGCGGCCGCATCGTCAGCGGCGATGAGGTCCGCTTTCTTCAGCTCGAGCTCGAAAAACTCACCGAGCTGACGAAGACCGTCGTTCTGCAACTCGGCGAAGTGAGCTACCTGGATAGCGGCGGGCTGGGAGCGCTGGTTCGCATCTTCGGCGTGCTTCGCGCCGCCGGAGGCGATCTCAAGCTCTGCCAGTTGTCTCCGTTTGTCGTTCAGGTGCTCCAGGCCACCAACCTGTTGAACGTGTTCCATCCGTACGCATCGGAGAAAGAAGCCATCGAGGCATTTTCCGTGCGGCCGCAATCTCCGGATGAAATTTCCAAGATCTCCAGCACTCGAATCGTATGCCTCGACACGTCCCTCGACCTCCTGGCGTACCTGAAGGTCCTGTTGCAGCGCTCCGGTTACGAAGTTTTCACCACGCGCTATCCGTCCGATGCCATCGCGCTCGTGATCGGGACCAAGCCCCGCCTCGTGGTTTGCGGCCCATCGATGACCGCGAACGAATCGGCCATCGAGAAATTCCGCCAGACTGCCCCGAACGTGCAGCTCCTGCGTCTTCCGCCCGATTTTTCCACTTCGGAAGCCGACCGGGCGGGGCTGGATTTGGTCAACCGCATTCGCTCGCTCCTTGCCGCTCAGAAGTAGCTCGTCGCGCTCGTAGTGCGCCTTTCGCGTCCCGGCCGAATTTGCTTTGTAGGTCGCGGCTTTTTATCCTGAGTCCGCCGCGGCGGACGAAGGGCAGCTGCGACCTAGCCGACCGGCGTGAAGCGCCCACCATTGCGCAGCTTCACCCGCAGCAACCGAACAATCCGCTTTTGTTCGTCGTTTCGCGGCCCTGTGCTATAAATCTTGCGCATGATCAACATCCGCCAGGGCTCGATCCGCCTGTTCCGTTTCTCCGGAATTGACGTCTTCCTGCACTGGTCCTGGTTCCTCATCGCCCTGATTGAAATTCAAAGCGGCGCGGCAAGATATTCCTCGATCGCCTGGAACGCGCTGGAGTATCTCGCCCTGTTTGTGATCGTGACGATTCACGAATTCGGCCACGCGCTGGCCTGCCGGCAGGTGGGCGGGACGGCGAATCAGATCGTGCTGTGGCCGCTCGGCGGAGTGGCGTACGTGAATCCACCGCCGCGGCCGGGCGCCACGCTCTGGAGCATCGCCGCGGGTCCGCTCGTGAATGTCGCGCTTCTTCCGATCTTATACGTGTTCGACGTGTGGAGCGGATCATCAGGCTTGACGGCAGTGGCGCCCGACGCCCACAAGCTTCTGCAAATGCTCCTGTACATTGACTTCGGCTTGCTGGCCTTCAATATGCTGCCCATCTATCCGCTGGATGGCGGACAGATTCTTCGGTCCCTGCTCTGGTTCGTCGTGGGACGCGCTCGCAGCCTGATGGTGGCCACGGTCATCGGCTTCGCCGGCGTGGCAGGTCTCATCGGCCTGGCTGTGCTGTGGAGATCCCCCTGGATCGGCATCGTTTCCGTATTCATCCTGATGAATTGCTGGACCGGATTGCGCCAGGGCATCGCTTTGTCGCGCATGGCCAAGTTGCCGCGTCGCGAGGGCTTGGCCTGCCCGTCGTGCAAAGCCGCGCCGCTCGCGGGACCGAACTGGATTTGCGGCAAGTGCCGCAAGCCGTTCGACATTTTCGAAACCCAGGGCGTTTGCCCCAGCTGCGCCTCCCGCTTCTCCGCTACGAAGTGTTTGGACTGCGGCGCAATGAATCCTATCAGCGAATGGCTCGCGCCCACTCGCGTCCCTTCTCCGCTGTAATTTCGCGACCTGTTTTTCCTGTTTTCGTCTTCGTAGCGCCCATCTTTGCGCAGCTTCACCCGCAGCAAGTTTTCACTCAGGCCCACCGCGGTCGCGCACAATGTGCCCGAACACGTGAAGATTCCAGCCGCGCAACAACCGATCGCAAACGTCGCTGACGGGAACGTCTGTGCTGTAGTCGGTCGGGTTCGCCCACGCGAACGCGGGGAACAGCAGCAGGACGACGAGTGCGATGGCTTCCTCATTTCTGTCAGCGGAGTCATATCATGATGTAAAGCGGCCTTCGGCACCCCAAATGTATGTTGGTTCCTAAGTCGACCACGCTGCTCTTTCCGGTCCGATGTCGCGCAACTTTATTGAATGGCGCGGTCGTGATGAGCGGATAAATGATGTGTCGTATAAGTGAACAGACGAATGAAAAGTGTGCTATTTGGAACATGCGCCTATGGCCCATCTGCAATACCTTTGGCATGGGAAGGTATCAAAAGGTCCGGGGCCAGTCAGCGAAAGGGGCTGGCTCTCGGAGTCTGACTCGATTTCCAAATGCCTGCAATCTCGCCAGATCGCGTCAAGCAAACCGAGCTAGTCCCTCGAATCACTGGAGCGGCAAGCAGAGGGCGGCCCCTGCGCATCCTATTTGTTCACAGTGACGTTGTGCAGGTGAGGCGCTGCGTGCGGGTGCTCAGCGAGGCACATTTCAACGTCAGCGCGGATGTAGTTCCCACTTCCGAGAAGTTTGCCCAACGCCTGAGATCGAAATTCTACGACATTATTGTGGCCGAGTACCCCGCCCCCAACTCGCAGGGCGCGCAGGCACTGGAACTCGTTCGCCGGATGGAGAAGCAGGTCCCTCTCATCTTTGTGACCGACCAAGTGCCACTGGAAACCGTGGCGGAACTCATTACGGACGGTGCTGCCGATTGTATCGAAATGGATCACATCGGCCATCTTCCGGTGGCCGTTCGTCGGGCACTGAGTGAGAATAATTTGCGCGTGGAGCGCGACCGTGCGGAGAAACATTTGCGGCATTCCGAGGCGCGTTACCGCGCCTTGGTAGGAAACCTAAACTACGGGATATGCCGCTGCGGTGCGGAAGGCAAGTTTTTGGACGTCAATCAGACGCTGGTGACCATGCTTGGCTATGCCTCTAAAGAAGAGCTCCTGGAAGTAAACCTTGCAAGTGACATCATCTCTGATTCTCGCAAGCGGGCGCAATTGCTGGGACGTCCCGGCCAGGATCTGCAAGTCGACCCCGTAGAAATTGAGTGGAAGCGGAAAGACGGCACGGCCCTGAAGGTCCGGCTCAGCGGACGGGAAGTCGGAGGCGGCGAAGGCGAGCCGGAGGGTTACGAAGTCATAGCCGAGGACGTCACCAAACAGCGCGAGCTGGAGGATCATCTCCGTCAGCAGGCGGCCAAGGATTCCTTGACCGGTCTGGCGAACTACCGCCATCTGGTAGACGTGCTCGACAGCGAGATTAGGCGATCCGAGCGCACCAGCCGAGAATTTGCGCTGTTGTTATTTGATCTGGACGGATTGAAACAGGTCAACGACCGCTACGGCCATCTGACCGGCAGTCAGGCGCTTTGCCGCCTGGCTGACGTCTTGTCTATTGGTTGTCGGGACATCGATACGGCCGCGCGTTTCGGCGGGGACGAGTTTGCACTTGTCCTGCCGGAGACAAGCGAGGAGCCGGCCAAACTGGTGGCCCGTCGCATCTGCGAGAGCCTTGCGAATGATGGCAGGAAACCGAAGCTATCCGTCAGTGTGGGCGTGGCCCTCTATCCGGCAAATGGGGAAAGGCTCGACACCCTCTTGGGCGCAGCAGACGTGGCGCTGTACGCGATGAAAGCCGGAGTACACGGCCATGCCAAGAGTAACCATACGGCGCGACGGACGCCTCCGGCATAAGCCGAGGGTGACGGCGCGGAAACATTTGTTTCCAACAGTCGTCTGCAAATACCTCAGTTCCCGAGAAGCACACCTGCTTGTTAAGTCTCGCAAAAGGGGGCCAGCGTCCTCGCGTCTCCAGCCCTACCGGGTAAAAGAATCGAAACGGGAATCGGTTTCAGCGCCGAGTGGTCATGCTCTGAATATAGCTCCCCCAAAATCGCGCACTCGGCAACCATCCTCGCGACTTAGCCTCTGAGGTCTGCGGTCACTTGACCGTGTCCTCGGCTTCTCTGAAACTGAAACCACAGTCCACGGGCGCGAACTCTTGCGCCGCGTTCCGCATTGTGGCAGCGTGGTCGTGGAGGCGCACAGTGCGCACTTTGAGATTGGCAACGGCAACATCGGCGCGGTCCCGAATCCTTGGGACGCGGCCCTCGCGAGCGCGCCAACTCGCGCTCGTCGCCGCGTGCCCATCGGCTGATGCGTCAAACCGCGCGCAGCGAGCGCTGGCGAATCGCTCCCAAAGCCGCACGCTACCTGCGGGTTTACTCGACACAAGGTGTCAAGCAAATTTCGAGCTAACTTATTCAAAACAAAGGAAAGATGCCCTCGCAAGGTGTCACAGATTTCGAGGGTCGGTGTTGGAGGCGAAAAACTGAATGGCGACGAACTTCAGCAAGGAACTTCTGGTCACGCCGGGCAAGAAAGTGAAGCTCGCGAAGTGGGACGCCGAGGAAACTCTCGGCTGGCAAAAAGACCGCAAGATGAAGGCGAGCCTCGATAAGGCCATCGAGCGGCTCGATAATCTCCAATACCTTCTCTACGCGGAGCACAAGCGCACGCTGCTGATCGTCCTGCAAGGACTCGATGCTTCCGGCAAGGACGGCACGATTCGTCACGTGATGTCCGGCGTGAATCCGCAGGGCTGCACCGTCATGTCGTTCAAGAAACCGTCCGCGGACGAAATGTCGCACGACTATCTTTGGCGCATCCACAAGGCGGTTCCGGAATACGGCAACATCGGAATTTTCAACCGCTCGCTCTACGAAGACGTTCTCGTCGTGCGCGTCCACAACATGGTGCCGAAGGACGTCTGGTCGCGCCGCTACGATCAGATCAACAAGTTCGAAGAGCTGCTGCACGACAACAACGTGAAAATCGTGAAGTTCTTTCTGCACATTAGCAAGGACGAACAGAAGAAACGCTTTCAGCAGCGCATCGACGATCCCGACCGGCGCTGGAAGATCTCCGAATCCGATTTCGACGAGCGGAAATTCTGGGACGACTACACGGATGCGTACGAAGCCGTCCTCACCAAGTGCAGCACCGATCACGCTCCCTGGTACATCATCCCCGCGAACAAGAAATGGTTCCGGAATCTCGCCGTTTCTCACATCGTCGCCGAGACGCTCGAAGACATGAACATGAAATTCCCGCTGCCCACGGTGGACGTGAAAAAACTGAAATGGAAATGAGAGCGAAATCCCGGGAGGGACGGAGCGAATGAGAAATTTCGTGGTCGGAATATTGTTTGCGCTGATCGCGCTGGCCGCGGGAGGCTGGTGGTGCCTCAAGCAAGGCTACGTGAACTTCGGTGCGGACCAGCGGCCGTCGTCCATCGAAGAGAAATTCGCGATGGCGGCGATGGACGCTTCGATAGATCGCCGCGCCTCCGAGGCGAAAAATCCGGTCGCGCCGACCGAAGATAACCTCGCGGCGGGCGCGAAGCTCTATCTCGACCATTGCGCCGGCTGCCACGGCGTGCCGTCGAACCCGGAGAGCGAGTTCGCGCGGTCGTTCTATCCGCCGGTTCCCGAATTTTTCAAGGAAGCGCCGGAGATGTCCGAGAGCCAAAATTTCTACGTCATCCAGCACGGCATCCGCTGGACCGGCATGCCGGCGTGGAAGAAGACCCTGACCGACGCGCAGATCTGGCAGATCGCCACGTTCCTGGGCAACGTCGAGAAGCTTCCGCCCGCGGCGCGGAAAGTATTCGGGCCGCAGGAAGGGGCCGCACCGGCGCCCATGGCGATGCCCATGACTCACTAGAAATTGCGTGCTGGGATTTGAGACTGCGTTTTCGGGCCGTGTCGGGTCCGAGGGACTCAGGCAGTCAGAGTCCGCTCTCCGAAGCGTGCGCCGCGCGTCTTGGACGTGACGTGAAGCGTGGTGTTGAGCGCGATCGGCGCGAATTGGGAAGGCCTCAAGCGATCCGACCGCCGGTCGAGATTGATGGTCTCGGTTTCGGAGAGGCCCGGACGCAGCAACCCTGCCGCCCGCCGCGCCAATTCGTTGCGGTTTTCGACTCCGAATTTGCTCAGGAGAGACGAGACGTGAAATTTTACAGTTCGTACCGTGATGTTGAGCCGGGAAGCGATTTCCTTGTTGGCTTGGTTGCACACTACGGACTGTAGAATCTCTTTTTGCCGGGGACTGAGCGTTTGCGGGCTCGCGTTCGCTCGCCCTTCCTCCAAGAGTTCCTTGGCGCGAGACACCAGGCGATTCGTCAGCATGCTCTCGGCCGGAACCAGGATGGCGAAATCGCCGGGGTCCGATCCGCGAACCAGGCACTGGACGGCCAGCAAACCAGCCATCCGTTCGATGACGTAGTTCGGATCGGAACTGGATTCGGCGAGGAATCGCGACGCGCCTGTGGATTTTTCACAGAAGACAAACACCTTGGTTGGATTGGACTCGGACTTTCTGGCTTGCGGGACCAGCTTTGGGAATACACGCACTTTCTTCACTATGGGCCTCTCCGTCCTTGCCCAGGGCTGTACTGGACAAGGAGCCTCAGTTTTGACTGCTCTGGCGGTACGAAACTGCCGGGCTGAACTGGATTCAAAACGAGATCTTCCCTGCCCTCACGGAAGATCGACAGCCATGCTTCAGAATAGCGCTGCGTGCGGAAAGCGAGCCTAACATTTGCCCACATGGCAGATGGAGTGCCATCGCCTGTCTCATTTTAAGACGCGCCTATTGAACCAGATGCAGAGGCGAGAGAATACAGCGAAATCGGCAGCGTATGTAGAAAATTCCTCGGGTCGGGAATTTTTTCGCGAAGTCGAGTTTTCCACAGGCTCTCAGACGCAATTGTGCTGGACAGTTGTTGTGCCGCGATGACTCTAATGTGACGCTGCGGCTGCTTCTCGTTATAATCCGAGCGCGAGAAGGGTGTGGAGCGACCATGATTGGCGAGATTTCCAGGCTTGACCGTAAGTCCAGTGCCAAATCGGCACCCAGGGGGCTTCGACGGGCCCTGATTTCTGCTCCATTTGGAGTGTGGCTCTTGGTTTTGGCCTCGACTGCCTGCGGCCAGACGCCCCCGATCAACCCGCCGCCTGGATTTGGCCAGGTCCCGCAGGGCACGGGGGCATGCTCGGTGGAAAAGTCCTGCGCGGACCTCGCCCCGCAGATGATCCGAAGCGCGGAAGGCCCCTCGCCGCTCGACGAAAACCTGCGGACGCTGACGGATTCGATCGGCGGACGCGTAACGGGATCGCCGGCGGCCGGTCGCGCGGCAGCCTGGGCGGTCGAAGCGCTGCGCCGCGCGGGCGTGGATGAAGTCCATACGGAGAAGTTCACCGTTGCCGCTGGATGGAGCGAAGGGCAAACGCGGCTGGAGGTCTTGTCCCCGGCTCCGTTTCCGGTAAGGCTGGTATCCGGCGGCTGGTCGCCGCCAACGCCCGTCGGGGGAATCACGGCAGACATTGTGGACGTGGAAGCGGGCGATGAATCCGGCTTCGCGAAGGCCGGCGCCGCCGTGAAAGGCGCGATTGTTCTGGTCCACTCGACGCCACTCGTCACGTGGGACGATCTCGACCGCGAGTACGATGTGCAACCCGGAATCATCGAGCGCGCCCGGAAAGCCGGAGCGGCCGCGATTTTCTGGATGTCCACGCGGCCGAACTTGCTTCTCTACCGGCATACGACGACGCCGGAGGGCCGAATCGAGGCGCTGCCCCAGGCTATCGTGGCTCGCGAGGATGCCGGGCGCATTGCGCGATTTTTGGAGGCGGGGCAAAAGGTGCGCGTGCGCTTCGAGATGCCGAACCAGGTGACTGGTCCGGTCGAATCCGAAAACGTGGTCGGGGAAATCCGGGGGCGGGAGAAGGCGGGTGAATTCGTGCTGCTCGGCGCGCATCTGGACTCGTGGGATCTCGGAACGGGCGCGCTCGACAACGGATGCAATGCGGCGATGGTGATTGACGCAGCGCGGGTGATTCACGCGTCGGGCAATATTCCTCGGCGGTCCATCCGCTTTGTGCTTTTCACCGGCGAGGAAGAGGGGGAGCTAGGCTCACGTGCATACGCGCACGCGCACCGGGCGGAACTCGACCACATGGTCGCGGCGATTATTTATGACGCCGGCGTGGGGCGGGTGACGGGATATTCGCTCGGCGGGCGGAAGGATCTTCTGGCCGGCGTTCGCGAGGCTCTGGAGCCGCTGAAGTCCGTCGGACCGATGGAGTTCACCTTCGACGCCCCGGGCGACACGGACGATCTCGATTTCGTGCTCGAGGGCGTGCCCGCGCTCGTGGCCAACCAGGAGCCCGCGAATTACATGCTGAACTATCACGCCGCTTCGGACACGTTCGACAAGGTGGACTTTGTCGAGCTGAAGCGCAACGAAGCGATCGCGACCGTAACTGCGTATGCGCTGGCCGATGCATCCGCGCGAATCGGGCGGCGGCAAACGCGCGCCGAGGTCGAGCAACTGCTGAAAGAATCGGGCCTCGAAGAGTCCTTGAAGAAGGAAGGTGCTTGGGCCGCGTGGGAAAAGGGCGAGCGCGGCCGGCAGCCGTAGACCAAGCCACAGCGGCAGATTGAATTCTACAGGGAGACCGTGCCGCGCTAAGGGCCGCGGCGCTACATTCAAATCTTACAATTCATCTTGCAGTTGCCAGCGCCTTCGATTTGACACGCCATCCGTACCAGAAAGGCAACGGCATCTCCGGTACATTCTCTGCGCGATTTTTCAATCACCGGCAAGCGTCACGTATAATGAGCGCACTATGACGGCGACCCAGCGTGCGAATGCCAGAGAGATTTCCGCGGCGGCGGAGAAGCCGCGGCGGATTCTGGCGGTTGATTATGGACGCAAGAGAATCGGGCTGGCGCTATCGGACGAGTTGGGGCTGACGGCGCAGCCGCTCGGGACGCTGGTGCGCATGAACCGGCAAAAAGATCTAAGCCGCCTTCGCGAGGCTTGCCGAACGCACGGCGTCACGCATATCATCGTCGGCCACCCACTACACATGACCGGCGAGGCGGGCGAGATGGCGAATGAGGCGGCGCGGTTTGCGGCGCGCATCGAGAAAGAAATCGGCATCGACGTGGAACTCGTGGACGAGCGGCTAACAAGCTGGGAAGCGGCGCAGACCGTGGCGGAAACGAGACCGTCCGCCCGCCGGAAGCGAGAGCCGCTCGATGACGTGGCCGCCGCAATTCTACTGCGCGACTACCTCGAACAGACACGCGGCCGGGCGCACGGCGCCGCCGCGGAGAAGGACTAACCGGGATGCGGCGGCTCGGGATCCTGGCGCTCTTTCTGATTGCCGCACTGGGCGGCGGCGCCAGCTGGCTTGATTCGCAGCTCAGCCGTCCCTATCGCGGCCACCGGCCCGAGAAAGTCTTCGTGGACATTCCGCACGGCACCTCGCGCTGGGGCGTCGCCGAAATTCTGCGGCGCAACGACGTGATACGCAGCCAACTGGCGTTCGCGCTGTTCAGCGACTGGCATTTCCGCAAGCGGCTGCAGGCCGGCGAATATTTCTTCGACCATCCCCTGAACTCGCGCGAAGCATTCTGGAAAATAGTGCGCGGCCAGATTTACGTGCACACGGTGACGGTGCCGGAGGGCTGGACGACGTTCGACATCGCGGGGGAACTGGAGCGGCAGGGAGTCTGCAGCCGCGAAGATTTTCTCGCCGCAGCGCACGATTCATCGCTCATTTCCGATCTAGCACCGGGAGCGAGCAGCCTGGAGGGGTTTCTCTTTCCCTCGACTTATGAATTCACGCGCCGCGCGACTTGCGAGCAGGCGGTGAAGCGGATGGTGCAGAATTTCCGCGCGGTTTGGGAAACGCTCGATACCGCGGGCGGGACACAGCAGGCCGCGAGTCTGACTCCAGCGCAGGTGGTGACGCTCGCGTCGCTGGTGGAGCGAGAGACGCCGAAGGCGGAAGAGCGTCCGCTGGTTGCCGGAGTGTTCTACAATCGGTTGCGCCTCGGCGAACCCCTGCAGTGTGATCCGACGGTGCAGTACGCGATGGAGCTGGCAGGCCATCCGGAGAAAAATGTGCACGCCGTGGATTTGCGCGTGGATTCACCCTACAACACCTACAAGCATCGGGGCCTGCCGCCGGGCCCGATCGCCAATCCCGGCGAAGCGTCGCTGCGGGCCGCGCTCGCGCCGGCGACGACCGACTATCTCTATTTCGTGGCCAACGACGACGGCGGACATTTCTTCAGCCGCACGCTCGCGGAGCACAATCGCAACGTGGCGCGGCTCCGTAGGTTGCTGGCGCGCGACACCGCAGCCGTCGATACTGTGACCAAGAAAGCGCAGCACTGAGGCCGCTCTTGACTGCCAGTCGCTCCAATAAAAATGTTGCCGGCCCGACCTCCACGAAAAAGGATTTAATTCTGGAGGCCGCGCGGGGACTCGGGAAGCCGCGCTTCACCCCGGCGGAGATCGAACAGATCCGCAGGCAATTGATTTCGCAGCTCGGCGCGGCGGGCGGAAAGACTTCGGCGGATTACATCGTCAGCGTGCTCGAAGAGGCGGGAATTCGCGTGGTGTGGTCCACGCAATCGGATACGGAAGGGCGCTACGAGGAAGAGTTTACCGACCTGCTGCATTTCTCGACGTTCACGGAAGCGGAGATGTGCCTGGTGAGGCTGGACGAGCTGCTGAGAAAATTTCTAGTCGAAGCGGATCGGCATGCGGCCGAGCGGGTGCGGGAAGTAGCGCGGCTCGGGCGGCGGCGCGCGGAGATGATCTCCCGGAACCACAAGGTGGCAGCCGAAAATCGCGCGCAGAAGGAAGAGGTCGCCCACTGGTTCGCGATCTGGCTCGAGACGCCGGACGCATTTTTCGACTGGCTCGAAGTGCGGAAGCAATCCCCGGAATTTCAAAAGAATTTTCCTCACGCATTCGACGAGGGATAGATGTACCTGCTCGATATCGAAGCGCTCGATCTGGGCGCGGAGGTGCGTTCCGTAGGCCTGGAGCTGGTGGGGGCGGATGAAAACCGCGAACCGGTGCGCGGGGCCGATGCCGCGCGCATCTGGAGCCGCGTCCTGCAGGCGACGGCCGGACAGGAAGCCTGGGCGCTCGATTTTTTCAGCCACATCGACCGCGTGCGCGACTACTGCAAACTCCACGACATCGCCTACCGCGAAGCCAACCAGCGTTCGATCGTGGTTCCGGCGCCGAAACCGGCGGCCCTGGAATCCCTTCTCGAACGGTTTGAAGGCGAGACTTTCGGAGCGCGGGCCGGCGCGCTGGTTGCTCCGGGCGCGGCGGGCGATCCGGCCGTCGAAGCGGAGCTGGCACGGCGCGGAGTGGACGCGTACCGCGCCGTTTTCCCGAACTATTTCTTCTGCGCTGTCTGCGCGTTCGAGGATGGGTCGCTCATTCTGCTGAGCGAGAAACTTTGGGCGAGCGAGGTGATTCGCCGCGTGCGTCCGGCGATCAAAGGGCTCGAAGTGGAGGTGCGCCTGCCCAACTGACCAATCCCGCCCCGTTGTCTGGTCCGCAACCTTGGTACATCCGTACCATTCCCCCCACTACTAGTTCCAGTACACTTGATTGGACGGCAAGGAGATACGCCCCCTGCAAGGTGAACTGACAGTGCCCACCGAGTCCACTGTTCCAAATGCCCGCGCGTTCGTGCGGAGCCTCAACGTCCTTCTTAAGTACTCTAAGCTCTATGGTTTAGAACACCTCCGATCCGCCGGTCAGTTTGAAGTAAGTTGGAACGAGCTGGAGCAAGCCGTGCAAGCGGCCGGGCAAGGGGGGCTGCTGCTGGGGGCCTCCGGATCGCAACTCCTGCTCGATGGCGTTCCGCTGGAATCCACGCAGGCCGAGCGCAGCTTTGCGGACCTGCTCAACGCTGCTGGGGTGGCGAGCATCTGTTTTCTACCGAGTGTCGAGCGGGATGAGTTTGCCAATCTTGTGAAGGCGTTCATGGAAACCAGCGGCCCGAAGGCTGGCCCGCTGACCGACCGACTGGAGCATTACTTCGGCAACCGGGAGACGGCGGGAATCCGCGTGAACGAGATCCGGTTTGTCGCCGAGGATGCGGGCTTCTCCGAAGCGCGCGTGGCAGCGACATTAACGGCCAGAACGCTCGGCGCCGATGCCGACATGGTGCAGGATTGGTTTCGCAGTCCGGAGAAAATGATCCAGTTGATTACCGCGGCCCAAGGCGCGCACGGCGGGCCGGGCGGGCCCGGAACTGGCGGCGGGGGAAGCGGAACGGGTAGCGGACACGATTCCGGCTTTGGGGGGAGCGCGTACTCCGGCGGTTTGGGTTTTGGTTCGGGCACGGGATCGGGAGCGGGCACAGGCACAGGCACAGGCGCAGGTACGGGCGCCGCCACGGGCAGCGGATTTGCCACGGGCGTTTCCGGCGGCGACCCGAACGATCTCCCACAATTGGGCGAAGCGGACATGCAGAGCCTGCTGCGGCTGCTCGCGCAATTCGGCGAGGCGACCCACGGCGGCGCAAAGGGCGGGCCATGGCCCGACCAGATGGCTTGGCAGATGAAGCTCGCGGCGCTGCCCCAAAACGCGCAGGTAACGTTGCGGCAAGCGCTGGCGACGGTGGCGGCAAAGACTCCCTCGGCGAAAGTGGACGAGGCCGTGTTGCTGAAACTGGCGGAAGATCTCGCGATTCGTTTCGCGCTCGATCGCTTTCAGCGCGGCGAGGTGCGGGTCAACGCGGTGCGCCAGATGCTGGACAAGATGGGCCACGAGCTCGGCACGCTGCGAAAGCTGCTGAAGGCTCGCGAAGACAAGATGGCCGGCGCCGGGATATCGGTTGAATCGCACGCGGATGTGCTCGACCGCCAATTCTGGGCATCCGTGCCGGAATCGGGGAAGCGCGCGGTGCTGACTTCCACGGAAGCGTGGTGCATTCCTCCGCGAAACGTGCAGCAATACGTGGAAGAGCTGATGGGACGCGGCGAAGCGGATGCCGCCGGAGACGTGCTGCTGAAATATGCGTCGTGCGTGAGAAACAAGGACGCCGAAGCGCGCAAGAAAGCGGCCATCGGACTGGGGCAGTTGGCCGAACTCTACAGCAAGGGCGCGAGCCAGCGATTGCAGGATGCGCTCGCGCAAATCGGCCAGCAATTGGCCGCCGAGAAAGACGCGGAGCTGCAGACGCTGCTGAGCGCGGCCTTCGTGCGGCTGAGCCAGGAAGCGGCCTCGCGCCGGTATTACCGCGCGATGCAGCAGGCTCTGGATTCTCTGGCCGATCTCGAGGAACAACGTCCGGCGTGGGCGCAGAGCCTGCGGCCGCGACTGGGAGTCGAAAACCGGATTTCGGAATTCGTCGAAGAAGCGCTGACGGCCGAGGCGATGCCCGAGGGGTTGGTCGGCGTGCTGATGCGCTTGCCGCAAGGCGCGGGTGAACACCTCGCCGTGCGATTGGCGCGCACAGGGCGGCGCAGCGAGCGCGAGAACGTCGTCCAGTTGGCGAAGGCGGTGGGCAGCGCATGCGCGAGATACCTGAAGGAAGTACTCAAGTCCGAACCGCCAGCGAAGGCCGCGACCGTGGTCGGGCTGCTCAGCCGGCTCGATGCGCCGGCGGTGGACGATCTGCTGCCGCAACGCCTGCGCCATGGCGGGCGCGCGTTCCACGATGCCGTGGTGCGCCAGCTTTCGACTGCAGGTGCCCCGGAGCGCGGACAGTTGCTTGCGAATTCGATCGAAGCGCTCGACGTCATGGTCCTGCCGCTGGCGCTCGACGAGATCGGGATGTGCGGAGATCCGGCGACCGCGCCGAAGCTGTTGAGGCTCGCCGAGGGAGATATTCTGCCGCAGGGATCGGAATACCTGCGCGTGAAAGCGATAGAGGCGCTGGGCCGGATGCGCGCGACTGCCGCGGCGGGGCATCTGCGGCAATTCGTCGAATCACGCAAGGCGTTCGGCTGGACCTATCCCGAGGAGATTCGGACGGCCGCCGCGCAAGCGCTGATGAAGCTCGATCCGGAGTGGATGCAGGCGTTCCTGCCGCATTCGGGCCTGGACGAAAAAGTGATGGCGCTCGCGCCGCTCGATCCAATCCCCGATCGCGACGTGGTGCGGCATCGCCGGTATCGCCGGATCAGGCTGCCGCGCAACGTGCCGGCCGTGATCACGTCGGCGCGGGGGAAATATTCGTCGGCGATCAGCGTGCTCAGCCTCGAAGGCGGGCTGCTGAGCGGCGACGTGCAACTCGCCGTGGGCACGGAAGCCACGCTGAAGATTCCCGCCGGGCTGCGCTCAATCAACATGCAGGCCGTGGTGCGATTCGTGCGCTCGCATCAAGCGGGATTTGAAATGGTGGGCATGGGCCTGGAAGACCGCGCAAAACTTCGTCGGCTGCTCGTATCGCTCGGCAGCCCCGAGCCGGCCAAGGCCGCGATCCGGACTGACGAGTAGCTTCGCGCGAATCGCGGACGAAGTTTCGCAAGAACACCTGCACGAATCCCCGCAAGAACTCCGGCAAGAAGATGGCCGCTTGTTCCCCACTCACAGGATTCAACCGCCCGACCAATTGTTGAATGACGCGGCGGGAAGGCAATTCTTCCGTGAGATCCTTAACCGGAGAATTTCCGCGAAGCGGGGGAAAACATCGAGGGAACAATCCGGCGATAGGGCAGCATGCTAAAAAACTTCTGGCGGCAGGGATCGCAGCGATAGGCGGGAAAACCGAGGAAGCGTTTCAAGAAGACCAAAGTGCCCTGCTCCACGCGTTCGCTCGCGATGTGTTCCAGGTCGAAATTCCCGCAACGCGGGCAGTGAACGTAATGCACGAAGGAGAGCGCGACCGTCCAGGCATAAAATCGCAGATCGCACGCCTGGCATCGCCATGGCCGCAGCTGAATTAGCGTGGCGAAGAAGTCGGCGACGCCGCCGCGACGGGAACGCAGGCAGTCCGCACACCGGCATCGCGGGCAGATCATTTCGCTGGATGAAATCCGATCATGGCGCGCCAGCATATCCAAAACGAATCGCCAGAGCAAGAGTCACGGAAGTGGGGGACGCCCCGGACGGTGTAAGATAGCGGACGGAAGGAACGCGAATGCCTGACTACACCGACGCGCACGCGCGCGCGGGAATCCTCGCCAAATTGCCCGAACTCGAAACCTGGCCGAATCAGTTTCCCGGCTACGAAATCACGATTCGCGTCCCGGAGTACACCTCGGTGTGCCCCAAGACTGGCCTTCCCGATTATGGGGCCGTCACGATTCAATACGAGCCGAAGAAGCTCTGTTTGGAATTGAAGTCTCTGAAGATGTACCTGCTCGCGTATCGCAATCTCGGAATCTTCTACGAAAACGCGGTGAACCGCATGCTGCGGGATATCGTTGCCGCCGCCAACCCTGCGTGGTGCCGCGTGACCGGTGAATTTACGCCGCGCGGTGGCTTGACCACGACCGTCGAGGCCCGCTGGCCCCGCCGGAGTGGCAACAAGGCTGGTTCGCGGGGATAGACTTCGCTGCCCGGCTCGGCGATAATTCAGCGCAACGTGTGCGGCGCTGGCCGCCAAGGAGGCTCGATGAGTCTGGACACACCTAACGACGCCCAAGTAGTCGAGGCGGGAACCCTGCCCCGATGGGTGACGGTGCTTTTCGTTGTGGCATTCGCACTGGTCGCATACCTGCTTTATGGGAGCTACGCGCAGCGGCAAGCCCTGCACAAGAGTCAGGATGACGCGACGCAGAAAGCGCAGGCAACGGCCGCGGAACTCGACAAGACGAATTCGCGGATTGCGGACCTGAAAGGGCAGCTCGACGTGATGTCTCAGAAGCTCGGGTTGACAGAAGACGAGCTGGCGCGAGCCCGGGGCCTGGCGCAGACCGTGCGCAGCGAGCAGCAGAAGAGCGATCTACAGTTTCGCCAACAGATTGGCGCGGTGCAGGCGGACACGTCGACGAAATTCGGACAGATTTCGACGCAGTTGAATGGAACGCAGACGGACCTCAACGCCACGAAGGCCGATCTGGAAGCGACCAAGGGCGCGATGTCCAGCATGAAGGGCGACCTCGGCGTGCAGAGCGGCCTGATTGCGCGGAATCACGATGAGGTGGAAGAGCTGAAGCGGCTCGGAGATCGCGATATCTTCGAATTCAACCTGAGCAAATCGGCGAAGGCTCCGGAGCACGTGGGCCCGATCCAGATTCTGCTGAGGAAGACGGACACGAAGAAATACAAGTACACCGTCAACGTGGTGGCGGACGATAAGACGATCGAGAAGAAGGACAGAACAACGGGTGAGCCGATCCAGTTCTACGTCCGAGGCGCGCGGGCGCCGTACGAAATCATCGTGTTCGACGTCACCAAGGACTCGGCGAAGGGCTATTTGAGCGCGCCAAAGTCCGCAACGGCAGCTCCGCCCGCCACGCCGCCGCCGGGTAATTGACCGCCACTCGCTCCACATTTGGAGCTTGGCTTTGCTCTTCTCGCGTTGCAGGGATCGAAAGGTCCCTGCAACGCGGAAGGAAGCAAGCGGCATGCGATTCGATTTTTCCCCTTAGTAAGTCGCGACAAACTCTCCGGGGAATTTCGTTCCTGATTTTCTCAGCTGCTTCCATTTGCATTTCCGTTGCGCCTGCATGTCGCGCCCAGGAACCCGCCACTCCCCCTGCGAAGCCTCTGGAAGCCACCACGGCGTTCGTGAAGGTGGATGCGAGCGTCCTCGATAATCGAGGAAATTTCGTTGGTGGCCTCGCGCGCGGCAATTTCCGCATCCTCGATAGCGGCACAGAACAACCGATTGAATTTTTCACGCCGGTCGAAGCACCCGCGCAAGTTTTGGTGATGATCGAAACGAGCCCCGCCGTTTACCTGATTCACAATCAGCACCTCCTGGCCGCGTTTGCGCTGCTCGACGGTTTGGCCGCCGACGACGAGGTGGCGCTGGTCACCTACGATCAAGCGCCCCGGGCCATCCTGACGTTTACGCCGGACAAGTCCGCGCTGCTCGCGGCGCTGGGCGGAATCCAGTACACGATCGGCATGGACGATCTGAATTTCTACGACTCGGTGTCGGGAGTACTCGACTGGCTGGGGCCCGCGACGGGCAAGCGGGCGCTCGTGCTGCTGACCACGGGACTTGATTCTTCTCCGCCGGCTCGCTGGGACGCCCTGGTCCGCAAACTGCGAGGCCAAGACGTGGTAATTTTTTCGGTGGCGCTGGGCGGAGCGCTGCGTGGGGAAAAAACCAGGAAGTCGAAATCGAGGAAAAACGCGCCTCCGCAATCCGCGAGTGCGATTGCTTTCGCGCATGCCGATAACGCGCTGCGCACGCTGGCGACGATGACGGGCGGCCGCGCCTATTTCCCCGAGTCCGAGAAGGATTTCGTGCCGATGTACCACGAGATCGCGTCCGCGCTGCGGCATGAATACGTGCTGGGAATTGCACCGGCGCACGACGGGCAATTTCACGCGTTGACCGTCGAGGTGCTTGATGCCAACGGCCGGCCGATGAATGCGCCCGCAGGGAAGCCCGAGGTTCGCGTACTCGCCCGCGAAGGGTATCTAGCCCCGGGGCGGTGACGCGTATACTCTCTGGACGGAATCTGGAAGAGCGCAGGGAGGCTCGATGAAGCGGAAGAGGATGATCGGCGTGGGTATTGTGGCGGCGTTCTGCGCTGGCCTGGCGTTGCGGCCCGCGTCACGCGCGCAGACCAGCGCCGTCCCCGCGCAGCAGCCGGCTGCCTCCGTGCGATTCGCGTTCGGCGGAAATGCGGCTCAGGTGCCCGCGGAGTTCATCGGCAATCTGATCTTTTTGCCCGTGCACGTGAACCAGGGCCAGCCTTCGCTGTTCGAACTCGATTCGACGGCCGCGATTTCGTCTGTCGATCCACAGCGCGCCACGGAACTCGGCATTGCGAACGTGCAAGCCTCGGTGCTGAACTTGAGCGGAGTAGATATTTCGCTGCCGGACTTCGCACAAATTGCAAACAACGATTTTGGTGCAAGGGTGGGCCGGACGTACGAAGGAACGATTGGCAACGACGTTTTCGCCGGCGTCATCCTGGAGCTGGACTACGCGCGGCAAACGGTCCGGATTTACGATCCTGCGGGATACCAATATTCGGGCCATGGGAAGACTTTCCCGCTGACCTTCCACGATGGGATGCCCGTGATTCGGGCGAAATTTGCCGTGGGTGGCCACAGGAGCGTGGAGGGCGCATTTGTATTAAATACGACGCTGGATGCTTCGCTGGTGATATCGGACAAATTCGCTCAGCAACATCATCTTTTTTCCTCGCACATGAAGACGATTCCTGTCGCTTCCGGCGAACTGGGCGTCGGCGGGAACGCCGTGATCGGGAGGCTGGAGAGCTTTCAGATTGGCGGGTACGAGATCCAGGCGCCGCTCGCGGCTTTCGCGCAAGGTAGATTGCCCGGGGATGGCGACGCGCAATTCGCGGGCGAAATCGGCGGAGGAATGCTGCGGCGTTTTACGGTGATCTTCGACTACGTCCGCCAGATCGTGATCCTGGATTCGAACAGCGAGTTTCGTTCCGACGATCACGAGGACATGAGCGGGATATCCGTCGCCGCAGGCGGGCCGAATCTGAAGACGTTCGAGGTTACTCAAGTGCGGCCCGGCACGCCCGGCTCCAGCGCGGGGGTTGAAAAAGGCGATGTCATCGCCGGCGTGGACGAAGAGGCCGCCGCGGATCTCTCGCTCGACGCTCTCCGCGGTCTATTCCGCCAGGTCGGCCACAAATACAAGCTTCTGATTGAACGAAACGGCAAGACGCTCACCATCAACGTTCAGATGCGCCGCCTGCTCTGATTTTGCAGTTGATTGACCGCGGGATCGCTACTCAAACTTGCTAAGCGTGGATGCCATCTGATGCAGCCGCGCGTCCACCTTTGCGAAGACGCTGCCCGGCTCGAATTTGCCGCTGGCGCTGCGTTTGCCGGCGCGGACGCCGGTGAGGATTTCGATCCCCTGCTCGATGGTCCCGACCGGGTAGATGTGAAACCGGCCCTGCGCGACCGCTTCGATCACTTCATCGCGCAGCATCAAATCGTCGGTGTTTTCCGCGGGGATCAGCACGCCCTGCTTGCCGGTCAGGCCTTTCAAGCGGCAGACGTCGTAGAAGCCTTCGATTTTCTGGTTCACGCCGCCGATGGGCTGCACGTCGCCTTGCTGGTTCACGGAGCCGGTGACGGCGAGCTCCTGGCGGATGGGCAACTCCGAAAGCGCGGAAAGCAGCGAGTAGATTTCGGTGGAGCTGGCGCTGTCGCCGTCCACGCCGGAATACGATTGCTCGAAGCAGACGCTGGCGGAAAGCGAGAGCGGCTTATTCTGCGCGAACGTGCGCCGCAAATAACCGGAGATAATCTGCACGCCTTTGTCGTGGAAGCGGCCGCTGAGATTTGATTCGCGCTCGATATTGATGATGCCCGTTTTGCCGAGCGCGACCGACGCCGTGATGCGCACGGGCTTGCCGAACGCGTACCCGCCGATTTCCATCACGCTGAGGCCGTTGATCTGGCCGATCCGGCCGCCGGTCGTGTCGATGAAGACGAGGTTCTGCTCGATCATCTCGCGGATCTTCGTTTCGAGCAGATTGTGCCGGTCAATCTTGGCGTCGAGGGCCAGGCGCACGTGGCCGGACGTGACCACGCTGCTGCCGTCGTGCCGTGCGACGTAACACGATTCCCGCGCGAGATCGGCGAGATCGAAAAACCGCGTGGTGATCTTGCCGCGCCTTCCGGCCAGGCGGACGCCGTGCTCCAAAATCGACGCGACAGCCGAGCGGTCGAGGTGCAGGAGCTTTTCGTCGTCCACGAGTTTCCGCAAGCGTCCGCCATAGTGGCGGAAAACCTCGTCGCTCCACTTCATTTCCTCGTCGAACTCGACGCGGACCTTGAATATTTTCTTGAAGTCGTCCTCGTAGTCGTAGAGCAACTCGTACATTTCGCGGTCGCCGATCAGAATAACTTTTGCGTGGACGTCGATGGGCTCGGGCTTCAGCGCCGCGGTGCTGAACGGAAAAAACATGTCGATAGGTTGAATTTCGAGCTTGCCGTGGTTCAGAGTGCGCTTCAGCGTGCGCCACACGCCGGTTTCCGTCATCGTATCGAGCGCGTACATTACCAGGAATCCGCCGTCGGCGCGCAGAAGCGAGCCGCCGCGCAGATCCATGAAATCGGAGTTCCATGTGCCGCGCTGGTCGTAGCTGCGGTGCACGGTGCCGAAAAGATTCGCGTAGGTGGGAATCGTTTCGAAGATGACCGGGCACTTTTCGTGTTCGTTGTGCGCCAGAATCACGTTGACGCCGTAGATGCGGAACGGATCGCGCTCGGTGCGCTCCGGGCGCGGGCCGACGCCGCCTTCCGAAGGCGGTTGTTCGTCCTCGCCCTCGCGTTCCTTGAAGGGATCGAGATTGTCGAGGATGTGGTGGCGGACCTCTTCGAGATACTCGGAAATCAGCGGACTGGCGTATTTTTCCTTGAGCTCCTCGATCACGCCATCCACCAGCACCGAAGCGGCTTCCTGCTCGAGGTAGTTCATTTCGCTCGCGAGTTCCCGCGAGAGCGAAAGCGTCCGGCGATAAACGATCGTGAATTCCTGGCGGAACTGGTCGTATTTGCGCTCAAGTTCTTCCGCGGCGGTGTTTTCGAGCTTCCCGTCCTGCACCATTTTCGGGATTTCCTCGATCGGGACCATCTGGCCCTCGAGCACGGGGAAAATTTCGGGCAGGGCCACGGCGCCCACTTGCATCCGGCCGAGGGCAAACTGTTCGCGGGCAATTCGCCGCGTGAAGTCGTCCATCAATTCTTTTTCGCGCACGGTGAAGCGCTCGACGATGCGCGTCTTCTGGCGCTGAAAGGGTTCGCCTTCGAAGACCTGCGGGATGCGCCGGCGCAGGAAATCAATGCCCGATTCGACTTCCTTCTTGAAAGCGTTGGCCAGGCCGCGCGGCAGGGTCAGCAATCGCGGGCGATCGGCGTTCTTGAAATTGTTGACGTAGCAGCGGTCCGGCGCGGGCTCCGTTTGCGGATGCAGATCCTCGATCATGCGCACGATCATGCCGCCGCGGCTGGTTCCCGAAAGTCCGCAGACGAACAGGTTGTATCCGGAAGCAGTCAGTTCGACGCCCATCTGCAGCGCACGCAGGGCGCGCTCCTGGCCCATATCGCTCGCGGTCGGCTCGATTTGGGCCGTCGTTTCGAAGGGAATGCTCGCGGGATCGCAGCGCCACCGGAGTTTATCCGGCGCCAGGCCCGCGTGCTCGGGATGGGAGTTCTTGGCCATACGGCGTTTCATCGGTTGTTCTAAAGGGCGTTACTCTAGCACGGCGTTCCTCTACTTCCCACCAGCGCGGGACGCCCTGTTTCCAACGCGGGCACCGGGAGCATAGAGCTCGAGAAGGCTCGCCGTGGTGGCCACGATGATGGGTCCGAGAACGACGCCCAGCAATCCGAACGCGGCGATTCCCCCGAGCACGCTGATGAAGACGAGGAGGCCGCCCATCTGCGCCCGCCCGCTGATCAGCCAGGGACGGATGATGTTGTCCACGCTGCTGACGATGACCGCGCAAAAAATCACCAGAAGGATCCCACGAACCGGGTGCCCCCCGGCCATCAGGCTGATCGAGACCGGAACCCAGATCAGTGCGGAGCCCACGAGCGGCACGAAGGAAAGGAATCCCATCATCACGCCCCAGAAGATAGGGGCCTTGATTCCGGTCAGTGCAAACGCGAGGCCGCCGAGGGTTCCGTGCGCCGCCGCGGCAACCAGGCTCGACGTAACGCTCGCAAAGATCAAGTTCCGCGCGTCATCGAGCATGCGGTCGCGATGAGCGAGCTCAAACGGCAGCAGCTCGCGCAGGCGCTCGACCATCGAGGCGCCGTCGCGATAGAGATAAAACATGGCCAGTATCGTGACGCCGAGATGGAACAAGAACACGGCCATGTTCTTGAGAATCGCGCCGAGGCGTGCGGCGACGAATTCGGCGGCCAGTTCACCATAGCGGCGAAGCGAAGTCGCAAGGTCTTCGGAGCCCGCTTCAGGAAAGCGCTGTTGAATCCGGGCCCACAGATCGTTCACCCATGTGAAATGGCCGTTCGCGACCTGGAGCTGGATCGACTGGACGGCGTCCACGCCCTGCCGGACAAACGCAGCCATCACCAGCAGAGTGGGCACGATCAGAATCAACGTGACGCCCAGCGTGCCGGCGATCGCGGCCGTGACCGGACCCCAGCGCCGGGCCAGCCACTCGTACGCCGGATAGGAAACCACCACGAGAACCGCGGCCCACGCGAGCGACACGAGAAATGGCGCGAAAACGAGATAGACCAGATACACGAGCAGCGCAACGATGCCGTAAAAAAGCGCCGCGCCCAGTCGTTTCTGCGAACTCAGCTCGTTCGTCAATTGATCTCGCTTTCGAATTCCCGGCAAGGAGACTGATAGTGGCAATCCGCGTATTTGTCAAATGGTGGAAGCGTGGGCCTTGAGGCCCACGAAGAAAGCAGAGCGTTCACCCGGGCTTTAGCCCTGGATTGCGGTACCTCGAGGCGCACGTCTGCGCTTCCTCTGCGTTCTCTGCGTCTCTGCGGTGGGATCTTGCTTTCCTCTGTGTTCTCCGTGACTCCTCCGTG
>JARLGK010000236.1 GCA_031296075.1 Candidatus Acidiferrales bacterium
CCGACCGTCGGGAGTCTCGAAGTTGCGCGTGTCTCCCGCCTGGTGATCAAAGAACCCGAAGCCCCACACGATCCCACGCTCCTGATCGACGATCATGTAACGCCGGTCGCGGATCCAGGAAACGAAATGCAGCAGTCCCGAGCGGAATTGATCGCGGCACGACCAGCCCGCTGAATACGTGGTCGGATTGGTGGCGGGATCGTACTTGGCGGTTGGCGCGGGACGCGGCGTGCCGTTGGACGTGGTGCCGCCAAAGGGCGTCATGTTGTTCGTGGTCTGCATGCCGTTTTCGAGGCGATTGCAGTCGTCGCCGAAGAATGAGTAATCGCCCTTGCCGTCGTCCTTCTGCATGCCCGAGAAATATCTGTTCGCGGTCTTGATCAGCTCGAGCCGCGACACGCGCTCGGCCGGTGGAATGTCTTCGAGGAATGCGGCCCGCGGCTTGCCGAGTTTTTCGAGGTTCGCGGCGCCGCCTTCGGCCATCTGTCCGCGCGCGACGATCGTTTCGATCTCCGATATTTTCTGGTTCTCGACTTTCAGCCGCAGCGCGATGAGCACGGGGTGGCCGGCCTCCTGCAAAGTCCCCTCGAAGCCGACCTGGCCCGCCTCTGTATCGTCCACGTAGAATTTGTAGGCGCCCTTGCCAGACGCCGTCCGCCAGAATCCGTCGCCCAGCTCGAGTTTCTGGCCGTTTTCGGTGTACTTGACGAACTTCGTCAGCGGCAGGCGCGATGGATCGTGCGCGACCAGCGCGTCGACGTATTGATCGACGAAGCTATTGAGACAGCTCCGGTCGCAAAAGCTCGGTGCTGCTCCGCCCTGCGGTCCGGCCGGCGCCGCGGAAAGCGGTGCCGTGCCGATAAGAGCTACAGCGCTGAAAAAGACTGCAACGACAGAGACATTCAGAATTGTTTTTCGCACGAAGCATTCCCCCCGGGATTGTTGACCGCGCGGACTGTATAGCAGAAGTTGCGCGAGATACGCAACGAATAGTGGGATTGGCACCCTCGAAAAAGTGTGTCACTTTGCGGGTGTCGCCTTCCTTTGTTTTCAATGAGTTACGGTGAAAATTACCTTGCATGGTGTGACACTTAATTTGAATGATTCGTGGCGTTCGATACAACGAAACCCGAGCCGACGCGCGGACGATGCGGATGGATGGCGGAAAGCCAAGTATTCTTGCCGGGCATCCGCCGCGGCGGATGCCCCTACAAAAGCGGCCAATCGGGAGATTGGCGCTCCCAGGAAATATTCAGTTGTCAAAGAGCGAGCCGGCTCTCGCCGGGAGAGCGGACGAGAACATCTTCGTCACTACCAAGCTGGCAGATTGCGGGACGCGCGTCTACTGACCGTTCGGTCAACGGGAGTACAGTTGGTTGCGGCACGTGCTTTTGCGATGGCACCGCTCCGGTCGCGGTCTTTCGTCGAGATCGGATGATGAGTTTCTCAGCGAAACGGGGGTGATTCGGTTTCCGGCGGCGCGCCATGGGAGACGAGCGAGTACAGGAAGAAGAGGATTCCGGCGCCGACCAGAGGGCAGCCCAGCAGCGCGAAGGCCATGAACGCGAGCGGGTGCGTCCATAGCAAAGTGAGCATTTGAACGATCAAACCCGCGCCGATCAGAATTCCGGACCAACGAATTCGGCGTTCGATGGAGTTCGCTCGCACGTTATTCCGACGCCTTCCAGAAAGTGACATCTTTCAGCGTGCCCACGTCATGAACTGTGTCGTGACAATCGCTCGACATGCACGAAAGTTTATTTTCCGACGCAAGCGGCAGCGTGTTCGGGTCTTTGACATGCCTCGAGTTCTCTTCATAGGACCGCGCGCCGGCATGGCAATGGAGGCATTCGCGGTTGTTGTAAGGCGTGTACAGCTTGATCTCGGCCGGCTTCGGGACCGTGCCAACGTATTCCACCCAAACGTGGTGCAGGCCGCGCCATTTGGCCCGATAGTCTCCGAACATGGTGTAGTCGGTGTGGCAGGTAAAGCAGGCGTGATCGCGAGGCACAAAATTATTCTGGAAATGCGCGGCCGGAATATAGCCCTTGTCATCCACGTGCAGACTCCGCCCGAAATCGTCCATCACGTGGCAGGAGAGGCAGAAGCGCGTGGTGGTGGACCGCTCGACCTGTTCGTGGACGCCCGCCCAAACCGCAAGAGCAGGCAAAATGCACAGAGCGACAAACGCAAGGATCTTGCCTCCGCGCGCGCGAGTGAGTTCCGCGCGCAGCGCCACCAACAGCGCCAGGAGGACCACGATGGCGGTGAAGAAAATCAGTATCGGAGCTGCGGTGTTCATAATGTATGTGGGGCCCGCGTTCGTTTATCTGATGGACCCGCCAGACCGAGCGGTCTTTATCGCACCCAACGGCACTCTCGGTTGCTTATCCTATTTCTTAGCAAGCGCCCGGTAGTACGTGACGAGGCTCTTGACCGTGTCCTTACCCAGTTCTTTTTCGAACCCGTCCATGTCCTTGCCTTTCCCTTTGGTTACAATGTCGATCATTTCCGCTTCGCTTAATTTCTGCGCATCAGGCGACCGCAGGTCCTTCACCTTGAGCTTCCGGCCTTTCGTCGTGTTGCCGGAACCATCTTTGCCATGGCAGACGGCGCACTTGTCGAGGTATACGTCCTGGACATCCGGCGCTGGCGGAGCGGCCGCCATGGACGCGTGTGGTCCGGAAAACCACAGGACAACGGCGAGAAGGGACGCAGCTGCAAGCGGCCATGCAAATGGAAACTTCGGGAACCGAGTCATGCATTCCTCCAAGGGGTGCCCAGGCAATCGACGCGGGAAAATCTCCGGCTAGAACCGACGATGACGCTTGCGTCAAAGGCTCGGGTAGATAGTCAGCAGTTCACAAATGAAAGGACGCCTTTCGCAGTTTACCAGACTCCCACGGAGCGCACGAATCAGAAACTTCGAGTCCATCGAATCGTCAGTATATTGGCGCTGAAATTGTTGACCGTCACAATCTGCTCGCTGTAATACGTGCGTTGCAGGTCAACGGAAAGGCGCCCGGCGATGGGAAAGTCGTAATAGCCGGTACCGGTCACGAGCGGCCATGTGACGGGGCCGTACGCGGGCGGTTCTCCGCTGATCCGCCCCACCCCGCTCGAACGATCGAAGTTGCCCGTCAGGCGCAAGCCGCTTCGCTTCGTCGGTTTGATTTCGATCCCGCCCTGCCACACCCGATTCATTTCCTGGTCTCGCAGAAAGTCGTTTAGCGGAGGCGTGCCCCGGGCATACACGATGTCGCCCTGGGCGTAGTAACTGTCGTAACTGAACCCTCCATAGACGGAGAAGCGTTCGTTCAAGGCGTAGGAAACCGTGATCGCGTTTGATCGAATGGTGTTGTGAAAATCGACCCCAATTAGTTTGTTGTTGAGGACGTTGACTTCGTCCTCAACGGACAGTTTTTCGATCGGATGGAAGCGCACCACGAAGCGCGTGCCCTGCTGCGTGTGCGGCGTTGTGGCCGTATACGAGGCGCCATTCGTCGTACTGTGGAAGTCGCCTCGAATGCTGAAAACTTTGGAGGGTTCGTAGCCGAAGCTGATTACCGGACGCACCGTATTCGTGCGCAATGTTGTCGCGGGTACGATTACTCCATTGGCGAGCGACTCCACATCGGCCCTCATCAGCTCGATTCCGGGGCGAATCATCAGGCCACGGAGTGGCGTGAAATCCATGCTGACGGTCAGGTCGCTCACGCCGTCCCGCCAGATCATGTCGGTTGCCGCGGTGGATGGCGTTACGCCGTTGAAAAGGCTTTGGAAACTGCCGACCGCGTTGGTGGTGAATCGCGAGTAGCGATAATCCACGTCCGCGCCCCACCAGTCCAAAAAGTGGTAGGTGAGCCCCTGGCTGACGATGTTGTTCGGCTCGATCACCGTGGCGCGCGCGCTTTGGGTGACGGTGTAAGGCGTCTGCACGCCGCCGGCGTTGGGCGCAATCCCATTAAATGCCTGGTCGAACGTGGCCGGTCCTTGATAGCGGTAGTAAATATATCCGCCGCGCCATTCAAGTTTCGGCAGCGGCTTGCCGACGAATGAAAATTCGCTGATCGGCGTAGTCAGCCGCCGGAATTGCGACCAAGACAGGTTGCTCAGCGGCTCCAGTGTGGAACTTAGAATGGGATTGATGCTAAGTTCCGGGGACGAGACGTTGCTCAAACTCATGTTTTCGGTGAAAGTCTGGTAGCCGACGCTGTAGTGGAAGCTCCACGTTTTCCAGGCGTAGTCGACTCCGCCCGTGAAGCGGTTGGTGTCGTCCGTAAGCGGCGCGAACAAGGAATACGGATTGGCCCGGGCGAAAGTGCCCCAAAATGCGGGAGAGCCAAGGAAATCCAGCGAGCGAGTGGTGAGCAGCGATCCCTCGTCCGAGGGCC
>JARLGK010000237.1 GCA_031296075.1 Candidatus Acidiferrales bacterium
CATCCCTCGAGCAACAATCCCCTGCTAGTGCCCCGCCGTTTTTCCGTGTGTTGAGAACCGAGAACCGGCAACGAACTGACAAACTCACTTCCGACCAACTACCATATCTCCCATGCCGGTCGTAACCGAAACTCCCACATCCACCACCCACATTCGCGCCCCTCGCGGAACCTCCCTTTCCTGCAAAGGTTGGCAGCAGGAAGCTGCGATGCGCATGTTGATGAACAACCTCGACGAGGAAGTTGCCGAGCGTCCGCAGGACCTGGTCGTTTACGGAGGCACAGGCAAGGCGGCGCGCAACTGGGATTGCTATCACGCCATCGTCCGGGCGTTAAAAGCCTTGGAGAACGACGAGACGCTGCTGGTGCAGTCGGGCAAGCCCGTAGGTGTCTTCAAGACGCACGAGTATGCGCCGCGCGTGCTCATCGCAAACGCGAATCTCGTCGGCCATTTTTCCAACTGGGAAAAGTTCAACGAACTCGAACGCGCCGGTCTGATGATGTACGGGCAGATGACTGCCGGTTCGTGGATCTACATCGGCTCGCAAGGCATCGTGCAAGGGACGTACGAAACTTTCAACGCAGCAGGCGACAAGCATTTTGGCGGAGACCTGAGCGGGAAGCTGATCGTCTCCGGCGGAATGGGCGGAATGGGAGGAGCGCAGCCGCTGGCGGCAACCATGACAGGCGCGGCGTTTCTGGGGATTGATGTAGATCCTGAGCGCATCAAGAAGCGCCTCAAAACAGGCTACTGCGATTTTCTGGTCACGACGCTCGACGAGGCGCTGCGCATTCTGAAAAATGCCGTCCGCAAAAAAGAAAATGTTTCGGTTGGCCTCGTCGGCAATTGCGCCGACATCATTCCGGAGCTGGCCGAACGCGGCGTGGTGCCCGACATTCTCACCGACCAGACCTCAGCGCACGACCCGCTGAATGGATATGTGCCGAATGGGATGACGTTCGAGGCCGCGCTCGAACTGCGCCAGCGCGATCCGAAGGCGTATCAGGAGCGTTCGCTCGACGCCATGGCGAAGCATGTGGAAGGCATGCTGCGTCTGCAGAAGATGGGCTCGGTCACTTTCGACTACGGCAATAACATTCGCACCTTCGCCTTCCAGCGCGGAGTGAAGAATGCTTACGACTTTCCGGGATTTGTTCCAGCCTACATTCGTCCGCTGTTTTGCGAAGGACGCGGACCGTTCCGGTGGGCAGCTCTTTCGGGCGAGCCTTCGGACATCGCCGTCACCGACGAGCTCGTGCTGGAGTTGTTCCCCGAGAATCGCAGCCTGCGCCGCTGGATTGAACTGGCCCGAAAGCGCATCAAGTTTCAGGGACTCCCGGCGCGCATCTGCTGGCTGGGATACGGCGAGCGCGCCAAATTTGGCCTGGCGATCAACGATCTGGTGAAAAAAGGGACGATCAAAGCTCCCATCGTGATTGGACGCGATCACCTGGATTGCGGTTCTGTAGCTTCTCCGTTCCGCGAAACCGAGAGCATGAAAGACGGCTCCGACGCGGTCGCCGATTGGCCGCTGCTGAATGCGCTGGTGAATACGGCCGCTGGCGCCTCATGGGTTTCGATCCACAACGGCGGCGGCGTGGGCATCGGCTATTCGCTACACGCCGGGCAAGTCACAGTCGCCGACGGTACCGACATGATGGCCGAGCGCATCGAGCGCGTGCTGACGACCGATCCTGGGATGGGCGTGATTCGGCATGTGGACGCGGGGTATGAGGAGGCAAAGGAGTTCGCGGCGAAGACGGGCGTCCGCATTCCGATGGCGCGATCATGAACACCTACCACGGAGACACGGAGCCACGGAGCAGGAATGCGTAAGACGTCTGCTCTCTTGCTGGTCAACATTCGCCAGCTCCTCACGCTGCGCGCGGCGTCCGATGGTCCGCGGCGCGGCGCTTCCCTTTCCGAGCTTGGAGTCATCGAGAACGCAGCCGTGCTCTGTCTTGGCGGCAAAATCGTTTCGGTTGGCACCACGAAAGACGCTCTGCGTGATCCGTGGCTGAAGAGGAATCGCAAGAAGATTACCGAGATCGATTGTGGCGGACGCGTGGTCCTGCCCGGCTTTGTCGATTCGCATACTCACCCGGTGTTTGCACATCCGCGCCTGATCGACTTTGAGAAGCGGATTTCCGGAGCCAGCTACGAAGAAATCGCCGAAGCCGGTGGAGGCATTCGCTCCAGCATCAATGGCGTGCGCAAAGCGACGAAAACAGTGCTCACTGACAAACTGCTTAATGCGCTTGGCGACATGGCGAGTCACGGCACCACCACCGTCGAGGCCAAGTCAGGATACGGTCTCGATTTCGCGTCGGAGTCAAAGTCTCTGGAAGCGATCCGTGCCGCCGCGAGTCGGTGGGCGGGAACAATCGTCCCAACGTTCCTGGGCGCTCATACCGTCCCGCCCGAATTTCGTGGACGATCCCAAGCCTACCTTCAACTCATCTGCAACGAGATGCTGCCTGCCGTCGCCAAGCGCAAACTCGCCGCCTTCGCCGACGTGTTCTGCGATCGCGGCGCCTTCAGCACGGAAGAGGCTGAGCAGGTTTTCCGCGCTGCCCGCGAAAACGGCCTCGCCCCTCGCGCCCACATGGGACAACTCAGCGAAACTCGCCTCGAACCGTTCCTCCAATTCATGCCCGCATCCCTGGATCACATGGATTACGTGAACGACGCCGACCTCCCAGCACTCGCCGCGAGCGACACGATCGCGACCTTCGTTCCCGGAGCCAACTACTTCCTCGGCCTCTCCCGCTACCCCAACGCGCGCCAGTTCATTGCTGCCGGCGTCGCGGTCGCGCTGGCCACCGACTACAACCCCGGCTCCTCGCCGACGCTCAGCATGCCCATGGCGATGTCGCTGGCCTGTACACATATGAAGATGTCACCGGCAGAAGCGATCGCGGCGGCAACGATCAACGGCGCATGGGCGCTGCGCATGGCCGGCCGA
>JARLGK010000238.1 GCA_031296075.1 Candidatus Acidiferrales bacterium
CCACCAGGTAATTCCTTTGCCCTTCAATCAGGCGCAGATCGCGTCGCCGGGCAAGCCCATTCGCCCGGGCACGCCGTTTGAGCAGGATTTCACCTACGGCTACTCTGTAGGGGGCGAAAACTTGCCTGCGGTTAATGGGAATCCGGCGCAGCCCTACCAATTCAACTACGAAGGAGGCAACGTGGACCTTCGCGTCCCCTTCATCGGCTATTCATCGGAATCGGAGTCGTATACGGCGGCAGGAGTTTCAGCGTATAACGCGTTGCAGGTCCATGTCGAAAAGCGCATGAGTCACGGCTTGCAGGTCGGTTTCTCGTACACCTATTCGCACTCGCTCGATGAGCAAAGCGCCCTGGGTCTGTTCTACAACGGCAACAACCCTCTGAACTTGCGCTCGGGCTACGGCAATTCAGACTTCGACCGGACGCACGTAATGAATTTCACCTACCGCTACGAACTACCCAAGTTCGCGAGCGAGTCTTCCTGGGAGGGCAGGGTGGTTGACGGCTGGGCCATCAGGGGCCTCGTGATTCTCCAAAGCGGGCAGCCTTATAGCGTTATTGATTTCTCGGGCGCTGTCGGCAGCATCTTCTACGGCACGTCTGACGGCATCACCAACCCGATCGTCCCGCTTGCTCCCGGTTGCTCGCCAAAGAAAGCGCGCCAGAGCGCCAGCGGAGCCTTCTACAACCCCAACGACCCGTCTACGGCCGCCCTCGACTCTAACTGTTTCACGCTGCCGCTGCTCGCTCCAGGCGCGACGGTCGCCGGCCAGGCCGGAGCCATTCCCTCGAATGATCCCTACGAGACGAACTTCATCACCAGCGGACAGCGAAACATTTTCCGGCAAACATGGCAGAAGCGCGCGGACATTTCGATCGTAAAAACTACGAGAATTAACGAGCGCGTGTCGGTGAAATATTCGTTTGATGTCTTCAACCTGACCAACACACCCAGTTTCGACATCCCGATCGACGACGTCACGCAGAATCTGTTTTTCAACGATTTCCCGCAGGCAGGTACGCCTGCGACAACAACGCCTTGCGACAAGACGTTCACTGCCCTGTACCAATGCGCAAGCGTTAGCGGCCTCGGTCAGGTGGACAAGACCATCGGCACATCGAGGCAGATACAGATGTCGCTGAGCGTACAGTTTTGATTTCTACGTTTCGCTAAGGCGGGCGTGAGCAAATCGGGGGACGGCGGCTTTCCGCCGTCCCCCTTTTCTTCCTTTGAATTTCGGCGCAGAATCGCTTCACTCTAAAGCATCAAATCGTTCAATGTGGCGGCGATTCTCGCGTGTTTTGCGCACTTAAGGCCCCTTAACTGGTCGCTTAACGCAGAAACCACGCAGCCCCGAAGGTCGTCATGCCGCGCTCACCGTCACCGACAGCGTTTCCACTGGCGCGGCGTCGAACCCCGCCTGCAGTTCCGCCGCGGCCGAAAACACCTTTCCCGCTACGTGCCGCGCCGGAAACTGGAACGTCAGCGACTCCTCCGCGAACGGGTAGGGATTGAGCACAAAGTGGCGTGTTCCCGCCGACCGCACCTCGATGCGCGCATGCCCGCCGCCTCGCAACGGCAACGGGTGCAACAGGTTGGCCGGCCGCGAAAAATTCACGCAAGTCAGCAGGGAAAGATAGTCGGTGGCCTGCAGCAGCCGAAAATGGTCCAGGACGGCGGCTTCGGCTTGCTGTTCGGCAGGGAAGCGGGGATCGCTCGCAACTTGTTGCATCAGAGATGCTTGGAATATTTTCTGCCCGACCAGAAACTCATCGAGGAGAGGCAATTCCGTCGGCGCAATCGTCGAGCGGTCGGCGTGGTCGTTCAGCAAACTATATGTGTGCATGGAAATCAGGATCGCCGCGTAAGGGTCTTCCTCCGCGATCAAGCGCACGGCGCGGTCGCGCACCGCAAGATAGTCCGCCAGATCAATCTCCTCGAAGGCAGAGTATTTGCCGACGAGCTCGAACGAAAATGCGCTGGGCTTGCCCTGGCGCGTGATTTGCGGCGATGCGTCGCGCGCGAGCCAGCCGTCGTCGTGGCGCGCGATTCCCTTCAGGACATGCGCGCGCGGCTCGGGCGATAAGAAACGCTCGTTGCCCCAGCGCTCGGCGAATGCCCCCGCCAGACGAGCGTGGTCGGGATGAGTTACCAGCCACCATCCGGTTTCCGTTTCCAGGCGCAACATTTCAGGTCTCCTAGTTCCGAGCGAATCTATTCTGTTTCCGGCGCGCGGGCCGACTCGTGCCAGCGATGCAGAAAGTACCACTCCAAAAACATCACCGCGAAAATGAAGCTGAAACCCAGCACCGTCGCGGCAAATACGAGCGCGAACAGATAGTCGGTCTGCAGCTGCGTGGACGCATAAAGAATCGAGTAACCCAGCCCGCCTTCGCCGACGCGGCTCGACCCCGCGTAGAGTTCGCCGGTGATGGCGCCGATCAGCGCGATGCCGCTGGCGATGCGAATCCCCACGAAGAGCGCAGGAACGGCATGCGGCAGGCGCAGCTTGAAAAGGAGCTGCGCGGGCGAGGCGTTGTGCATCAAGAAAAGATTCACCAGATTTTCGTCCACGCTGATGAGACCTTGCGTTGTATTGGCGATGACCGGCGCGAGCGAGATGACGAACGCGATGAAAGTCACCGCCGGCGCGCCCGCTCCGATCCACATGAGGATCAGCGGAGCGATGGCAATGATGGGCACCGTCTGCAGCAGGATCGTATAAGGGTAAAGCATTCGCCGCACCCAACGCGACTGAGCAAAAATCAGCGCGACCAGCACGCCGACGACGATACTGGCAATGAGCCCGCCGAGAGATTCCTCGGCCGTGATGGCGAGCGAGGCGAGCAACGAAGGAAACCGCGCGACCACTGCTTTCGCGACGGCCCAGGGCGAAGGCAGCATGTAAGGTGGGACTTTGAAGATCCACAGGATCAACTGCCAGAGAACGACCAGCGCCGCGAAGACGGCCGCGGCATTTGCAACGGTGACCAGATGCCGCCTCATTGACCGAGCGCCTCCCTGAGCACGTGTGACGCGCGGGCCACGAGCGCCTCAAACTCCGGAAGCTCTCGCAGCAGCGCCGTGCGCGGAAACGGAAGGTCGACCTGAAAACTGGCGTGGATGCGTCCGGGATGAGGCGACAGCACGACGATTCGGGTCGAGAGGAAGACCGCTTCCGCAACCGAGTGGGTGACGAACACCCCGGTCCATTTCTGTTCCGCCCGCAAGCGAAGCAGTTCCTCGTTCATGCGGTCGCGCGTCATTTCGTCCAGGGCGGCGAACGGCTCGTCCATCAGGAGCAGCCGGGGATTGGTGGCCAGGGCGCGCGCGATGGAGGCGCGCATCTTCATTCCTCCGGAAAGCTCGCGAGGGTAGGCTTCGGCGACGTCCTGAAGTCTCACGAGCTCAAGCAGCGCGGCGGTTGTTTTCTTGCGGCGATTGCTGCCAGCGCGCTCCAGTTCCAGACCCAGGCCGACGTTGTCGCGGACGGTACGCCACGGAAGAAGCGTGGCGTCCTGAAATATGAAGGAGATTGTCTCGCGCGCGTCCCGGGGCGTCATGCCGTCAATTCGAATGGTTCCATTGGTTGGCGGCGTAAGACCCGAGATCAACTTCAGCACCGTGGATTTGCCGCAGCCGGACGGGCCAATGATGCTGACGAACTCGCCTTTTTGGATCGTCAGCGCGATGGCATCGAGCACGACCCGCCCCGTGCCGTAACTCTTGGTGACGGCGGCGAACTCAACCTGCGGGACCGTCGAGGCGGCGCTCATCCGGCAGCCTCGCTTGTTGGCAAGTAGAGAGCCGAGGGCCGGTCGCCCGTGTGGTAGACGATCTGCGTGGACCGCCGCCAGTCCCAGGAGTTGGCGCGGCACGAAGGCACTTCACTTCCGGGGTTGCGGTCGTAGAGCGGAAACGCGCTCGAGGCGATTTCGAGGCGAATGCGGTCTCCGGCGGCAAAGAGACAGGACGTGGGCTCGAGATCGAATTGCCAATGGTGAATTTTGTCCGCGGCGTAACCGGACTTCGCAAAAAGCCAACTGGAACGCGCGATCCCGATGCAGATGAATTCCGCGGCGCCCGTGGGACGGACACGCACGAGTTTTGCCGTGAAGTCGGCGTGTTCGGCGGAGGTGGCGCAGTAGAGCGAAACGCGCGGCTGGCCGAAAACGCGCAGGGGCGCCGCGAGCGGCGCGGTTGAGTAGACGAGCAGGTTGTTGCCGAGCTCGAGCGATGCCTGATCGAACTGCCCGCTGGGTGCCGCGGCGCCTCCCGGCGCGAGAACCGGGACCTCCGGATCGTAAACAAAAATGTCAGAGGATTCGTTATTCGCGGGTTTCGAGGCGGACAAAACGCCATCGCCTTTGCGCGAGTTCGCGCGGCCGGCGCTGCTCAAGTACAGCGCGTGCTTCGCTTCCAAAGGGAACTTAGCTGCGTGGCGCCAGCGATTCTCGCCGAGCGCGAAGTGACGGATGCGGGGTTCGTGCGCGAATTCTCCCGAACCCTTGAGCCAGTGATTGAACCAGCGGAGCAGAAGTGCGTCGGTATCGAGGAGCGCCTCGGCGCCGAAGTCCGCCGATCCGGCGCGATCGCCCCAGGGTATATGGGTCCACGGACCAGCAACTAGGAACTGGTTGTCGCGCGCGACCGGACTGCCCGCGCGCATGGTCAATGCGAGAAATCCGTCGATGCTGCCCTGGAGGTAGGTGTCGTACCAGCCGGAAACGTGCAGCGCCGGGACGCGGATGCGGTCAAACGTCTGGCTGATGTCGAGCGACGACCAATATTCACCGGGGTCGGGGTGATCGAACCAATCGAGCACGTAGGTCGGCAGGCCTTCGCCGTGCAGCGCGGGATTATCGCGGAACGGGAGGACGCTTGGCTGCGCGGTCAGGTCGGCCCAGGCCTGCTCGAGACGGTCGCTCGTCTCGCGCAGACTGCGGCGGCGGGCGTCGGCCTTCAACATTTGCAATCCCCAACCGAGCGACGATGCCAGACGCAACGCGCCGTGGTGATAGAACCAGCCATGGTAAAGGTCGTGCGCCGCCATGCCCGGCGCGATGCAGACCAATCCTTCCGGACGCTCGGCGGCGGCGAGGAGTTGCGTGATTCCCTGATAAGAGAAACCGTACATGCCGAGGCTGCCGCTTGATTCCGGTCGCATGCTCAGCCAGGCGATGGTTTCGGCGCCGTCGCGGCCTTCGTGGCGGAAGGGGTAGAAGTCGCCGCCGGAGTCGCCGCGGCCGCGAACGTCCTGGATGACGACATTGTAGCCGTGGCTGGCGAACCATGCCGGGTGCGCGTAGGTGACGGTGGAAGCGATATCGCGGCCGTAGGGCTGGCGCATCAGGAGCGTGGGGTGCGGGCCCGGCTGCGAGGGATAGTAATGATCGGAAACCAGCGTGACGCCGTCGGAGAGGCGGCAGCCGACGCCGCGTTCGAGGAGGACGCCGTTGCCGTAGTCGATCAGCGGCAATTGCGGCGGCGTGTTTTCGGCGCGAGATGACAAGAGTATGGTCCTCGGTGGCGTTTGTGAATGCGTGCCTTTACATGCGCATTGTGATTACACGCTGCGATAAAGGCAGCGCGTTGCCAAGCATCGGCGCAGGGCGTACCGGTGCTACGCCCCTAACCGTCGCTTCCGTCCTCATGGCTTGGGCGGATCCGGGAAGCGGAGCATCGCTTCGAGGGCGGCCGCGAGCTTCGTCACGGCCTGGTCGAGCCAGAGCGCGCCGTTCTCTGCTGTGGCGGGGCGCGGGTCGCCCATCACGCCGCTGGGCGCGATATCGCGCGTGAGCCAGGCAAAAGTGGCAGGGGCGTTTTCCGGCAGCAGCATTTCCGGCTTCGCGACGTCCGCGATGTAATTGCTTGTGTAGGCCGAACGATCGACCAGTTCCGGCACACTCGCGAGGAGAAACGCGGTTTCCACTTCGCCGGCATGAAAGCCGTAGGCGCGCTCCTGCGCGGAGAGGCCTTCGAATTTGACTCCGCCCGAGCCGTGGAGCGCGAAGGTGCGCAGCTTGAATTCGGCGCGCAGATCGCGGGCCATCACGTCAATCAGCGCGGTGTTGCCGCCATGCGTGTTGTAGAGCACGAGTTTTCGGAAGCCCGCGCTCGCGAGGCTCGATCCAAGATCGCGGAGGACGGCCATGAACGTGGTCGCGCTGACCGAAAGCGTGCCGGGAAATCCGATGTGCTCGTTGCTCTTGCCGTAGTGCACGGGTGGCAAAGCAAAGACCGGCGCGTCCGGAGGGAGCTTTTCAAGCGCGCGGCCCAGCAGAAGGTTGTTGATCAGCGTATCGGTCGCCAGAGGCAGATGATGGCCGTGCTGCTCGATGGCCGCAGTGGGCAGCACGAGGAGGGTGGAATCGCGCGGGAGCGCGTCCACCTGCTTCCAGTTGAGATAAGCGAAATTGCGCGCGTCCGGGATCCAGGTTTTCATCGTGTGATCTCTTGGCGTTTGAAAGTAATCATCTTCCCCGGATTCAGCAATCCTTTCGGGTCGTAGCGCTGCTTGGCGAGGAGCTGCACGTTGTCCGCGCGATAGCGCCCTCCCCCTTCGACATTATTCACATGCGGATTGGCGACGAACACGCCGATCTCGCGGCAGAACGAGATCATATCGTTGAGACGGTCCTCGGTGGTGTAGTAAACGACTGGAATCGCGCCGGGAATCATGCGCCCATCGGCGGCCTTCCAGAACTCCATGTGAAAGAGGAATTCCTTGCCGAAGCGCTCCTTCAGGCGGCGCATCTGGTCGCGCACCGTGGCGGGATCGAAGGCGCATTGAAGATAGGTGTAAGCCTCGTCGGTGCGCATGGCCCAGAGAGTAGTGTGATTCCAGGTGTAGTCCGAAAGCAGCGGGCGGGTGCGCACGCCGAGATATCTTCCCGAATAGGTGACTTCCCCTCCCTGCTTGCGCGCGGCGGCTTCGAGATCAGCGCATTGCGCTTCGGCGATCAGAAAAAAGATGAGCGCTTTGCCTTCGGGCACGTACTGCTTGACCGGCGTGAGGAAGGACGGGATCGGCCACTCGAAGAGAGTGACGAGGCGCTTGGTCCAAGCGGGATCGCCGGCGATGCGTTCGCTGAAATCGAAGGCGGCGGCGAATGTGGCGAAGGCAATCGCGCACTGCGACCATTCAACGGCCGGCGCGAGCGCGAGCCAGATGCGGGTGACAATTCCGTTGGTACCCCAGGCGTGGAGAATGTCGTGAACGGCCTGCCCTTCGTGAAGCACGACGCGCGGCTCGGCTTCCATGGTGACGACTTCGAGCGCACGGACGGTCTGAAAATCGCGCAGGTTACCGTGGGCGACCGAACCGATGCCGCCGGAGCCGCCTCCGAGGAAACCTCCCACAGAGGCTTTGACGATGGTCGAGGGATAGCAGCGCAATTCCCAACCGAACTTCCGTGCTTCGTTTTCCAGGACGCCGAGGCGCACGCCGGGCTCGCATACCGCAACGCCATCCGGCTGAATTTCCTCGATGCGATCCATGCGCGCGAGATCGAGCACCACGCCGCCGTGAAGCGGAACCGCCTGGCCGTAGTTCCCGGTGCCCGCGCCGCGTGCGGTGACGGCCAGATCGTGAGCGTGGCAATAGCGCAGAATATTCACAATCTCGGCGGCGTTGAGTGGCTGCACGACCAGGTCGCCGACTTTTCCATCGAGCTGCTTGCGCAGGACGGGCGAATACCAGTAAAAGTCGCGGGAGAGCTGCTCGACGGTTTGAGGGTGCGTGAGCACGCGCGCGGAATCGCCTAGCAGAGAAGCGAGTGCGGCAGCGTGGCGCGAGTCCGTGCTCATGGGTCGTCGGTAAGGCTACGATTTCTTTCCGTTTTTCCTCGAAGTGCTCCAGGTGCTGAAAGCTTTCTGC
>JARLGK010000239.1 GCA_031296075.1 Candidatus Acidiferrales bacterium
AAGGCGAATCAGGTGGGCTTCACGCAGCGCGAAGTGGCGCAGAACCTGCTGATTTCGCTCAGCGGGAGCTTCCAGACGTCTCCGGCCTTCTGGCTCGATAGCCGCACGGGCGTCAGCTACAGCATCATCACCCAAACGCCGCAGTACCGGATGTCCAAGCCTCAGGACCTCGAAAACATCCCGATCGCGAACGCTTCGACCGGTTCTGCGCCGCAAATCCTCGGCGATCTGGCTTCGTTTACGCGCGGCGCCGAAATGGCCGTGGTCAGCCATTACGACATTCAAACCGGAATAGACATCTACGGCGGCGTCGAGGGCCGCGACCTGGGCGGCGTCGCGCGCGACATGTTGCCGATCATTGACCAGAGCCGGAAGGACCTGCCGCCGGGATCGCAGATATCGGTGCGCGGCCAAATTCAGACCATGAACGCTTCCTTCGCCGGGCTGCTCGCCGGCCTGGCGTTCTCGATCGTCCTCGTCTATCTGCTGATCGTCGTAAATTTCCAGTCCTGGCTCGATCCGTTTATCATCTTGATGGCGTTGCCTGCGGCGCTGGCCGGCATCGTCTGGTTCTTGTTCGTCACGCGTACCACGGTCAGTGTCCCCGTGTTGACCGGCGCGATCATGTGCATGGGCGTGGCCACCGCGAACAGCATTCTGGTGATCAGCTTCTCCAAGGAAAGGCTGGAGGCCGGAAAGACTTCGGCGGAAGCGGCGCTCGAGGCGGGATTCACGCGATTCCGGCCGGTCTTGATGACCGCTCTGGCGATGATCATCGGTATGCTTCCGATGTCCCTGGGACTGGGAGAGGGCGGCGAACAGAACGCGCCGCTCGGCCGCGCCGTGATCGGCGGCCTGCTGTTCGCCACCGTGGCCACGCTGTTTTTTGTCCCGGTGGTTTTCAGCGTCGTGCACGGAGGACGCCAGAAGGGCCCGCTGGCGGGGGCGTCCTCGTGAAACGGATGCCTCCCGAAAGTCGTCTTATAAGTTTGGGCCCAACGCGAAGAGGAAAGCATGATTGACGGGAAAGAACCCGGAACACCTGCCGGGCAGCCACGGCCAAAACGAGGCGCGTTATGGGCGATCGTCGCGCTGCTGATCGTTGCGGCCATCGTCGTGGCCGGAATTATCCCCCGATGGCGAGCCAAGGCCGCTCTTCGCAGCGAAACGTACGATCTGGCGATTCCGACCGTTGCCGTAGTTCATCCGAAACTCGGAGCGCCGCAGACGGAAATCATTCTTCCAGGAAACATTCAGGCGTTCACGGATTCGCCCATCTACGCCCGCACGAACGGCTACCTGAAAAAGTGGTATGTGGATATCGGAGCGCGCGTGACCGCGGGCCAGTTGCTCGCGGATATCGAAACTCCCGAGGTGGATCAGCAGCTCGATCAGGCGCGCGCGGATTTGAATACCGCCCAGGCCAATTACCGGCTTTCGGAAATCACCGCGTCTCGCTACCAGGATCTGCTGAAAACCGATTCGGTCTCGAAGCAGGACGTGGACAACGCCAACGGAGATTTTGAAGCCAAGAAGGCGATGGTGGCCTCGGCGCAGTACAACGTAAAGCGCCTCGAGGAGCTGCAATCGTTCGAGAAAATCTACGCGCCGTTTGAGGGCGTGATCACCGCGCGGAATACCGACGTCGGGCATTTGATCAATTCCGGCGCCGGCGGCCCGGCCACCGAGCTATTCCATATCGCTTCGCTGCGAAATCTGCGCGTCTATGTCAACGTGCCGCAGCAGTATTCGCAGGCCGCCAAACCAGGCATCCTCGCCGATCTGACCCTGCAGGAATTTCCCGGGCGGCGTTTCCCGGGAAAGCTGGTTCGCACCGCGGAGGCGATTGACCCTGCTTCACGCACGCTGCTGGTCGAGGTGGATGTCGAAAATCCACGCGGCGAGATTTTCGCGGGCGCTTACACCGAAGTCCATCTGAAGGTGCCGACGGGCGTTCCGGCGTTGATTCTGCCCGTCAGCGCGCTGACCTTTCACTCGGAAGGCTTGCAAGTCGGCACGGTGCAGAATGGCAACAGGGCCTCGCTCACAAAAATCACGCTCGGGCGCGATCTGGGAAACGAGGTCGAAGTCGTTTCCGGTTTGACGGCCGGCGATTCCGTGATTACGAATCCCCCGGACTCGCTCATCGAGGGAGAAACCGTCCGCGTCGCCACCGCCAGTGCCAACGGGCCGCAGGGCGAAACGCCCCAGAATTCCCAGTAAGTTTCAGATAGGATATCGGATCGAGCAAGCTCAGTCTGAGGAGGAATTAGAATGAAACGGATCTATCAAAGCATCGCGATCGTCTTAGGCGCGGTTCTGCTGTTGTTTGTGACCGCGCGCATCGAACGCACTACCGGCGCGCAAGGCTTCACGCCACCACCTAGCCACGCTGTCGACCCAAACGCCAAGCCCGGCACTCCGGGCGTGTTTACGGATTTCAAGGGCGAAGCGCCGGGCAACGTGCATCACATTACGGCGAAGGATCTGCCCGACCCATACGCGACGAAATCTTCCGCCGTCTTCTCGCGTCCCGTCCCGCGCGGTGACGCCTGGCCGCAGGCGCCCGCCGGATTCAAGGTCGAGCTCTACGCCGAAAGCCTGAAGGGCGACGACGGCAAGGCCATCTCGCCCCGCACCATCATCACCGCGCCGAATGGCGATTTCTTCATCGCCGCCCAGAATCAGGGTATGGTGCTGGCCTTCCACACCGGCCCCGACGGCAAAATGGCGCAGATGCAGGTGTTCGCGTCGAAGCTCAATCTTCCGTTCGGTCTCGCATTCTATCCTGCGGGCCCCAATCCGAAATACCTCTACGTCGGCGATACGGACAAGGTTCTCCGCTTCCCCTACGCGAAGGGCGATTTGAAAGCCACCGCCGATCCGGAAACTATCGTCACCAATATTCCCGCCGGCCCGAACCACTTCTCGCGCGGCGTCGCCTTCTCCCTCGATGGCAAGAAAATGTACATTTCCGTCGGCTCGCACACCAACGTCACCGACATCGACACGGACACCAGCGAATTTCACCGCGCCGACATTCTCGTCGCTGATCCCAACACCTTGAATCAGGACGGCAAGACCATCGACGTCTACGCCACTGGCATCCGCAACGGCTCCGGCCTGATGACGAATCCCACCACCGGCGAACTCTGGACCTCGACCAACGAGCGCGATGAACTCGGCGACAACATTCCGCCCGACTACATCACCTCCGTGAAGGAGGGCGGTTTCTACGGTTGGCCCTGGTATTACACCGGAGGAAACCCCGATCCGCGCTTCCCGGGAAAACATCCCGAGCTGAAGGACAAGGCGATCGTGCCCGACGTGCTGATGGAACCGCACAACGCCTCGCTGAACATCACCTTCTACGAAGCGAAGCAGTTCCCCAAACAATATCAGGGCGATCTTTTCGGCGCCGAGCACGGATCGTGGAACCGCTCGGTCCGCACCGGCTACGAAGTGGTTCTCGTCCCTCTGAAAAACGGCCACGCCACCGGCGAATACCAGGATTTCCTCACCGGCTTCGTCAACGCCGACGGAAATTGCTGGGGACGTCCGGTCGGTGTGACAGTCGCGAGCGATGGATCGTTGATGGTGACGGATGACGGCTCGAACTCCATTTGGCGAGTCACCTACGCAAAGAAATAAGCCCATCCTGTTTCGCCCTTCTCGGGCGATTGGGAAAAGCTGGCGCGTCCGCCGGGCGGAAGTTTTGAGCGTTGCTGTACTTCTGCTCGGCGGTTGCACGGTCGGACCGAAATATGTCCGGCCCGCGGCCGAAGTTCCCGCCGATTACAAGGAATCGGCGAATTTCAAGACCGCGCAGCCGAGCGACGCCTCCGCCAAGGGAAAGTGGTGGGAAGTTTATGGCGACCCGCAGCTCGATGCACTTGAAGAGCAGGTCAGCGTCTCCAATCAATCCCTGAAGGCGGCTCAGGCGCAATTCCTCGAGGCGCGCGCCGCGATTCGCACCGTTCGCGCGGGATATTTCCCCACCGTCACGGTGGGCGCTTCCGCTTCCGGAAACCGCCAATCGCAGAATCGCGCGCTCGCTTCGAATACGGCGCTCGGAAACTACGCCGATTATCAGTTGCCGCCCATTGACGCCGCCTGGGAACCGGACGTCTGGGGCCGCGTCCGTCGCGCAGTCGAAGCAGCGCGTTCCGAAGCGCAAGCGACCGCCGCGGACCTCGCGAACATCGACCTGAGCCTCCATGCGGAACTTGCGCTCGATTATTTCCAGTTGCGCGGGCTCGATTCGCAGAAGCAACTCCTGGATTCAACCGTCACTTCGTACGAGCGCGCCCTGCAATTGACCGACAGCCGCTACAAGGGCGGCATCGCGTCCGCCGTGGACGTGGCGCAGGCGCAGACGCAGCTTGAAACCACGCGCGCGCAGGCCGCGGACGTTGAGGTGGATCGCACCGCGTTCGAGCACGCTATCGCCGTCCTGATCGGCAAGCCGCCCTACCAGTTCAGCCAGCAGTCTTCGCCGCTGGCGAATCCTCCGCCTGCGATTCCGCCGGGCTTGCCGTCCGACCTGCTCGAGCGCCGTCCGGACATTGCCGCGGCCGAGCGCCGCGTCCAGGAAGCCAACGCGCAGATCGGCGTCGCCCGCGCGGCATATTTCCCGATCTTCGCGCTCACCGGCGGCGGCGGATTCGAAAGCTCCAGGATCGGCAATCTTCTCGACGGCCCCAGCGGTTTCTGGTCGCTCGCCGGATCGGCCGCCGAGCTGATCTTCGATGGCGGGCAGCGCCGCGGCATCAGTGAGGAGGCGCGAGCCAACTACGACAAATCGGTGGACACCTACCGCCAGACCACGCTGACGGCATTCCAGGAAGTCGAGGACAACCTCGCGGCGCTGCGCATATTGGAGGACGAGGCCAAAACGCAAAATGCGGCCGTCGCCGCCGCCGAACATTCGCTCGATCTTTCCAACAGCCGCTACAAAGGCGGCGTCGCGAATTATCTCGAGGTAACCACCGCGCAGAGCGCCGCGCTGGGCAACGAGCGCGCCGCCGTGGACGTGCTCACGCGCCGCATGGCCGCCAGCGTCCTCCTAGTCAAAGCCCTCGGCGGCAGCTGGAACGTTTCGCAAATCCCTAGCCTGTAGCGTTTCGGGTTGGTTTGTGTCCAGCCGGGAAGATTCCTGACACTTCAGACCGGGGACATCCCTGACACTTTTTTCTCGGGTGCTTCGAGGGGAA
>JARLGK010000240.1 GCA_031296075.1 Candidatus Acidiferrales bacterium
GCGGAATATCCTGCTGGCGTTTCTGGTCGGCCTGGTCGGAGGAGTCGGCCTGGCGATCTTCCGCGAGTATCTCGACAATTCGGTGAAATCGCCGGATGATATCGAGGCGCTGACCGGTCTTCCATCCCTGGCCGTGGTTCCTTCGCTGCCGGGTGTGAACGGCCATCACAGCCGCTTGTCCTGGCACTCTCGCGACCCGATTCCGCAGGCCGGCGCGGGCCCACGCGTGGAATTGCTTTCCTACCTGCAGCCGAAATCGCAGATATCGGAGGCTTTTCGGGCGCTGCGGACTTCCCTGCTGCTCTCGCAGGCGGAACATCCTCCCCAGGTGATCCTGGTGACGAGCGCGCTGCCGCGCGAGGGAAAAACGACGGCGGCGGTCAATCTGGCGGTGACGCTGGCGCAACTCGGTGATCGTACGCTGTTGATGGATTCCGACTTGCGCAAGCCCGGAATTCGCCGCGCGATGAATCTTACGGTCGGCAAGGAGTTGGGCGTGAGCTCCTATCTTGCGGGCGTCTGCACGCTGGACGAAGCGATCCTGCCCCATCCCACGATCAGCAACCTTTCGGTGCTGACCACAGGCCCCGTGCCGCCGAGTCCGGCCGATTTGCTATCGTCCCATCGAATGCATGACGCGATTGCCGAAGTGCGGCGCCGGTTCAAGTTCATTGTGATTGACTCACCGCCGATCATGGCCGCCACGGACGCGGTGATTCTTTCCGCGTTGACCGACGGAGTGCTGCTGGTCGTGCGCAGCGGCGAAACGCCGAAAGAGGCTTTCACGCGCAGCCGGGATCTGCTCGCGGCCGTGAAGAGCCACCTCCTAGGCGTGGTCCTGAACGCGGTGGATTCGAGCGCGCCGGATTATTACTATTCGTATCGCTACTACCCGTACGCTTACGGCTATGGCTATGGGGAAGATGTCGCAAAGTCTCCGCAATTTCCCGCCGGGCCGGACGAAACGGACAAGTCTTCAAGCTAGGAGGTAATTTTGCGTCACTTAATCACGGGCGGTGCAGGTTTCATCGGGTCGCACCTGACGGAAGCGCTGTTGAGGCGCGGCGACGAAGTATTCATCCTCGACGATCTTTCCACCGGCAGCGTCGAAAATATCCGCCACCTGAAAACGCACGAACGTTTTCATTATTTCTTCGATTCCATCACGAACAAACAATTGCTGGCTGAACTCGTGGATGAAGCGGACATTGTTTTCCATCTGGCGGCCGCCGTGGGCGTGCGCCTGATCGTCGAGAGCCCGGTGCGGACGCTCGAAACGAACGTCTATGGCACGCAACTGGTGCTCGACGCGGCGTCGAAGAAGAAAAAGCTTGTGGTGACGGCTTCGACCTCGGAGGTTTACGGCAAAAGCGACAAAGTGCCGTTTCACGAGGATGCCGATCTGGTGCTAGGCGCCACGACCATGGGCCGCTGGAGTTACGCGGCATCGAAAGCGGTTGATGAGTTTCTCGCGCTCTCCTACTGGAAGGAAAAGAAGCTGCCCGTGATCGTGGTGCGGCTGTTCAACACGGTGGGTCCGAGACAAATCGGCCGGTACGGGATGGTACTTCCGAATTTCGTCCGGCAGGCGCTGGAGGGCTCGCCCATCACGATTTTTGGGACCGGCCAGCAGTCGCGGTGCTTCTGCGACGTGCGCGACACGATCGAATCGATTCTTCGGCTGATCGCCAAGGAAAGCGCCATCGGCGAGGTCATCAACATCGGAAGCGACGAGGAAATTTCCATCGAGGGACTGGCGCGCGTTGTGAAACATCGGACCAAGAGCGAATCGCCGATCACGTATATCCCCTACGATCAGGCCTACGAGCCCGGCTTTGAAGACATGCCGCGCCGCGTTCCTGCGCTTGAGAAGCTCCAAAAGCTGACAGGCTTCCGCCCGGCGACTCCGCTTACCGAGATCGTCGATCGCGTCGTGGCCCACTTCCAGAAGGAAGCGGACGTGGTGCTGGTGCCGACGACCAGCGGGGTTTCATCTGCAACCGCTTCCCATTGAGAAGAAGAGCGGCCCGCCTTGCCGGCGCCTCGCCTGCAGGCGGAGAGAACCTGGAGATACGTTCGGGCGCACTGTTGTTCCTTCGGCACCCGATTCGCTACCCTAGCGGTTTCTGACAAAGCACGTGGTACTGTGCGCCGAGAGGCAGGCGGCAAGCCAGTTTCTCGAGCGGCCGGAAGATGCCGAGAACTCGAGGAAACACGAAGGCGAAATCGGTTCGCAGGATCGCGAATCCTGTGGAGCGGAGCATTGCGCGAGCTTTGATAGGTGTGATCGTTTCCGCGTCCTCATCGAATGCGCAGTGTGCCATCACGTAACGGGTTCCCGGATTCCAGGGATTGTTCTCCCAGAAGGAAAACATTCCACCTGGCCGAAGGGACTCCCGGACCAGACGAAGGGCTGCTCCTCGATCTGCAAGGGGAATGTGATGAAAGACTCCGTTGCAGTATGCGAGGTCCAGAGCACCAGCGGGCTCGTACTCATGTACCGGCAAGAAATGAATCTGCTCGGACCCATAACTCTGTTTTGCAACATCGAGAGAACGCAGCGAAGTGTCAAGACCAATCGCGGATTCGGCACCGAGCATCTCGAGCAAAATCGGAGTGGTCGAGCCCGTTCCGCAGCCGAAATCCATCAAGTGACGCGGAACCAGGCCCATTTGGTGCAGACGCTCCGCGAGCCGTTTTCCTCTGCCGCGCGCAAAATACTCACGGTCCTCGCCAGACAAGGCCAGCGCTTCACCGAGCTCGCGGTCGTAGGAATTCGCGTGGCGATCGAAATTGGCAACGGCTTTCACCGGCGGCCCATGCCGAGCACACTGACGAAGAAGCTCGAAAGTACGATCTGGATTCCCAACGTCAACGCCACGAACCCCGGAATGACGATCCGAAGCGTCTTGTCGGGATCGAGCGCACCGAAATGGTGGCTGCGCCAGTAGCCGAGGCCGAAGACCCATGTGCCGGCTCCGGCCAAGATCAAGAGCACGCCAAGAATCAAGCCCGTTTCGAGCGTCACGTAGCGGAAGGCTTTGTTCAAGCGCGGATCTTCGGGCAGCAAGTGTTCCGTGATGGCAAAGAACTTGGTGAATACGGCGAA
>JARLGK010000241.1 GCA_031296075.1 Candidatus Acidiferrales bacterium
GCCCCACGGATCGTATTTCCGCGAGGTTTCTACCGTCTTTCCATTCATGGCGTCGTGCAGGTTCGCGATCTGCTTGTCGATACCGGCGACCTGCGCCTGCAGCTGATCGATCTGCTGGCGGTACATTTTCACGGCATATTCAGACTGTCCGGGCGCCGGATAGTATGTTGGCTGCGCATTCTTTTTCTGGCTCCCCACCACGGATACCGTCGAATTAGCGTGCAGGTCACTCATGTCGTCGTTCGTCCAGACTTTCTTCGGCTTTTGCGCCGCTTTCGGAGCGGGAGAATCCTTCTTGTCGGACGGAGAAGCCGGCTGGGTAGTAGTCTGAGTGTTCGGGGCCGCCTCCTGCGCGAAAGTAGGAGAAAGCGCGCTGAGCGACACAATTCCTGCTGCGATCAGCACCATGGCGCGGCGAATCATAAGGCCCCCTGCGACGAGAGGTTGGTCTCCCTCGATTAGACGCTTTCGCGGTTGAAAAATCACCGGTTCTTGCCGCAGATTTTCCCGACCGCCAACCTATTTCCGGCCCGCCTCGTCATGCGATTCCCGCGTCCGCGAAATCGACAGCAGACACCGCGCGATTACGGCAGAGCGTTCGCCGGAACGCCATGGTGGCGCGCCTGGTCTTTGAGTGCGCTGATTTGATCTAGAATGCCGTCGCGCTTCTTCTGAAGCTCCTGCATCTCCACGGACCAGTCGTCCGCCTTCACGCCACGCGGCCGCTGCGACGACTTCGCGTCGCCGGTTGGCTTTCCGTCGATCGCCGACTGTAGCTGGGCGATTTGGCTGTCGAGCGGCGGGATTTGGGCCTCGAGTTTCGCAATCTGTGCCTGGTACGGTCTCGCGTCTGTGGTTTTCCCAGCGTGCGCTGGCTTGTCGCCGGGCTTCGCATTCGGATCACCGACCGTGGAAATCACGGAGTCCCCGCGCAGGCCGGCCACGTCGTCATTGGTCCAAACCTTTTTCGAGGTAGGCGCCGCGGGCGTGCCAGCCAAGCCGCTCGTGCCGGGATTCTGACCCGTCGGCGGAGCGGCTTCGCTAGACGAGCCGCCCTGTGCGTCCGCGTTCGCTGACGCACCTGCTGCGATCAAAAAAGCCGCGAGGAGTATCAGGATCCGGTGGCACATATAGCCTCCTTGGAACGGCGCCGTTGGGCTTATTCCATTTAACACCGCGAAGGCGCGGCTGCTTACGGATCGTCGCTGAAGGTTTTCCCAGTTGACAACTCGTTCTGCACGGTCTGCAAAGCTTCTTTCGGCGGGCCGATGCGGCGGTAACGTCCGACCTCGATTATCTGGTGCTGGTCGAATGTGAACAGGAATTTCCGCCCCGCGTAATCGTACTGGTAGTGCGTCGGCAGCCAGATACCAGGGGCGATCTCCGCCTGATCCATCGAAACCACGCTGCCGCGATAGAGTTTTCCCAGGATACCCGCGCCGAAGGAAATATCGCTCGTCACGTGGGCTTCTCCGTGAACGATCTGCGTCGTCAGGCGATCCACCCAGAGCTTGGCCGTCGTGTGGGCGAATGCATCCTGAAACATCGAGCGCGGCTGGAATTGTGGATTCGGATTGAGCTCGAAGACGTCGCAGTCACGGCCGTTCCGGCTCTCGCGCCCCACCCACTTTGTCGTGAACGCTTCGCTTGCGGCGTCCACAAACTGCGCTCGCTCGCGCTTGCGCTTCTCGTATTTGGCGTAGGCCGCTTTCGCCCTTGGATCGTTGGGATTCGCCATCGTCGCAAGCACGTCTTTCAAGCTTTGTAGCTGGCGGGCGTAGGCGGCCGTATCGGTGGGGTTCCCCTCTTCACGAAGCAGGATCTTCTGGTTCCCCGCACCCGTGGACACCACGCGATAGGTCTTATCGTCGATCGTGCGTGGATTCGCTCCTCCGGTACGGTTGATATGCCGCTCTACCCGCTCATAGAGTTCGAGCGCGTCATCGTCGTCGTGCTGATTGGCCAGCAGCTGCTTCGTGCGGGCGCGGATTTCGTCATCCGAAGGAGCGTGCGCCTGCGCGTTCGCCGAAGAACTCGTCGAGGCGCCGGCTTGCACACGCGGCTGCGAATGCGCGCTCGTCCGCGGTCCGGCCGCGAGTGTCACGCCCGCCACAGCGAGCGTCGAAATCACAATTGAACTCCGAGACCGCGTCAATGTCCTCATGGCATCCCTTGGTGGGATTCCCACCGCCGACCACCGGTTGTAAGCCTCAATTGTAGTCGTCCGGCGCGTCTATTTTGATACTTCAGGAGGGGCTTTTAGATCCGGCGGAATAACCACTGGACTGATTGGAACAAGGCTCGATTTTCCGTCCGGCCCGAAAACGTAGGGATATCCCGCCGGATCCACCGGGATCGCGCGAAGCATTCCGGCGTCGAGCATGGCCTTGGTTGAGTCGGGAAAGTGTCCGAAGCGGATCTTGTATGCCTGTGCGAGTTCATCGAGCTCTGTCTCGTCCTCTCGCGCCTTCAGCCCGCGCAGCATTTCCATCGCTCGATCGCGGATTTTCTTGTCTTGCGTGGACTGATAGATTTCCGACCAGATCATCCGCGACGTATCCAGCGACCCGCCCTTCTCCGCAACGCGAGCGGCCATTATTTTCAACCAGGACGGCGCCTTCGGGTTCTTGCTCCCCTGCAGATACGCCGCCGCGGAGTTCGGATAGTCCCGCATCCACCAGTAATAGAGAAAGCCGAGATCGCCGTTCAGGTTCCAGTCGTCCGGATTCTCGGCGATCCCGCGCTTCACCAGTTCGACGGCCAGATCGGGGCGTCCCGCACCCGCCGGCGACGGCTCCGAAAGGAAAATGGCGCCGAAGCGATACGCGACGATGAGCTTTGGATCGAGCGTCGTGGCGATATCGAGCAGCGGCCACAAGAGGCCGAATTTCGCATTGGCGAATCCGGCCCGGCTGCCGTAATACTGCACGGCGCGCGTCCAGTAAAGGTCGGCCAGCAGCGAATCGTACCCCAGGCTCATCTTTCGCACGGCGGATCCCGAGCGCAGCAAGAGCTCTTCGTTTTCTTCCATGTACGCACGGGTTCCCGCGTCGATCTTCATCTGCAGGGCCGCGATCGCCGCGAAAAGCAGCGGCACGCCGGCAAGGGCTGCCCATAGCGCCCGCGTTTGGCTCAAGTGGCTCATTTCAGGTTGCGCCCGGAAAACACCGCCGACCCCGCTACTAGGAGCAGCGCGATGTACAGCGCGGCATACAGCGTGTTTTGCCAGACCAGTGAGAAGGGTATCGCGCCGCCGTGCGCCACCGTATCAATCGCGTTGAAATTGTGGAAATTTGGGACCAGATAATACAGTGTGCGCGTGATCGCCAGGACCGCGGGATTCTTGGTGAACTCGCCGATGCCGTGAATATCGTCTGCGAACACGCCGGTGATGTAAATTCCCAGCGTGAATAGTGTCGAAAGCATCGGGCTCGAGAAGCAGGAAAAGAACATCGCCAGCGCCGTCACCAGCGCAAATTCGAGCAGGATGAAATAGATTGCCACGAGAATCGACGCGTCCGATCGCACGAAGTGTCCGCCGACGTACACGAGCGCTGCGGCCAGCCCGAGCGTCATGAAGATTGTGTTGACCCCGAGCGTCAACAGCAGGCCTGCGAATTTTCCCACCAGAAATTGCCAGCGGCGGATCGGCTTCGCTAACAGGCTATAGAGCGTCCTTTTTTCGATTTCCTTGTAGACCAGCCCCACTCCTATGAAGATCGCCATCACCAGCCCGAAAATCGAGATCGCCGAAAGCCCCAAATTGATGATCACCAGCCGCTCGATTCCAATGGAAATCTCACCGACCAGAATCGCGGCCCCGATCATCAGCAGTGCAAACAGCACCAGGTTGTAAAGCACCCGGTCGCGTACCGCTTCGCGGAACGTATTGATGGCCACCGGTCCCACGGTTGCGTTCATCGGGAAATCTCCTCGAGGCCTCGTGACGTGGCTGGGCTACCGACGAGGCGGAAGAAGTAGTCTTCCAGCGTCGGGTGGACCGGCGAGACAGAAAGAATCCGCGCCTCGCAGTTTCGCAGTTGTTCCAGCGCGCCATAAAGCGCCTCTTCGGGGACTTCCACGCGGCACCGCCCTCCGATTCGGGTGGCGTTCTTGGCCAGCGCTGCCGGCAAGGCCCGGCCCTCGCGCGCCTCGAATAGAATTTCCATGGCGTGCGCCTTCATTGAAACGATTTCTCCCGGCGCGCCGACTCCCTGCAGTTTGCCGCCCGCCAGCACCGCGACTCGGTCGCAAAGCATCTCCGCGTCCGAAAGGATGTGCGTCGAGAAAAACACGGTCCGCCCCTGTTTCTTCAGGTCCAGGATGATGTCGCGCACCTCCCGCCGTCCCACCGGATCGAGCCCGGACATCGGTTCGTCCAGAATTACGACCGCGGGGTCGTGCAGGATCGCCTGCGCGATTCCCGCGCGTTGCAGCATCCCCTTGGAGAATTTTCGCAGCTGCACGTTTCCCGCGGCCGCCAGCCCCACGCGCTCCAGGAATCTCCCCACGCGCTCGCGCCTCTCGGCCTTGCTGTAATTCGAAAAACGCGCGTAGTAATCCAGCAGTTCACGCGCCGTCAGGTAATCGTAGAAATACGGTTGCTCGGGGAGATAGCCGATTTCGCGGTGCATTTGCACATCGTCAATCGAGCGGCCGCGAACCCGCGCCGTTCCGCTCGTCGGGAAGATCAGCCCCATCAGGAGCTTCATCGTCGTCGTCTTTCCGGCGCCGTTCGGTCCGAGAAAGCCGAATACCTCTCCCTCTTCCACCTGAAACGTCAGATTGTCCAGCGACCGGCGCATTCGCTTGCGCCAGAAGCCGACCGGAAAGTCCTTGGTGAGTCCGAGGATCTCGATGGCAGGCGTGCTCATGTCTTTACATTATTGATTTTTTTCCGCGTCCCGCGCTCGTGTCAATTCCGCACTGTTGCTTTGTATGGCACATCGCAAGCGTAGTGGAACTCGGCGGTCACACCACTACCAGTAGACGACTTCGACACGCGCAACCTAAGATTTTGTGGTCGCGCGCTGTTTTCTTCTTGACAAGTTTTCCACAACCCACGATACTTCGCACCCAGACTCGGCAATAAATGCGTGACTTGGTCGCCTATTGCAGCGCCGGCGGCCTCCTCGCGATAACCAGACCGGGTTCAACCGAATAGCCTGAGGGATGAGCTTTACTCTTGACCGCGCCTTGGGATTTTGCGCGGCTTAGCTGTGCTTTTCTCTTTTTTCGGTTCGGGGCGGACTTTTTCGGGGGTCGTAGCGGCCCGCTCTTCTGGTTAAGTCCCCTTCACTTCCGTGTATCTCTGATACACGCAACAAAACCTCGGGTCCCGGTTGGGGGAGTATAATGAAGTAAGCCTCCCTCACTCTGGCACCCCGGCCAACTTTTCGGCGGCACGACTGCCGGCGCGGAGGCAGACGATGGCGGAAACACGAATGGCCTTGAATTCAAATCTCCAGACGGAAAAGACCACACAGCGCACGACCGGGTTGGAATTCCCTCGCCGGTTCACTGACGGGAAGGTGCATCCCTTCGACGCGGTCGAATGGGAGCGCCGCACGGCATTAATTGGCAATGATAAGGGACAGGTGATTTTCCGCCAGGAAGATGTCGAGGTCCCCAAGTCCTGGTCGCAGACGGCGACAAACATCGTCACCTCGAAATATTTTCACGGCAAGCCGAATACTGCCGAGCGCGAGACCTCGGTGCGGCAGTTGATCAGCCGCGTGGCCGACACCATCGTGCGTTGGGGTATGGAGGGCGGTTATTTCGCCAGTGCCGAATCGAAACACGCCTTCCACGATGAGCTCACCCATCTGCTCGTCGAACAGAAGATGGCCTTCAATTCGCCGGTCTGGTTCAACGTCGGCGTCCAGGCCAAGCCGCAGTGCTCCGCCTGCTTCATCAACTCCGTCCAGGACAGCATGGACTCGATCATGAACCTGGCCAAAACGGAGGGGATGCTGTTCAAGTGGGGCTCCGGCACGGGAACGAACTTCTCGTCGCTCCGCGGCAGCCACGAATCGCTTTCCGGCGGCGGCATCGCCTCCGGTCCGGTCAGCTTCATGAAGGGATTCGATGCCTTCGCCGGCGTGATCAAGAGCGGCGGTAAGACTCGCCGTGCCGCCAAGATGGTGATCCTCAACGTGGATCACCCGGACATCGTCGAATTCATCGAGAGCAAGACCAAGGAAGAGCGAAAGGCGCAGGTCTTGATCGAGCAGGGTTACAACTCCTCGATTGACGGTGAAGCCTATTCCTCCGTTTTCTTCCAGAACGCGAACCATTCAGTCCGCGTCACCGACGAGTTCATGCGCGCCGCCGAGGAAGATCGCGATTGGTGGACGCGCAACGTCAACGATGGCGAGCCCGCGGATCAGTATCGCGCCAAGGACTTGCTGAGGAAGATGGCCGAATCCGCCTGGCAGTGCGGCGATCCCGGCATGCAATACGATACGACCGTCAACCGCTGGCACACCTGCAAAGCCACCGGCCGCATCAATGCTTCGAACCCGTGCTCGGAGTACATGTTCCTCGATGACACCGCCTGCAATCTCGCTTCGCTCAATCTCTTGAAGTTCCTGGGGCCCAGCGGCCAGTTCGATAGCGAGGGATTCCGCCACGCCGTCGACATCACCATCACCGCGCAGGAGATCCTGGTCGACAACGCCAGCTACCCTACGGAAAAAATCGCGCGCAATTCGCATGATTATCGCCCGCTGGGCATCGGCTACGCCAATCTCGGCGCGCTGCTGATGTCTCTCGCGCTCCCCTACGATTCCGACGCTGGCCGCGACTTCTGCGGCGCCATCACCGCGCTGATGACCGGCGAATCCTACGCGCAATCGGCGCGCATCGCCGAGCGCATGGGGCCGTTCGGCGGCTACCCGCGCAACCGCGAGGCGATGCTCGACGTGATCCGCATGCACCGCGATTCGCTCCGCCCGATCAAGGAAGAGCACGTCCAGCCGTCGCTGCTTCACACGGCGCAGGATTCGTGGGATAAGGCGCTCGAGCTGGGTGAAAAGTTCGGCTACAAAAATTCGCAGGTCTCTGTCCTCGCGCCCACCGGCACCATCGGCTTCATGATGGATTGCGACACCACCGGCATCGAACCCGATCTCGCGCTGGTCAAGCAGAAGCGCCTGGTCGGCGGCGGCGTGATCAAAATCGTCAACAACACCGTCCCGCAGGCGCTGATGAGGCTCGGCTATGCTCCCGAGGATGTTGCCAAGATCGTGGACTACATTGACGCGCAGGCCAAAATCGAAGGCGCGCCGGGCCTGAAGCCGGAGCACCTCCCGGTGTTCGATTGCTCGCTCTCGCCCATGGGTGGCGGCCGCTCGATCGCCTGGCGCGGCCACCTGCGCATGATGGCCGCGGCGCAGCCATTCCTTTCCGGCGCCATCAGCAAGACGATCAATATGCCGGAGGAATCGACCGTCGAAGACATTATGGAGGCCTACACCGAGTCCTGGAAGTTCGGACTCAAAGCCGTGGCCATCTACCGCGATAACTCCAAGCGTTCGCAGCCTCTTTCCGCCGCCAGCAAGAAGGAAGACGACAAAGCTGCCGTGGCTCCCAATGTGGCGCAAGCAGCGGCTCCGGCAGTTGCCCCAGCCGAAGTACCCGCGCCAGCACAGCAAGAGCTCTTCCAGGGCACTAAACGCCGGAAGCTGCCGTCTGAACGCAACTCGATCACGCACAAGTTTTCCGTCGGCGGCCACGAAGGCTACATAACAGTCGGCATGTACGCAGACGGCCATCCCGGCGAAATCTTCATCAAGATGGCCAAGGAAGGTTCCACGCTCTCGGGCATCATGGACGCCTTCGCGCTGTCCGTCTCGATTTCGCTCCAGTACGGCGTTCCTCTGCGCGCGCTGGTGGACAAATTCGTCAATTCGCGCTTCGAACCTTCGGGCTATACCGGCAATCCCAAGATCCGCTACGCGAAGTCGGTCGTGGACTATATCGGGCGATGGCTCGGCGCCAAGTTCATTTCGCTGGACTACCTCGATAACGACGCCGCTGTGGGAGAGGCCGAAGCGACCACGGTAGCGGTTGTTGCCGCGACGCCAGAGGCATCGGCGGCTACGGCTCCTGCCCCGGCTTCATCGAGGATCGCGGATATGGGAACCACCACGCGTCCTCGCGCCGCGGCCGAAGACGCGCCTTACTGCTCCGAATGCGGCATGCTCATGACGCCCAACGGGAGTTGCTACAAGTGCGCCAACTGCGGCTCCACCTCTGGCTGCAGCTAAGAGCTCGCTGAAATTGGCAGGATCTACAAAGGGCGTCCGCGCGAGCGGGCGCCCTTTGTGTTTTGGTGTCCAGCCGGGAAGATTCCTGACACTTCAGACCGGGGACATCCCTGACACTTTTTTCTCGGGTGCTTCGAGGGGAAGGGATGCAAGGGAAGGGGAAGCTTCCCCTTCCCTTGCCCC
>JARLGK010000002.1 GCA_031296075.1 Candidatus Acidiferrales bacterium
CAGGTGCGACAAAAAGAAGTCGGCGCGCAGCGCCTGCCAATGCGCTGCTCGTATCGCAGCAAGTCATTGCCTTTGCCTCCAAACCCTAGACCCTACCACCTACCCCCTAACCCCTCGCCTCATCGACCAGCGCCGCCGTCAGCTCCTCCGGCATATCCAGCATCACATCATGTCCGCACGCCAGGCTAAGCGTTTTCCATCCCTTGGCTTTCGCGCGCTCGTAGAACTGGCCGAATGGAGACCCGCCGTATCCGGTCGCCAGAATGAACGTCACATTCTTCACCGCGTCGATGCCCCCGCTCAGCCGTAGCGGCTCCTCAAAAGTCGCCAGCGGATGCATCGTGCACTGTCGGTCCATCCACGCGGCGTCCCTGGCGTTCACGTTGAATCGCTCCGCGGTAATCGGCGGCACCTTCCAGCCGTCGCCGTGAATCCTTGCGCCCTCGTGCTGCGCCTTGGTCTGTTCCGGCGGGAGCGTGTCGTGCAGGCTCTGCCCATTCTCGGGCACGAACGCATCCAGATAGACCAGCGCGCCGATCCGCTCCGGGACGCGGTCTGCCGCGCCTCTCACCACCACGCCGCCGTACGAGTGTCCGCACAGCACGACGTTTGAAAGCTCCTCCCAGCGAATCAGGTTCACCACATCAAGGATATGCGTCTCAAGGTTGACCTGCGGCGTCAGGAGGTGCGACCGTTCTCCCACGCCCGTCAGCGTCGGCGTGAACACCTCGTACCCTCGCTTTTCCAGCGCCCGGCGCACGCGCTTCCAGCACCAGCTCCCATGCCACGCCCCATGCACCAGAACAAATGTGCTCATCGCTCACCCTCGTCGCGAAACAAAAGTCGCGTCCGCAAATCGCGCCCATCATCCCAGAGGCGTCCGGGATCCGCTCCGCTGTCCCAATTTGAAATCCCACCGAGCCAGGTGTTCCCAGAATTGGGGAGATTAGGCAGCGACGCCCCTAGTCCTTCTGGCGAACGAACACTCCGCGCTTCGAATCAAATCTGTAGCCCTGGGGAATCTCTTCGCCAAGGCGCTGCAACAGGCCGTTTTCTTGCTCCATGGCGGCCTCCAACTTGGGGAACTGTTTTTGCGCCTGTGCTTTCTCACCCGGAGTGCTAAGCGAAAGGCCGGTCACATGTGCGATTCCCGTAAGCGTATCTTCGGGATCCTCGCCACGCCGTGACAATTGAATGAGTAGTGCGTCCAACGGCTTACATCCTGATAGGAAAAAATCCCCCTCCGAAATATGATCGCGGCTGAGGTCTGGGCCGACGGAACCTACGATTGTTAACGAATCATGCATCGTGAAGTTCACTTGCCCCATGGGCACGCACGCGGTTGATATGACCCACTTTGCGGAGCCATCCCCACGCGAACTGTACCAACTTATCGTGACCTTAACGGTCTGATCCTTGAATCCAATCGGGACGACCGTATGCGTGTCCGCCAACGCGAAGGCGCGAGGGTCAAAATCTATCGTTGCCTCGGATTCGGGGGCGTTTGAAACACATTCAAAATGGGAACCTCGCAGAAACCATGTCCATTGAGTCTTTTGAGAAATGGTCGGCACCCCTCCGACGCATCTATCAACCAAGAATTGGTCGTACAGTCCGGCGTTGGCAATTCCCGCGGTAGTATGGGTGGAGCTCAAAGGCAGCTCCGTCGAGGGATCCAAGCGGATATTTAGAAAGTAAGCGCCGACTGCGAGTGAGGCCGAGCACAAAACGGTCATCGCTATTCTTGGGACTGTTGACCTGATGAACGCGAACATACCCCAGAGGCTTACAGCACAAAGCGGCGGTACGGGCGGGAGCAGGTAGCGAGAATAAGAAGATGTGATAGCCGCCAACACAAGGGCTATCGCCGTACCGGCGCAGCCCCAGAAGAGCCCACTTTCATACCACGGAGTTAGAAGTTCACGCTCTTTGCGCAAGCCAACATGCACCTATCGCGAAAATCTATCATGAATATCGGGTTGGTGGCTCACCCATGAATAGGCATTCATGCCCTCAACCTGGCCTTTCACCGTTGATCCTTTGGTTTCCATCTGTGACTCGTGTGAGGCCCTCGATAGAAACAAGCAGGGGATCCTTCCGCTTGCTATGTGACTGGCTGCCGCTGTCACCGCAAACCCTCAACATCCTCCTCCGCGAAAAGTCCACAGGGATCCCCGCTTGCGCTCCCGCTCCTGTGTACTAAGATGGTCGCGTGAAGATCGCGAACCAGAATTTGAACGAAAGCGCGGCCCGCACCAGAGCCGCCGGACGCGGGCGAAGTCTGCCCGCCCGTTCTGATTCGATCCACTCGCCGCGTCACTCACGGCAGAGAGGACAAGCCGACGGCGCATCCACCGTGGAATACCGGTGCGGGGCGAGTAGGCCCACTGCCGAACTCGCTTGCTCGGCTGCGGCCCCTCAGCTTTGCTCCGATTTCGGCATATTTACTCGACACAAGGTGTCAAGCAAATATCCGGCTAACTCATTGAAAACAAACGATGGGTTCACTCCCAAGGTGTCACAAAAAACGAGGGGGTGCCATGACCGAAATTAAGGACTCCCACGTCGCGAATCGCGGGCTCTACGACGTGATTTGCATCGGCGCCGGGCCGACAGGCCTCGCCTGCGCCATCGAGGCCACCCGTGCGGGTATGCGCTCGCTGGTGATAGATAAGGGCGCCCTCTGCAACTCGCTCTACCACTATCCGATCAACATGCTTTTCTTCACCACGCCCGAGCGCATGGAAATCGGCGACCTCCCGATGACTACCACCGGCGGCAAGCCGACCCGCGTCGAAGCGCTGAAGTATTACCGCCGCGCCGTCGAGCACTATGGCCTGGAGACCCGCCTCTACGAGCGCGTCCAGAGGATCGGCGGCAAGGACGGCGCATTCTTCGTCGAGACGCTCGCGGCCGACGGCGCCCACCACGAATACCGCGCCAGGAAAATCATCATCGCCACCGGATATTACGACCGCCCAAACCCTCTCGGCATTCCCGGCGAGGATCTCCCGCACGTCTCGCACTATTTCACCGATGCGCACCCGTACTGGAATCAGGACGTCGTCGTGATCGGCGGAAAGAGTTCGGCCGCCGAAGCGGCGCTCGATCTGTTCCGCGGCGGCGCCCGCGTCACGCTCGTGCATCGGCAGCCCGAGATGGGGAAAAGTCTCAAATACTGGGTTAAGCCCGACATCGAGAACCGCATCCGCGCCGGCGAAGTCCAGGCGCTGTTCTCCACCAGCGTCACGCGCATCGAACCCGGCAAGGTCTGGGTGAAGAACTCCGGCCCCGAGAAATGCATCCCCGCCGCGCAGGTCTTTGCCATGACCGGCTACCACCCCGACTTCGATTTTCTCGAGCAGCAGGGAATTCGCCTCGATCCGGAAACCCGCCGCCCCGAAGCCAATCCGGAGAGCCTCGAAACCAACGTCCCCGGCATGTACGTCGCGGGGGTCGTCGTCGGCGGTCTGAAAACGTCCGACATCTTCATCGAGAACGGCCGCTTTCACGGCCGCCAGATTATTTCCGCTATGACCGGGAAGGGAAGCCTCGCCGAACCCGCGCCCGTCGCCCCGCCCGGCGAGTAGCAACGCCTGCGCGGATCATCACGCGAACAAAAATGAGAATACTGGCGATCGGTACCCGCGAAAGAGAAGGGCGAGCCGAAGTCTGTCCCGACCGAAGCCTCGGGACCTCCGTCGTAACAACGGTCGCGCCTAGCGCAGACCTATGCGCCGGTTCTGTCGTGACAAGTTTTCGCCTTGCCGACTGTGCCAAGCGCCGCCGCGTATGTCGCGCGTCCGCCGACAACATGGAAGGGCGGGGTTTGGACCCCGCCGTAATAGTCGATGCATGTAACGCAGACCTGTGCGCTGGTTCTCTTGCGGCAACTTCTCGCCTTGCCGCCTGCCGCGGGCTTCACAGCGTGCGTCGCATCGGCTCGGCGCAGAATCTCCGGACGCAGGTTCAAAAATTTGTTAAAGTGAGTAACTGATGGCATCGATCGTAAGAGAAGTCGGCGAGACATTCTTGACGCTCGCAAAGGGCTTTAGCGTCACGTTTCGCACCATGTTCAAAAAGACCACGACGGAGAACTATCCGGACGTCCCGCCCAGCGTCCAGCCCCGCTATCGAGGTATCCACGTCCTGCAGCGCGACGAAAACGGCTTCGAAAAATGCGTAGGCTGCTTCCTGTGCGCCGCAGCCTGTCCCGCGAATTGTATTTATATCGAGGCTGCGGAAAACACCGACGCGCAGCGCATCTCCGCGGGCGAACGCTACGCCAGCGTCTATAACATTGATTATTCCCGATGCATCTTTTGCGGCTATTGCGTCGAAGCCTGCCCCACCGATGCGATAACTCACGGACACAGCATCGAGCTAGCCCCGTACGATATCAACGCACTGATCTACCGCAAGGAGCAACTCCTCGAGCCCTGGCCGCCCCGCACCCCCACGCCCTGATCGGGGCCTCGTGAGCCGCGGAACTCGTCCGCCGGCGACTTTGCCGCCGAGTTGGCGGCCGAAAAACTAGCCGTGGCCGCCAGCCAAGTCGCCCCGCCCGGGACATTTGTCAGCGCGAATTCAATTCTCGATCACGCGAATTTCTTGATCGCAAGCCAATCCAGCTGCCGCGCGCCGCACGACGGCTTCCCCGCGCGACGGATGGCCGCCGCGAATCTCGCCGCAAGTCGCCCAACGCATGTCCTGCCCGCGCCGTCTTTGAGCGGCCGAACGGGGCGTGCAAGCCTGCAGAACCGTTGGCCCAGTTGAACGTATCGTTCCCGCGCAACATAAGCACCTGGCACGCGCACTGCACGAACGCCCGCCCTTTGCGGTCGTGCCGGACATTGCGCCGATACCGCACGCCTCCTGCCCTGGGCTAGCTGCCGTCGTCGTCATTCGCGAGCTACCTACTGTTCCTCGCATTCGCGCACGGGTGATAAGCATGTTGGCGGTTAGCGCTGTGACGTCTGCCGACCATTTTAAGATGCGATTACCTCTCGCGTCTCTTGTCCGCCATTTCTGCGCGTCCGCCGCGGCAGAATTGCATCACGTCGCCTTTGCCGCGAATGAATAGTTTATGTCGGCGCGCGGAGGTGGTGGTAACGGAGCGGAATGGGATTGATGAGCGTACGAGGATGTAGATGCAACTCGTGGCGAAGCTAGACGAAACGCATAGATGCGCACGATGAGAAACGTTGCACACAACATCAGCACGAAATTGAGGAACACGCTGCGAACGAAGAAACGTTCTGACCGCGAACAACGGCAGTCCAGTGAGTCCACAGTTGCGCGCCCAAACGAGCTCGAATCGCAACAGCTGTTTGTTGTGTGGATGACGACCGCAATCGCGAGTAGTTGGATACGTCCAACGGGATCTGATTGTGGGCGAGGATTACGAAACCTGGATAGGCAAGGCGGCGCATTGGAATTGATGAATCGTGTGCGAACGGCTAGGGCGGAGTTGGCAGGGCGATTCGCATATGCCGCATCCGGTGTCCGAAACGAATTGCGCGAAGTCGCTCTGCGGAATCGTTCGGGGGACAGTCGGGCCGCACTTGCGCTGCGGTTTGTCGTGGTCGAAAAAGATCCGTCGCGGAATTCAGGCCCGAGCCGGCGGGGTATGGTGTGCGCGGAGCGCCCGTGTTGTTTCAGGAAGCATCACCGGTCGCGATGTGGAGCGCTCCTCCTGCCCCGCTACGCGAGGCTGACGGGACCCATCGCCTCCAAACATTTGCACATCGAGAGGATGTCCGCGCGGCTTTTGCAACCGATGGGTTTGCTTGGCGCGCGAGAGATCGGACTGCGCAGACTGTTTTCAGCGTCTTCTGGGCACGGCCAACTGAAGGTCG
>JARLGK010000031.1 GCA_031296075.1 Candidatus Acidiferrales bacterium
CACTCGGTTCCGGACTCGAGCAGGAACGCGCACGCATGGAAGAGGCAAGGACGCGACTCGAGGACGTTGCCCGGGCCACGATCGACGAGACTCGTCGTAACCTCGATGACATCGCCGCCGTGCAGCATCAGGAAGCCGTGCGCCAAGCCGATCGGGCCATTGCTGAGCGCGCGCAACAAATCGAGCCGCTGCTCCGAGACTCGGCGCAGCAGGTGCTCGAAAAGCTTTCCGGCGAACTCGATCAAAAGTTGGCGCCAAAGATCGACGAAGCGCATCGGGCCGCTTCAGGACTAACCGAAGCCGGCGAGCAAGCAACGAGGCTCCAGAACGCCCTCCGCGAACAGGTTCAACAGGCCAACGACCAGGCCGCCCAGATCGAAGAGATGGTCCGCGAGCACGCGCGCAAAGTTGCCGAGCAGGCCGCGCAGATTCAGACGACCACGCGCGACCAAGTCCAGCGAGAATCCCAGCAGGCCGTGCAGGAATCGCTTGAGCGGCTCCGTCAGGAGTCGGCGAAGATCCCTGATGAGTTCGAGAAGTCCGTTCGCGCCACGCTTTCCAAGGTCGAAGGAGAATTCGAGCAAAAAAGCACGGAGGCGCAGCACGAGACATACGAAGCGCTTTCGAAAGCGGCCGACTGGTATCAGAAGAAAGCGCATACCACGATGCAGTCTTCGCTCGAGAAGGCCGTTGAGCAATCCACCTCCGCTCTGCGCGGCCGCGCCGCCGAAATCTCGAGCCTCGTGGCATCCGAGCTCGACCACTACCGCCGCTCTTATGTCGAGCACAGCCAGGCGGAAATAGAAGAGGCTGCGAAAGAAGTCGTGGACCGCGAACGGGCCAAGCTCGGCGAAAACGCGGAAATCGCGCACGCCGGCTTCACCGACCGCGTGCAGCAGGTGACGGGCGAATCGCTTCGCCGGTTCGAAGAGGCTTCGCGCCAAGCACTGGAGAAGGCGCGCTCCGACATGGAGTACAACCGCGAAGGTTCGCTCACTGCATTTCAGAAGAGCATCGAAGAAAAGATGATACAGAGCGTCGAGCAGGCGCAGGTACATCTTCAGGCGCAGTTCGGTCCGATGATCGAAGCGCTTGAGGCAAACCGCCAGAAGCAGCACCAGGAATGGATGCAGCAACTGAAGAAATCCACCGACGAGTCAATTGATCAGTACAAAGCGCGCCTCGAGAATGCTTCCAATTCATGGCTGCTCGCCTCCGCCACGACGCTCGGACAGCATTCGCAGACGGTTCTCGATACGCTCGCCAAGGCCGCCGAAAAGCGCATGCGGGAGAGCATCGCCGGAGTATTGTCCGGGATGGGCGACACATTGAAGGACCGCCTGATGGGAATCTCCACGGATATGAACGCCGAAGATGACGGCGAAGCCCCCCCCGCCAAGAAGTAGGTCCCGCTCGGCTTCAAACTTTCGCGGGAATCTTCCTCCTCCCCGCGCCCACAAACCTCCAACCCTGATTTCGAATTCCAGTGGTAGCCCCGCTATAATGGCGGCTATGGCGAATCACTCCTACCTGAACGTCTGGTGCAAGGATTTTCCCGAAGAACTTATCCTGGAGCGCCTGGGCGAGTTCCTCGAGACAGTTCCCTTCTCCGCGATGAAGCCGGGATTCACGTATCTGGCCATCCGCGCGGTTGATCCTTCCGAGACCGCGGTTGTGGAACAGGACTTGCGCGCGGTGCCGCACGATGCAGCGGGAATCATTGAGCTCGTGCGGGAGCAGCTTCACAGCGATACCTCCTACGAAATCGGCTGCCACTGGGACCTCGCGCTCTTTGACGCGGTCACCGGAAAATCGAAGGCCGAGCCACAGCCGGTCGAAATTCTTTGCCGAGGTGAGGACTTCGACAGCGGATTCTGGCGCGAGAGCGGCCATTTCGAAGTGAATCTCGGTTTCGAGCACTTTTTCACCGGCCACGCCGGCTTGCTTGGCATGCGGCCCGGGCCGAAGGGACCCGCGCAGAGCCCCGAAGAGGCGCGCTTTCTGGAAGCGATGGCCTGGCCCGAAAACCTGGAAAAGTATCAGCAGCAAACACGCGAAAATATCCGCAAGCTCCAGGACTGGGTGCGCAGGATCGAGAGCGCGTTGCCTGTAGAGAAGGTGCGGCTGTGGTCGGAAGGCGAGGAGAACTTCGAGGCCCGCCTGGACGAAATTGTGGCCGCACGTTAGCGCGCAACGCCTCTTTCGCAGAGGGATGCGACGCGATAGAATGACCGCATTCGTATCAAATTGGGTGGATTCAAGGATGCCGCCAATCACATGGTTTGAATGCGGATGTCCGGCTGAAAACGAATCCGAATTCGCTGCATCCGCGTCTAACGCCAGTAGTCACCGATGAGTGCCATCGCACAGCCCGTCAGCACAACTGCAGCCCGGCCCGAACGCAAGCCTTCGGGTTGGTCTCAGCTGAAGCTGCTCCTCCCCTACGTCTTTCACTACAAACGCATGGTGGCCTTCGGACTGCTGGCGCTGGCGTTGACCGGGCTGGCCGGGGCGCTGCCGCAATTGATTATCGGCGCGATCACGGATTGCCTACAGGCGTCGCCACTACCGCTTTCGACGCTGTCGGGGACAGCGCGCGCCCTTCTCCATCCACTTTTCGCGTTCTACGCGCCGATGAGCCGCCATGCGGTCGGTCTCTACTGCATCATCCTCGTCGTGGTCATGCTCGTGAAAGGGTTTTTCTCTTTCTGGACGAGATGGATTCTGATCGGCGTCTCCCGCGAGATTGAATACGATTTGCGAAACGACCTCCTGACTCGGCTTCTCGTTCTCGATCCGGAGTTCTATTCGCGAAATCGAACCGGCGATCTGATGTCGCGGGTCACAAACGACCTAAATGCCGTGCGCATGGTTCTGGGGCCCGGGATCATGTACACGGCGAACACGATTGCCACGAGCGTCCTGGCGGTTTACTTCATGACCAAACTTTCGGTCCCGCTAACGTTGTGGGTCTTGCTGCCCGTGCCCCTCGTGGTGGTGTCCGTGTGGTATTTCGGCCAGGTGATTCACCGGCTTTCCGTACAGATTCAGGCCGCGCTGGGCGTGCTTTCCACCAGAGCGCAGGAAAATCTTACGGGCGTGCGAGTGATTCGCGCTTACGTGCAGGAAAAACCGGAAATCGAGTCTTTCGACCGGGCGAACAGGGACTACGTGGACACGAATATCAAGCTCATCGGCAGCTGGAGCCTCTTCTTCCCCGCTCTGGCGGCGCTCATCGGCTTGACGATCATGATTTTGCTCGGCATGGGCGGCGTAGAGGTCGTCGATCATCGCGTTTCCCTGGGTACGTTTCTGGCATTCTATTCATTCTTGATCCAGCTTGTATTCCCGATGATCGCGATCGGATTCGTGACGAATATTTTCCAACGGGGAGCGGCTTCGATGGGCCGGCTGAATTACGTGTTGAATGCCCAGCCAAACATTCAGGACGCGCCTTCAGCCCAAACCGAAGCGCCGAAGGGCTCCGCCGGCGGAAATGGGCGGGGTCACGAACGCGCCGCTGAAGAATCGCGCGGCGGCCAATCGGACATTCGCGGTGAGATCGAATTCCGCCATCTCACGTTCTCCTATCCGACCGGGCCGACCGGCGCGCCAGGCCCCGCGGTCCTGCGCGACATCAATCTGCGTGTCCCGGCCGGTTCGACCCTGGCCATCGTCGGCCCCACGGGAAGCGGAAAATCCACGCTCGCTGCGTTGATTGCACGCTTGTGGGAAGCTCCGCCCGGAACCCTGCTGATCGATGGTCGCCCCATCCGCGAGTATTCCCTAGAAACATTGCGCCGGTCCATTGGATTCGTGCCCCAGGATACGTTTCTCTTCAGCGAAACTTTGCGCGAAAACATCGCCTTCGGCGTCGAAGACTCCGCCGAGGAGCACATCCTCGAAGCGGTCGAGATCGCGGGCATCGCAGGAGAAATTCAAAGTTTCCCCGCTCGCTTCGACACAATGGTCGGCGAACGCGGAATCACTTTGTCCGGCGGGCAAAAACAGCGGACATCGCTTGCCCGCGCCATCCTTCGCCAGCCTCGAATTCTCGTGCTCGACGATTCCCTATCGAGCGTTGATACCGACACCGAAGAACGCATCCTCCGCGGACTGCGGGAGGTCATGCGGCAGAGAACCACGATTCTGATCGCGCACCGCATTTCGACCGTCAAGGGCGCGGATCAGATCATCGTAATGCGCGACGGCCAGGTGATCGAGCGCGGCTCGCACGACGAACTGCTTTCGCTCGGCGGCTACTACGCAGATTTGTATCAGAAACAGTTGCTCGAAGAAGAGCTGGAACGCGAATGAGCGACTTCCGCGAAGAAGAAAAACTCGGAAAACTTTACGACACGCAGATCACGCGGCGTTTGATGAAGTATCTGTGGCCGTACCGGTGGCAGGTCGTGGTCGCCGTATCCATGACGCTTGGGGTCGCGTTCATGGGCAGCCTCGGGCCTTACCTTTTCCACATTGCGGTGGATCACTTCATCGTGCCCGGCGCGGCGCATTCCATCCCAAGAAACATTGCGGTCATCGGCATCGTTTGGCTTGTCCTGGCATACCTGGGCTCGCTCCTCGCGAATTTCGGCTTGCAATACGCCCAGGTGCGAATCATGCAATCCGTCGGCCAGAAGACGATGTACGACCTGCGCAAGGAAATCTTCGAACATCTCCAGCGCCTCCCCATGAGTTTCTTCGATAGCAGTCCGGTCGGCCGGCTGGTGACCCGCGCGACCACCGACGTGGACGCACTGAACGACCTTTTTGCCTCGGGTGTCGTCGCCATGCTGAACGATTTTGTGCAGCTATTTGGCCTGGCGGTTTTCCTGTTGGCGTGGCATCCGCTTCTCGCCCTGGCGACGCTTTCCCCCCTTCCTTTCATGATTGTACTGACGTACTTCTTCCGCAACCGGGTTCGCGATGCCAACCGCGGCATCCGCACGGCGATCGCCCGGATCAACGGATTCCTGCAGGAACACATCAGCGGGATGTCCATCGTCCAGCTCTTCAATCGTGAACGCAAAGCCCGCAAACAATTCGCGGAGCTGAACCGCATCCATATGGAAGCATATAAGGACGCGATTGACGCTTTTTCGTTCTTCTTCCCCGCGGTTGAGTTCCTCAGTATGAGCGGTATCGCGCTGCTTTTCTGGGTGGCTGGTGTGCGTGTCGTCGGCGGCACCATTGCGGTTGGTGTTCTCATCTCATTCATGATGTACGCTCAGAGTTTCTTCCGGCCGATTCAGGATCTCAGCGAAAAATTCAATATTCTGCAGGCGGCCATGGCGGCTTCCGAGCGAGTGTTTAAGCTGCTCGACGAGCCTATAACGATCACTTCGCCCGAGACCGTTCGGACACTTTCCGCCCCGCGCGGCGAGATCGAATTCCGCAACGTATGGTTCGCCTACACCGGCGGGGCAAATCCCACGGACGAAAACTGGGTCTTGCGAGACGTTTCATTCCGCGTCGAACCCGGTCAGACGCTCGCGATCGTGGGACACACGGGCGCCGGCAAGACCACGATTATTCAGCTTCTCCTGCGCTTCTACGACATCCAGCGCGGCCATATCCTGCTCGATGGCGTGGATATTCGCGAGATGGATCTGCACGAATTGCGCCGTATGTTCGGCATCGTGCTCCAGGATCCCTTCCTTTTCACCGGGACGCTGGAATCAAATGTCCGCCTGGGAACCGCAAAGATTGACCGCGCGGCGACCGAGCGAGCCCTTAAGGAAGTCGGGCTCGGACCATTTGTCGCGTCACTCGCTCAGGGGGTGGAGACGCTCGTCACGGAGCGCGGCGGCACGCTTTCCGTAGGGCAGCGCCAGCTCGTAAGCTTTGCGCGCGCCCTCGCGCACGATCCGAAGTTCCTGATTCTCGACGAGGCCACTTCGAGCGTGGATACGAAGACGGAGCTTCTCATCCGCGAAGCTCTCGACCGCCTGCTCACCGGGCGCACATCCGTGGTGATCGCGCACCGCCTGAGCACGATCCAGCACGCGCACCGCATCCTCGTGTTCCACAAGGGCCGCTTGCGCGAACAAGGCTCGCATCAGGAACTCCTGCTGGTCCGCGGGATTTACTATCGCCTCTACCAGCTCCAATACAAGGAGCAGGAGTTGGAGGTATCTGTCCCGGGCGGGGCGGTGCCCGGTTTCCCGCAGCCGCCTGAGCCCATGACCGCCGACGACTGACGCGGCGCCTCTCGCATGACGCCACCTCAAATCCTAATCTCCGCCGGGGAAGCTTCCAGCGACATGTACGCGGCGCGCCTTGCCATCGCCTTGCGCGAACGCACCGGAGCGACATTTTTCGGAATGGGTGGGCCGCGAATGGCCGAGGCGGGCGTCGAACTGCTCGCCGACTATCACGAGGTCGCCGTCGTCGGCATTGCGGAAGTGTTGCACAAGATTCCGTCCGTGTTCCGCGTACAGCGCATGCTGGCGCGCGAAGCCATTCGCAGAAAAGCGTCTCTCGCAATCCTTGTGGACTCTCCGGGAACGCACATGGGCGTCGCGCGCCGGCTGAAAAATCATGGGATTCCGGTGGGCTACTTCATCGGCCCTCAAGTGTGGGCTTGGCGCTCTGGCCGCGTCCGGATCGTCAAGCGCCGCGTCAAGCGCATGGTCGTGATTTTCCCGTTCGAAGAAAAAATATATCGCGATGCGGGCGTGCCCGTGGATTTCGTCGGCCATCCCTTGGCCGACGTCGTGAAACCCACCATGACTCGCGCGGAATTCGCGGCACGCCACGGTCTGGCGGTGGACCGGCCCATTGTGGCGTTATTGCCCGGCAGCCGCGGCAGCGAAATGATGCGGAATTTTCCCACCATCCTCGATGCGTGCGAACGTCTGACGCTGGAAATGAGCAAAGATTCCGTGCCGCAATTCGTACACGCGGCGGCGCCCGGACTCTCACCGGTCTTCTCTTCCACCGAGGGCGGACGGTCCGGCGTGATCGTGAAACGGATTGAGGGCGAAACATACGACACGCTCGCCGCGGCCGATTGCGCCATTGTCGCCAGTGGCACGGCGACGGTCGAAGCCGCGCTGCTAGGAACCCCGATGGTCGTGGTTTACCGCGTTGCTCCGCTCACGGCTTTCATCCTTAGCAGAATGGTCCACACTCCATTCTTCAGCATGGTGAATTTGGTGGCTGGGCGCCGCGTCGTTCCCGAGCTGATGCAGGACGATTTCACCCCCGCCGCCGTGGCATCCGAAGTTCGACGCCTCCTGGAATCCCGTGAAGCCCGCGAGGAGATGAAAGCGGGACTGGCCATCGTGCGTACGCGCCTGGGTTCGGGTGGCGCCATCGAGCGCGCTGCCGATGTGTTTGCTCACATGCTGTAGAGGGTTGGGCGCGGGCAACTGCGGACGAATATCTGGTATCTTAGACAAGCGGAAGGTAATTGTCCTTTTCGAGAGAGGCTCTCCTTTTGCTCAAGATCTATCGATTGCCCGCTGTTCTGGCGCTCTCCGTGTTGGTCGTAGCGTCCGCGATGGCGCAGGCTCCCCACTCCTTTCCGTTCCGCGCGACAAATTACGACGTGGAAGTGTTCCTTCACCCGGAGGATCAGACCATCCAGGCGCAGGCCACCGTGGATTTCATCGCCGACCAGGTCGCGAAAACGGTGCTCGTCGAATTGCATCCGGACTTGCACGTGACGTCCGTGAAGATGGCCGGGCAGCCCGTCACTTTTGCGCGAGACAATAATTCTCCGCTGCTGCTGACGGTGGCGCTACCCAGCACCGCGACGCCGGGAAAACAGATCACGCTGACATTTGACTACTCCGGGCCGGTTTCAAGCGAGGAAGACAGTCCTACCAAAGGAATTCGCTTCGCATCGGTGGAAAAAACCGCCGCGTATCTCCTGTTGCCCGCCCGCTGGTTTCCGCTGACCAACTATCCGTCCAACCGTTATACGGGCAAGTTTCACCTGATCGTGCCAAATACCTTCGCCGTAGCGGGCACCGGCGAGGCGGATCCGCCGACGATGCAACCCGGAATCGGAATTGGCGCGCCGGGTCAGGCGTCGTACGTCTTCCACTGTGATAAGCCCGGACCCAACGGATCATTCGTCGCGGGCAATTTGCAATTAACGCCGGCGCCTGCGGAAGGCTATCAGTTTTCCTTTTACACGCCGCCTTCGCAGACCGCTACGGTGGCCTCTTACGCGGGCTCGCTCGCGCAGATCATGAGCTATTTCGCCGACACGTTCGGTCCGCTATCGGGCTCGCAGGGTGGCCCGCCCAGCCTGACCGTCGTCCAAATGCCGGATGGTTCGCTGCCTGGATACTCGGCTCCGGGCCTCCTGCTGATCAGCGCGCGGCAATGGACGTCCAGGGCCAACGATCGGATGCTTTCGCAGCTTGCGGCTGGCCAGTGGTGGGGCGATCGAGTCCTGCCAGCCACCGCCGCGGACGTTTGGATCACTGACGGGCTCTCGCGTTACGCCGAGGCCATGTACGCGGAGCAATCTGGCGGCGTCGCCGCACTCAACAAGGCGCTCGAAGATTTCGCGGTAGGCGCTCTGATGTTTGAAGACGCGAACACCATTTCCGAGGCTGATCGCATCGGCGCGTACTCAGACCCGTACCGGTCGATCGTGGCAGATAAGGGCGCGATGGTTTTTCACATGCTGCGCGCGGAATTGGGCGACGATGCGTTCACGTCTCTGCTGAAGGACTTCTATAAACAGCATGAAGGCAAGACCGCAACCATTGACAGTTTTGAAAGGCTGACCGCAACCAAGGCTCCGCCTGCGAAGGCCGGCGAACCGCCTCTCAATCTCGTTTCCTTCTTCTCGCAATGGCTGAATTCAACCGGCGTGCCGGAATTCACGCTCCAATACATCGTGTATCGCACGCCGAAGGGATTTCAGGTCATTGGCACAATCCATCAGGAACTCGATACATTTCGCATGCCGGTCGAAGTTAAAGTGGAGACCGAGGGCAATCCGGAGTTCAAGAAAATTCTGGTGACCGGCACCACCTCGCAATTCAAGCTGGAGACGTTCGGACGGCCGAAGCCCAACGGCATCACAATTGACCCAAACAACAACCTGCTGAAATCGAGCCCGCGCCTGCGCGTTCACGCCACGATTTCGCGAGGTGAGGCGCTGGCAACGCTCGGCAAATATTACGAGGCCGTACAGGAATACCAGCGCGCGCTCGACGTCCAGCCGACCAATTCTCTCGCGCACTTCCGCATGGGCGAGGCGATGTTTTACCAGAAAAATTATCAGGCCGCCGCCAACGCGTTTCGCGCTGCTCTCGGCGGGGATCTCGACCCCAAGTGGGTCGAAGTCTGGGGCCACATCTACATGGGCAAGATTTACGACGTGCTGGGTCAGCGGGAACGCGCCGTCAACGAGTACAACCTCGCGCAGCACTCCAAGGACGATACCGCTGGCGCGCAGTCCGAGGCCGCCCGGTACATGCAAAAACCGTACAACGGCGACAACTCCTCGCCACCGGCCACGGCCACAGCCAGCGGGAATCCCGCGCAGGTTCCTGCCGCGGCGACTGCGGACTCCGCATCGGATAAGCAGCCCACGCTCAAGAAACGCACCGATAGCAACTAGCAGCGCGCAAGATACAATTTCGCATTAAAGGTCGGACGAATGGCGCCCAACCCTGTCGCAAATCACTACGAAACCTTGCTCGCCGAGCACTACACCTGGATGTTCGGCGCCCGCTTCGATCAGAAAGATTCCGAGCAGCGAGCCTTACTCGAACTTCTCGGCGTAACCGCTCCATCTGGCGGCTCAACGGGCGTTGCGTTCGATCTCGGCTGTGGCTCCGGCTTCCAATCCGTGGCGCTCGCGGATATCGGTTTTCGTCAGGTAATCGCCGTGGACACCAGTGCGAAGCTCCTGGCTGAGCTCGAAACGCATCGCGCCAGCCGTGCCATCCAGACGTTGCTCGCCGATCTCGGCGCGCTTCGGAATCTCGCCAAACCTGAAAGCGCCGACCTGGTCGCCTGCATGGGCGACACATTGACACACCTTCCCGGAAAGGATGAGGTCCGCAAACTTTTTGCGGATTCCTACCGGATTCTGGTTCCGGGCGGGGTGATCGTGCTCACGTTTCGGGACCTAACGCCCACGGCATCGGGACTCGACCGTTTCATTCCCGTGCGCAGCGATGCGGATAGAATCATGACCTGCTTCCTCGAATACGAGTCGCCCGAAACCGTCGTGGTGCATGATCTGATCCACGTGCGCAACGGATCGGAATGGGCCCTGCACAAAAGCAGCTATCGCAAGCTTCGACTGACGCCGAAATGGGTTTGTGACAACCTGACTGCGGCGGGCTTCCGGGTGCAGCGTAACCAGCAGGCGGGGCGTCTCTGGGCAATTACCGCTACGAAGGAACGTTAAGGTTTATCCCGCGTCTCCATCTCTGCAAATGCTTTTTCGAATGCGCCAAGGGCTTCGCCGTCGAACAATACGA
>JARLGK010000032.1 GCA_031296075.1 Candidatus Acidiferrales bacterium
CCGGCAGCTGCGTTTCGACGTGATTGGGATGACCGGCGTGACGGAGGCCAAACTCGCGCGCGAAGCGGAACTCTGCTACGCTACCGTCGCTTTGATCACCGATTACGATTGCTGGCACCCGCAACACGACGCGGTCACGCTCGACGAAATTCTAAAAAATTTGGGGCGCAATACGGACAACGTGCAGCGCGCGATCCGCGAAGCCGTGCGCTCGCTGGGCGTCGAGCGCGGGTGCAAATGCGGCGGCGCGCTCGCGCATGCGATCGTCACCGACCGTAAGATGATTCCGGCGGCGACGAAGAAGCGCCTCGCTCCGATCATTGGAAAATACATCTCGTAAGAAGTTGGTGGCGGCTGTCCGCTGGCGAACGCCGGCGATTCACCAAAACAGAGAATTGCCCGGCGCAGTCTGCTAAGTACACGGAGAGGTCATGTCACTTCTGGTTGTGGGGTCGGTCGCATTCGATGGCATCGAAACACCGCATGGTAAGGTTGACCGCACGCTCGGTGGCGCCGCGAGCTATTTCGCTCTGGCCGCGAGCCACTTTGCGCCCGTCCGGATCGTTGCCGTGGTCGGCGACGATTTCACCGACCGGGATCGAGCGGTCTTCGAGGGCCGCAAGATTGATCTCGCGGGTGTCGAGCGCGCCGCCGGAAAGTCGTTCTTTTGGGCGGGGCGCTACAGCCAGAACATGAACGAACGCACGACGCTGACCACGGACCTGAACGTGTTCGCCACTTTCGACCCCAAGCTTCCGCGGTCGTATCTCGACTCGCAGTACATTTTTCTCGGCAACATCGACCCGACCCTACAGCGTTCCGTGCTGAAGCAAATTCGCGGCAAACCCAGGCTCGTCGGCCTGGACACCATGAATTATTGGATTGAAGGCACGAACGCCGAGTTGCGCGAAACCCTAAAACACGTGGACATTCTCACGATCAACGACGACGAAACGCGCCAGCTTACCAGCGAGCACAACCTGTTGCGCGCCGCCAAGCACATCTTCAAGATGGGGCCGAGCACGCTGATCATCAAGCGCGGCGAACATGGCGCGATCATGGTGCACAAGAATTTTCTTTTTTCAGTGCCTGCGTTCCCGCTCGAGCAGGTGTTCGATCCCACCGGCGCGGGAGACACCTTCGCCGGCGGTTTCATGGGCTATCTTGCGGGCAAGGGCCGGGTGAACGAGCAGACGCTGCGCTCCGCGATGGTATACGGCTCGGTGCTGGCGAGTTTCACGGTCGAGCGTTTCGGAGTGGAGCGGCTCGCAAAGGTCACGCGGAAAGAGATCACCGCGCGCGCCCGGCTGTTCTCCAAGCTCACGTCGTTCAAGCTTTAGGGCAAGCTCCCGCGCGGCGCGTGGTTTGTTGGGGGTGCCATGCTGCACGATCTGAACACCTACATTGTCGGCCGTCTCCTTCTCGCCACGGTGCTGGGCGGCATCATCGGCCTGGAGCGCGAGCTGCGGCACAAGCCAGCTGGCCTGCGCACGAATATGCTCATCTCGCTCGGCGCGGCGCTGTTTACCGTCATCTCCTACGCCATGGCGAGTTCCTTTGGCGGGGATCACACGCGCATCGCCGCGCAGATCATTCCCGGCATCGGCTTCATCGGTGCGGGCGTGGTGATCCGGGAACGCGGAGCGGTATTGGGCATCACCAGCGCCGCCACAATTTTCGTGATTGCGAGCGTCGGCATGGCGTGCGGCGCGGGAATGCCGGTCACGGCGGTCTTTACCACGCTGCTGCTCCTCGTAGCCCTGGTCATCCTCGGAGAGGCCGAGGACCGCTTCGGCCTCCACAGCAAGATCATGAGCTTTCGGGTCACCGCAGTTGAATCGGCCGACTTAATTGAGCGCGTGCACGATATCGCCACGCAAATGGGCATCGAGCTGCGGCGCTGGCAAAGCCGCAAGGAAGCGGACGGCTTCGTGGTGGAATTCGACGCGGACGTGACGCTCCCGAGGGAGCGCGAGCTGCTTTCGAAGCTGGGCGCGCTCCACGCCCACACCGATGCGCACCCTGTGCGCTGATGGCCGGACGTTTGGAAGCCAACCAATCGCGTCGTTTCCGAATCCGAGTTGACGTGTTGCGGGCGGGGTGTTATCAATCGTACCTGTTTAGCAGGGGGATTTGCAGACGGTCTGTAGTTTTCCTCGTTCCGCGTTCCCGGCTGCCGGTGCCGAGCGGCCTCGGGATCCCCGTTTGAAATTTTCTAGGAGGCAGGTCTTGAAGCGTTCGCGGTGGGTTGCGTTCACGTCGGTTGTGGCCTCGCTTGTGATGTTTGGCAGCTGCGGCGGCGGCCAAAAGATCCCTCCGTTCAACGCCACGCCGACCGTGTCGGGACTTTTCCCGTCGAACATTACTGCTGGCAGCGAAGGCTTCATCCTGTCCGTCGCCGGAACGGGCTTCATGTCCAATTCCCAGGGCGTGACGTTCGTCAATTGGAACGGCTCGCCGCGCTCCACTTCATTTGATGTCACCACGGGCCAGCTTGCGGTTCAGATTTTCGCGTCCGACATCACCACCGCGAATAGCGTCACGATCACGGCCACGAATCCAGCGCCGGGCGGCGGAACGTCCCCGGTCAGTTTTGCCTCCAAATTTACGATCGAGCCGCCGCAGGCTGGTTTGACGATCGCGTCGCCGCTCGATCCCGTCAGCGCGAAGGCAGGAAGTGCGGCTTTCACGCTCACCATCACCGGAACCGGCTTTGCCGTGAACGACATCGTCACCTGGAACGGAAGCCCGCGCGTGACGACAATTGTGCCGATGACTCCGACGACGGCCAGCGCCCAGATTACGCGCGACGACGTCGCCAACGTCGGCTCGGCGAGCGTCGCCGTCGCCACCCCAGACCTCGTGACTGCGACGACCTCTCTCAATTTTCCGATCACGGGCTCGGACAACCCGGTGCCAACTGCATCTTCGCTTTCTCCGTCGAGCGCGGCCAATGGCGGCGGCGATTTTCAGATGAGGGTGAGCGGCTCGGGCTTCGTCCCGACTTCTTTTGTCGTGTGGAACGGCGACTTCCGCGCGACGGCATATATCAGCTCTTCGCAGCTCGTCGCGTTAATTCCAGCGTCGGATATCGCAGCCACGATGTCGAAAACCAAAGCGTCCGTCGCCGTGACGAATCCGGCGCCTGGCGGAGGCACTTCTTCGCCTGTCACGTTCACGATCGACTGAATTATGCGTGCCAGGCTGTCGTCGCCATCCCTTAACTCTTAACTCCGGCGGTCGTTCCTACCGCTAGACTCGTTTCCTCAAATTCTTTATTCTCGTTTCCGTCAGATGCCGCCAACTCTCAAGCCACATGCTCTTCGCCCCGGCGATGGAATTCGAGTCCTTTCGCTCGCGAGTCCCGTGCAAGAGGATCATCTGGAAATTGGTTGCGCCGAGCTGGTGCGGCTCGGCTACGTGCCGCATATGGACCTGGCACAGTTGCTGGCGCGCGACGGTTTCTTCGCGGGCCCTGCAGCTGATCGCCTATCTGCTCTGAAGGGAGCCTTCGCCGAGACCTCGACGCGCGCGATATTCTGCTCGCGCGGTGGATACGGTTGCAATTATCTGGTTGAAGGCTTGACGGCCGCGCCGCCCGTGCCAAAAATAGTTCTCGGATCGAGCGACATCACTTCGCTCCAGATTTATCTGTGGCAGAAATTTCGCTGGGTCACCTTCTACGGCCCGATGGTCGCTTCCAATCTCGACCGCGGTCCAGGCGCGCCGCATGGCTACGACCAGGCGAGTTTTGCGCCCGCCCTCACCGAAACCAAGCAGGGCTGGCACCTCGAGCTCGATGGGGAGCCGATTGCCCCGGGAAGAGGCACCGGCGTACTTCTCGGCGGCTGCTTGACGCTGGTGGAATCCACGCTCGGCACGCCATGGGAGCTCGACACTCGCGGCGCCATCCTGATTCTCGAGGACCGCGGCATGAAGCCCTACCAGGTGGATCGCGCCTTCATGCATCTCAGACAAGCGGGTAAGTTTCAAGGCGTCGCGGGCATTGTCCTTGGCGATTTCCCGGAATGTGACGCGCCCGTGGGCTCGGAGCCCGTACTCGATGTCGCGCTTCGGATTCTGGCGCCGTTGAACGTGCCCGTCGTTTGGGGTGCGCCGATCGGCCATACCTCGAGAGCGATGTTGACGCTGCCCCTGGGTATCCGCGCCGAACTTGCGGCGACCGGTCCTGGTGTGCTTCACATTCTTGAACCGGCGTGTGCGCCGTGAGTCTCGGATTTTCCAAGCCCGCCGCGCAGCACATCCATCTCCTCGGCATCGCCGGAGCCGCGATGGCTCCCGTCGCAGGCATGCTGAAGGAGCGCGGGTTCCACGTGACCGGCTCGGACGTCAACGTCTATCCGCCCGCTTCGACGCTGCTTACTTCGTTGGGAATTCCCTGGAACGAAGGCTACCGCGAAGAGAATCTGAAGCCGGCGCCTGACCTCGCCGTGATCGGCAACGCGATTTCGCGCGGCAATCCGGAAGTGGAACGCATCCTCGACGATCGAATTCCGTACTGCTCGATGCCGCATCTGCTCGAGGAATACTTTCTCCCGGGGCGCACCTCCATCGTTGTCGCCGGGACGCATGGCAAAACCACGACCACGGCCATGCTCGCGTGGATTTTTCAGACGGCCGGCAGGCGGCCCGATTTCCTGATCGGTGGCGTCGCGCCGAATTTCGGCGATCGCAGCTACGGACTCGGGGGCGGGGAAGAGTTCATCATCGAAGGCGACGAATACGACACGGCCTTCTTCGACAAGGGCCCGAAGTTCCTCCACTACCATCCCGTCGAGCTGATTCTGACGTCGCTCGAATTCGATCACGCGGATATCTATCCCGACCTCGCGTCCATCGCCCTGCAGTTTCGCCGTCTGGTCAATCTTGTCCCGCGCCGAGGGCGTATCCTGATCTGGGGAGAGAGTCCGAACCTGAAAGAAGCCACGGCGAAGGCGTTTTGCCCGATCGAAACGTTCGGCCTCACATCCGGCTGCGACTGGTGCGCGGGAGACCTTCAATGGCACGATGAAGCGACGGAATTCCGCGTGGCCTATCGCGGCAACGAATTGGCGCGCATTCGAATTCCCGTTGCCGGGCGCCACAACGTCCTCGACGCGCTTGCGGCCATCGCGCTCGCCCATGGCCGCGGAGTGGAATGCGACGCGATCGAGCGCGCTCTCGCGACATTTCAAAGCGTTCGCCGGCGAATGGAGGTCAAAGGCGAGGCGGGCGGCGTTTTGGTCGTGGAAGATTTCGCTCACCATCCTACCGCCATCCGGCTCACGCTCGAAGCCGCGCGCACCCGCTGGCCCGGCCGCAAGATTTGGGCGGCCGTCGAACCGCGCTCCAACACCATGCGGCGAAGAATCTTTCAGAACGATCTATCTGACGCTCTCGCGCTGGCTGACGCGGTCTTGTTCGGCCCCGTGAACCGCGCGCAGTTGCTCGCCGAAAATGACCGCCTGTCGCCCGAAATGATCTGCGAGTCGTTGTCCGCTCGTGGCCGCAGCGCCCATGCATTTGCCTCCGCCGACGGAATCGCGGAACATCTCGCGGCGGGTGCGAACGCAGGCGACCTCGTTCTCATCATGTCCAATGGCGGCTTCGACGGCCTCACGGCCAAGTTGCTCGCCAAGCTCAGCGCCCGCGCCGGTGCCCGCGTATGATCCCGCGTTACGTCAGAACCTCGCTGATCGCACTATGCTTGCTCACTTCTGGGAAATTGATCGTTGCACGCCCGGTTTCCGCGACAATTCGCTATCAGGTTTCTTTCGCGCACCCCGAGCAACATATCTTTCGCGTCGAAATGATTATTCCCCATCCTGCGAATGGGACGACCGTAGCGCTGCCGGCGTGGAACGCCCTTTACCAGGTTCGCGATTTTTCATATCGCGTCCGAAATGTCCGGGCGATTGGCAACGTCCCTGACAACGTGCATTACCCTGTCAGGAAGGTAGACAAACAAACTTGGACGGTTGAATACCCAGCGGCAAGTGCAATTGTGGAAACTCAAGACATGTACATCGACTATGACATCGAGTGGGATGATCCCGGTGTTTTCAGCTCGCAATTGACAGACAAGCACGCGTTTATGAATCTCGCCCAGATACTGATGTACGTTCCCGACCGGCGCGGCGAGGAGGCGATTGTCACCTTCGTCCAGAAGCCAGATCAGTGGAAGGTCGCGGCCGAGCTGCAGTCGACGCCCATGACTAACAGACCGGATACGTTCACCGCGCCGAGCTACGACGCGCTCGTGGATGCGCCCGTCGAAGCAGGCACCTTCGATCAATTCAAATTCGAGAGCGGCGACGCTCATTTCCGCGTGATCGTGGACGCAGCGAGCTGGAATCGCAGGCGCCTCGAAGACGCGCTTCGCCGGATCACGGCCTACGAACTGCATCTGATGGGCGGCCCTCCGTTTCAGGAGTACACATTCTTCTTTCACATTGGGCCGGAGGGGGCGGTTGGTCAGGGCGGCATGGAGCACGCAAACTCGTCTGCGATCGCAGCCGCGAATTTCGATGGCGCGGTTTCTATCGCAGCCCACGAGTTCTTTCACGTCTGGAACGTGAAGCGAATTCGGCCTCGGAGCCTCGAGCCAGTCGATTACACCAAGGAGCAGTACACGCGCGCGCTCTGGTTTGCCGAAGGCGTTACGGACGCCTACTGCTCCTTCACCCTTGAACGCACCGGGCTATGGTCGAAGAAGCAGTTTTACGACGATCTCGCCTCGCAGATCGAGCGGGTCCAAACGCGCCCCGCCCACCAGTGGCAGAGCGTCGAGGAATCGAGCCTCGACGCGTGGTATGAAAAATACAGCGATTACAATCTGCCGGACCGCAGCATCTCGTATTACGACAAGGGGCAGATCGTCGGCGTGATGCTCGATCTGGCAATTCGCGACGCGACCGATAACCACAAATCGCTCGACGACGTTTTCCGGCTGATGAACGAACAATTCGCGAAGCAGGGCAAGTTCTACGACGAGAACACGGATATCCGCGCCGCGGTCGAACAAGTGGCCGGGAAAAGCTTCGAGGATTTCTTCCGTCGCTATGTTTCCGGCGTTGACGAGATCCCTTACGACGAGTTCCTGGGCGTCGCCGGCCTCGAACTGAAAATGGATGCCGCCTACTCCATTTTAGAAGTACCGCACTCGACCGACCGGCAGCACCGCATCCGCGAAGGACTCCTCCATGGGTCCACCGACTGATATGCCGGGGGTGCGTTATTCTGGAGGCCAGCCGCTAGCCGCCCGCTGGTCCCGCCCATGATCCGAACGCTGCTTCTGGCTTTCTATTTCGCCCTCGCCATCGTTCTGGCATTGCCGTGGCTAATCCTTTGGAGCGTAATTGTCGGTAATCCCGAGCTTATGTACAGCCTAGCGATGAAGGTGGTGCGCTGTGGAAATCGCATCGTCGGCATCCGCGTTCGCGTCGAAAACCTTGAAAACATTCCGCCCGGTGCGTGCCTCTTCACCGCCAATCATGTGTCCAACGTCGACCCGCTCGCGTTCATACCCGCGATTCCGCGCCGCGTTGCGATTCTCGTCAAGCAGGAGCTCTTCCGCATCCCCATCTTGTCCACCGGGATGCGCCGGGCGCAGTTCGTTCCGGTGGACCGTTCCGACAGGGAAGCAGCGGCCGTGAGCATCGACGTCGCCGCGCGCACTTTGAAGAGCGGCGTCTCCTTCGCCATCTTCGCCGAAGGGACGCGCAGTGCCGACGGCCGCCTGCGCCCGTTCAAGCGGGGCGCGTTCACGGTGGCCATCGAAGCCGGAGTCCCCATCGTGCCGGTGTCTATATCCGGAACTCAGTTCCTGATGAAAAAGGGGGATTGGCGGATCCGTCAGGGAGAAGTAGTGGTTCGCTACGGCCCCGCCGTGGACACCTCAGCCTACAGCATGGATCGCCGCTCGGAGTTGCTTGCCCGCGTCGAATCTCTCGTCGCGGCCGGCCTGCCTCCTGGCCAACAGCCTGCCGAGCGATTCTCGGGAACTACGACAAGGCCGTCCTAATCGCTCGCGCTGGTATACTTCAGGGCGATGGCCGAAAAGCTCATCCACGAAATGATTCCCGTCGGAATGCTGCAATGCAACTGCTCGATTCTGGGCGATCCCGCCACCGGCGAGGCCATCGTCGTGGACCCGGGCGATGATGTCGAACGCATACTAGAGATTCTCCGCCGCCACCGTCTGAAGGTCCTCGCGATCGTCTGCACGCACACTCATATCGATCACGTCGGCGGTCTCGCCGCACTTCATCGCGCCACCGGCGCTCCGGTGCTGATCCACGAAGCCGATCTGGGACTCTACCGCAGCCTCGACATGCAGGCCCAGTGGCTCGGCATTCCGACGCCCGAGATCGTGCAAATTCGAGACTTCGTCAAAGAAGGCGACACCCTACGCTGGGGCGGCTACGAGGCGCGCGTCTTGCACACGCCGGGTCACACGCTCGGCAGCATCAGCCTCGTCGTGGGAGCGAGCGCCAGCTCGGCTCCGCTCAGTGGCCAGCGCCCGAAAGTCAGCGCCGATTCGAAAGCTGCCGCACGGCTCCTGGCTGGCGATACTCTTTTCCACGGCTCGATCGGCCGCACCGATCTACCCGGCGGTTCGTATCCCCAAATTTTGGCTTCCATTCGCGAGAAACTCCTCACGCTGCCCGACGACCTCGTCGTTTATCCGGGTCACGGCGACGTCACCACGATCGGCTTCGAGCGCGAACTCAATCCGTTCTTGCGTTAACGCCGCGGCAATGTAGCTCAGGCTTACCCTGACGCAGGAAGTGCCGTTGGCTGGTTGCGCTCAGCGCTTCTCTGCGTTCTCCCCGCCCTGGGTGTCTTGGCGAAGGGAGCGGTAAAGGGTTTCGCGGTGGTCCGGTCGGTTTTGTGTTCCTCTGGGGCCTCTGTGCCTCCTCCGTGTTCTCTTTGTTAAGCCTTGCGTTCTTCTCAGCGCTTTCTCTGCGCTCTCTGCGTCTCTGCGGTAAATCTGCTCGCCTTTTCGGTCTCAGCTTGATTGAAGTCCGCCGCCACGGGTGATACCGTCGGCCCCAGCCGTTCCACGCAACGATCGAGGGGGGGATCCACCACATGAACATTTTGCGACTTCTGTTTCGTCGGCGAATCGCGCGTCTTGGATGCGTGTTGCTGACCGCAATCCTTCTGTCGCCTGACCTCGCTCAGGCGCAGCAGTCGGCCGCAGCCCGCATCCAGCGCCTGGAGGACATCGAAGAAATCCGCACGGTGCTCACCAATTACGGCCGCTTCCTCGACGCGCACGATTTGGTGGCATACTCGAATCAGTTTGCCACGGACGGTGAATGGGTTGGCGGCTTCGGCACGGGCAAAGGGCCGGCGGGGGTTCTGGCACTGATGGAAAAGAACCTCGGCGTCACGGCCAAGGGCAAGCCCGGCTCGACGTATCACCTTCTGACCAATTTTCTGATTGACGTGCGCGGCGACACGGCCTCGGCGTGGTCGCGCTGGAATTTCGTCGTCACCGGAGCCGACAACAAGCCCACGATCATGTACGGCGGCCACTACGACGACACGCTGGTCCGCGAGAACGGCCACTGGAAGTTCAAGCGCCGCGTGGCGGTCAACGACATACCGCATTCCGACCCGCTCGAAACGAAGTGACCGGCGCCGGATTGGGCGCTCATCCAGCGGCGCGATAGGGGTGGTCCTATAACCATCTATTGCGAGCTACGGAACACCGGGCCCCGACTTCGCTTTACTCCCCGGCGCGCGCGCTGGATAATCACGCCGGTCATCCAGAAGTTGCAGCGCCTGCTTGCGTCGCCGGGGGGTTGGAACTACAGTAGCCGATGGGGGAGTTGTCCCTTTCAGCTATACTGCTCGCAATCGAGCGGCACTGGGTCGTGTGGGATTCTTGTCCCAGGTTTGTTGCCGCGAGAGAGCGGGATGTTTTCCGGATGGGCCGCCATTCAATTTGCGGGGTGATCCAGACATGAGACGTTCCGATCTAGTGCGGCATGCGAGCAAGGGGAAAGCAGTGCGCACCTCCCAGATTGTTTTCGGCGAAAGGCAACACCTCTTGCGCGTGCTCGATTCCGTCGAGCGCAGCGCTTTACCGGCCGCGCGCCTCGATCAAGAGCGTCGCGTGATCGAACAGCTCATTCACGCGCGTACGCAGGAGCTCAACCGCATCAATCCGGGATGGGACGAAAAGGTGGGCATCGTGCTTAGCGCCGAAGTGAAGCCCGAAGCGCTCGATCAACTCTCTCGCCAGGCTCCCAAGGAAGATTTCTACCTGCTGCGCCTGATCAGCGAGCACCCTAAAGTCGGGGCAAAGACTTTGGGCCGGCTCTCGCACCACCCCTATTCCGCGATTCGCGAGAATATCGCGCGTCATCCCAATAGCGACGCTTCCACGCTCTCCCGGCTCAGCCGCGACCGTTCTCAGCCGCTCTGGTATCTGGTGGCCTTCAATCCCAACGCTCCGGCCGCGCTCCGCAAGAAGCTCCAGGAACGCATGCGCCGCCTCGGCGAAAAATCCGCCACGCAATAAGAACTAATCGGCGTTACGCGCCATCGATTTCGTCGGAGAATTGTTCGCGTTTTGGGCGAGTTTCGCGGTGATGTTGCGGATGTAGTTCAGCGTCTCGGGGAAGGGAGGGACGCCGCCGTAGCGGTCCACCGTCTCGGGGCCGGCGTTATAGGCTGCGAGCGCCAGCGTCAGGTTTCCTTTGTATCTTGCGAGCAGGTCCTTCAGATAACGCGTCCCCGCCTCGATGTTCTGCGCTGGCTCGAAGACATTCGCGACCGCGTAACGCGCGGCCGTCTCCGGCAGCAACTGCATCAATCCGAGCGCGCGCTTCCTCGAAACCGCCTTGGGATCGAAATTCGATTCGGCCCCGATGACGCCAGCGATTAGTTTTTCGTCCACGCCATGCTTTTGCGCCGACGCGCGGATCAAGTTGGCGTAGCGGACGCCGAAGTCGGCATTCACAGGTGGCGGAGCGGGGAACTGGTCCTCCGGTTCGACGTCAATCAATTCGCTCGCGGCGATTTCGACCGTGCCGCCCGTCACAGCGAGCCGCACGCGATCGCCACTGAGCTCGTAGCCCGTCACGTGAAGTCGGGCACCCGACCGCAGCACGGCGTAATCCGCCCTCGCCACGGGCGCGAGCATGGCCGCCGCGACGAGAACGAGCACCAGTGCTGGGGCTGGACGCGTCATATGCCTCTTAGGGTTTTGCCGGTGGATTTGCCGGCGGGCGCTGCTGGCTGGCTGGCGGCACGAGGCCGTTGTCGCGCAAGTATTCGACGATCTGCCCGTAATGATCCATGGCGTGAGCGTCGACAAAGATCGCTAGCGCGAGCCGCGTGCTCAGGAACGGCACCGCTGGGTCCTTGAGCGGCGTAACGGCGTTCTCGGCGGTAATGGTCGCGATGGCCTTGTGGCCGTGCGCGAACGAATCCTTCAGGTACTGCACGATCTGATCCTTCGTCTGAATCGCATCCGGCCCGTTGGAACCGATGCCTTCGTCCGGCGCCACCGGTGGCGTCAGTCCAAGAATTGCTTCGAAGAAGCGGTCATTCACGGTCGCGATATGCTTCACCTGCTGCGCGAACGTGCGCACGCCCTTGAACTCTCCGTTGGTGGGCGCGAAGGAGTACTTCTCCTCCGGCATTGCCTGAGCCAGTCCGACAATTTCGCGTTCCTCGATCGATAGCTGGAAATCCAGCGTCGAAGTGATCGTCGCCGGCCCTTGCGGTCCGCGCGGCGGTCCCGGCGGAGGACCCTGCTGCGCCAGCGCACCCGTTCCGGCAATCATGCTTGCGAACAGTAAGGCCAACACTCCCGTACAAGCTTTCATCGCGTTCCCCCCGTTTTGCGGTCTCGCAGCGCGTGCCGGTGAATCGCTTCCGCCAGGCCGCACTCGTCGTTGGAGAGCGTAACGCTCCACCCGAGCGTTTTCAACTCCGGGACGCTGTTGCCCATCACCACCGGCAAGCCTGCGTATTCTAGCATTTCGCGATCGTTCCAGTTATCGCCGATGGCCATCACGTTCTCGCGCTGGATCCCGCGGCGGCCGGCCCATTCCGCCAGCGCCGCTCCCTTGTTCACGCCGCGCCGCAGCACGTCGAGCATCGAAAGGTTGCGGTGCTCGTATTCCGTTATGGCGACCGTGAATTCGTCCGAGATCGGCAGGGCTTCCACAATCTTCCTAGCCTCCCGTATTCTCTCGCACGCACCCACGTACATCACCTGAATCGGGTCTTCGCCGTCCAGGCACGCGGTGAGCGGCTCGACTTCGCCGATGAACTCCCGGTTTCTCCGGAAGTACCCGCCGCGCAGCGGATCGTCCCAGTCCACTCGCTCGAGGATCACCTGTTTTCCATCCGGCCGGTCGAAGAACACGGTCGCCTCGTTGCGATATTCCCCGGTCGCATCGAGCAATTGACGCGCGATATGCGCGTCGAGCAGCAGCCGCTGATGCGTCTCGCCGCTTTTCGATTTGATCACCGCGCCGTTGTTGACGATCAGGTGGAGATCGCACGGCAGGGCATCGGCTACGCTGCGCGCAAATTCGAACCGCCGCCCCGTCACGATCACGATCTCTATGCCCGCGGCTGCCGCCTCGGTGACCGCCTGCAAATTCTCGTCCGGCAGTTGCGCGTGGCTATCGAGAAGCGTCCCGTCAATGTCCATCGCGATCAGTCGTATCGGCACGCTTCCATTGTACCGTGCGCGCATCCTCCGGCGGCCAGCCGGCTGTAAAAATCGCGCCGTTTGCGCGCGGATCGCGAACTTTCCTGCGAACGCGCATCCAATTTGGATGTATTTTTCGGCGCGAGATGCGCGCGCGAGACCGATCTCCCAGGCTTGTCCGCCAAGACGAAGGGCGGACGACACTGGGACCCCTGCCTGGTTTCGTGTCGATTAGAGTTGGTCGCCATTGTGTGTTTTCAGGAGGTTACGGGTGTTTCTAATCGCCTCAGTGTCGATTAGAAATGCGGCAATCCGATTGGCCCGCCGCGGCGGGGTCATGCCGAACGAGGTCGCTCTCAGGACGACGAGGGATCTCTCCGCGCAATTCGCGCATGGCTGATTTGAGCCGCCCAATGCTCGTTTTCCGCTCATCCTTTGCCTCCTTTCTTGCGTCGTTGAAATGCACACCCTCGAACGTAGCACCGCGCGAACGATTTTTCACTTGGACGAATGGCCAGTAAACGTACAGTGCGACATTCCGATGCATTTTGGAGGATGGAGGCGGGAACCGACGCGGGGCCCGATGCCGCGCTAAAGACCGCGGCGCCACATTTGAATCCGCGGAGGACCCAACGGCGCCCGCCTGAAAGGCGGCCGCTACATAACCATAACTCGTCTCACGAAAGTCGCAGGGTGGCTTGGGAAGGATTCACCGAAACGCGATTGGCGCTCGTGCAGTCGTTTGCTAAACTGAATTCGCAGTGGGCGTGTAGCTCAGTTGGGAGAGCGCCTCGTTCGCAACGAGGAGGCCGCCGGTTCGAGCCCGGCCACGTCCACCAGCTTACATCGCGATTTCGAGTTCCGGATCGGTGGCGAAGGCGGGTTCTTTCGCCGCGGGCTTCGTCCTATTCGACGCCAGCAACGACGGAAGATCGGTCGGCTGTTCGAGCAGTTCCGCCAGAAGCAGCCGCAGGTTACCCGGATTGGTCGAGTACGATAGCCCCGTATGGATGTCGATCACGCCCTCGCGGATCATCTTCTCGATCTCGTCGTCGAAGCACTGCATCCCCTCGGTGGAGCCGTCGCGCATGGCGTCGAGCAGAGTTTTTCCCTCGCCTTCGCCCTTTTGAACGTACTCGCGCGTGCGCAGCGTCGCTTTCAGGATTTCGAACGCGGCCACGCGCCCCTTGCCGTCCTGCCGGGGAATCAGCCGCTGCGAGATGATGTACCGGAAGCTTTTCGAGAGCCGCATGCGCACGGCGTTCTGGTCGCCGAGCGGGAACGCTCCGACGATGCGCTCGACGGTCTTGGACGCGTCAATCGTGTGCAGCGTGGAGTACACCAGGTGCCCCGTCTCCGCCGCTTCGAGCGCCACTTCGATCGTTTCGCGGTCGCGCATCTCGCCCACCAGGATCAGTTTCGGCGCCTGGCGCAGCGCCGCGCGCAGAGCGAGGGCAAAACTTGGCGCGTCGCTGTGCAGCTCCCGTTGGTGGACCGTCGAGCGCTTGTGCGAATGCAGGAATTCGATGGGATCCTCGATGGTGATGATGTGGCAGGCTTTCTCTTCGTTGATCTTGTTCACCATCGCGGCCAGCGTCGAGGACTTGCCGCTTCCCGTCGGACCGGTAACCAGCACGATCCCCGGCTGCAGCTCGGCCGCTTCCGCGAGTTGCGCCGGCAGGTTCAGAGTCTTGAAATCGGGGACGTTGCTGGCAATCACGCGCATGACGATCGCGCAGCTTCCCCGCTGGGTGAAGATATTCACGCGGAAGCGCGACAGCTTCGGCAGGCTGTAGGAAATGTCGCACGAGCCTTCCGTCCGCAGCTTTTCGACCGCGTGCGAGTTGTGGCCGATCAGGTCTCCGGCAATCCGCGCGGTATCTTCCGCGCTCAGCATGCCCACGCCCGGAATCTTCAATTGCGCAAGCTGCCCGCTGATTTCCACCTGAGGACCCCGGCCCGGCGAAAAGATCAAATCGCTAATCTTCTCCGACGCGCGCAGCATGGACGCGATAATCGTCGGCGTCGGCGTCGGGACGGGCGCCGCTGCTGCGGGGGCGGCTGGGGCTTTGGCAGGCGCCGGTGGCTGTGCGGGTGGTTGCAAGGCATCCATGGAAGTCTCCTCCCGCTGGTCCGGAAGGGCGACCGGGGAACTCTTACCAGCTTCCAGTATGGAGGAGAGTCGGTTCCCGCGCCGGGGGATGACCGCGTGTGTCATCAAACGATTAGCGCCACGGGCTGGCCCTGAGGGCGGCATCATCGCCGAACGGCAGGCGAAGGCGTTCAGCGCGACGGCCGATCGGCGCCGGTACGCTGGAAAAAAGTTATGCCCTCGGCGCGGAATTGTCTTACCATCGACTTAGTGTGGTAACGACAGAGACACAGCCCGAGATTCCTTCTGCCATCGGGTTAGCCTGCGTTCTGGCGATCGCTTTCCTGGTCGCATTTCCAGCCTGGGCGCAAAGGGGTGGGAATCCCCGGAATCCCGAACCTCCGTCTGTTCCCGCTGACATGCCGCAACCGCCCAAGTTCATGCCGGAAGGCGCTGCCGATCCATACACATTGGTGAATCCAGCACCGATTATGAACGTCAGCTCAGCCGAGATCAGCCGGATGATGGACAACGAGTCGTGCAATTCCTGGACGGAATCCGGGGTGCACGGCCCGACCGTCAGCGCGACGAGGCTTGCCGTGCCCGGAAAGGCGAGCAGCGAGTACCAGAAGGCCTGCGGGGCGTTCAAGGGCAGGAAACTGACGGATGCCAAGGCCCACCTCCACAAAGCGATTGACCTCTATCCGAATTACGCCGCGGCCTACGTCGTGCTGGGCCAGGTCCTGCAGTCGGAGAACAAGAACGAAGAGGCGCAGGCGGCTTGCTCCAAGGCGCAGGAGCTCGATCCCGGATACGTGGCCCCGTATCTCTGCCTCGCGGAATTTGCCGCGAACGAAGGCGACTGGAAGAAACTCGCGGAACTATCCGATCGCGCCCTCGCGCTGGACCCGCTTGGCAATCCCTACTCGCTCTACTACTCCGCGGATGCCGGGCTGCACCTCAATCAGCTGGTGCAAGCCGAAATGCACGCACAGGCCGCGGTCAAGCTGGACCCGTGGCATAAGCTGCCGGAACTTCACTTGTTATTGGCTCAGATCTACGAAGCAGCTGGGAACGTTCAAGGGGAAATCGCGCAACTGCATGAA
>JARLGK010000033.1 GCA_031296075.1 Candidatus Acidiferrales bacterium
ACCGTTTTCAGGCGCATACGAATCAGGATTTATTTTCTTGAGCTGATCGATGGCTTCAAAAGTTTCCTGGCCGACGCCGCGCATCGCCTGATCAACCGTCTGCGCGTACATCGCCTCGAAGCCGCCTTCGACGGTCTGCTGCGGGCCGTACATCTTGAACTGCTTCAAGTCCGGGATGGCAACGGCCGGCGCCGTGCCCGCAAGCGTCCGCGGCAGATATGGGCCAAACGCGACGGCGCGAAAAGGCGAAGACTGCTCCTCGGGCATTGACTGAAGCGCGCGATTGAGCCAGCCATCGTCAGTGGATTTCACGCCGGGCGTGCCCGATTCCATGAAATCCTGCGCGTCGAAATGCGAGCGCGAAGGATCGGGCGAGCCAACAGCCTGCACGATCGCAAGCTGCCCTTTCTGAAAGAGCGGTTGCAATGGCTGGAGGCTGGGGTGCAGGCCAAAGAAACCGTCGAGGTCAATCGCCGCGTCGGCGCCGCCATGGCGCGGCTCGGGGATCGCGATGGTCGGGCGCAGGCGATAGTAGTTCGGCTCCGCGAAGGGCACCACAACGTTCAAACCGTCCATCGCGCCGCGCTGGAAGAGCACGATCATCTTCTTCTTCTTGTTCGTTCCGGTGGTCGCCGCGACGGCGCGCTGCAGGAACGACGGCAGAGACGCCATGCCGAGCATCGCGATGCCGCCGTTCTTCAGAAAATATCGCCGGGAAATGTTCATCGCTATTCTCCCTAACGGCGCTGGAATTCGGGCGTGCCGAGGACCAGACCGGAGAGCAGTCCCTCGTTCACTTGCTTGACCGGGTCATCCAGGCGCGCCTGCAATATTTGCGGATCGTTCAGCCGGCTCCCGAGTGTCTGGCGGGTCGGAGGCTCGACCTGCCCGCCGAGGAATAGATCGAGCGAACGCGCCAGCGCCATCTCGGGATCTTTCGATGCGTCCGGGCCGAACATCGCGCTCAGATCGATGCTGCTTCCGGCCAGGCGGCCGGACGAGAACGTGAGCGCGAAGTTAAGCCGGTTCAGTAGCGCGCCGGTATTGACCCACGTCTCCGCCTTGTCCGAATAACCGGTCGGGGGCTGACAGAGAAACAGCGGCTCGCCCATCCGTCCCACCCATTGCGCCAGAGGCAAGGCGATGGTGACGTCCGCGTTCAGCGCGCGCGCGGTGCTGGCAACCAGCTCGAACGGCGTCTTCACCTTCGCGCGGTAGGTTTGCTTCGACCAGAACTCCGGCGAGTAAATCATGGTCTTCATCACGCTGCGGATATCGCCGCCGCTCGATTCGTATTCTTTTGTCATGCGATCGACAAGCGCAGGTGGAGGAACGTCCGAGACAAAATGCCGCGCGAGTTCCGTGGAGATGAATTTCGCGGTGTGTGGGTCGCTCGCGAGCATTTTCAATGCTTCCTCGCCGTCTTTTTCGCCGCCGTAGTTGAACGTGTGGCCCATCACCACTTTCTTGCCCTCGGCGTGGAACTCAGGCCGGAACACAAAATCCGGGTCGCGGCGCGGCTCGCGCACCGTCCAGCCCGTGAGGCACCGCGCCATTTCGATAACGTCCTGCTGCGTGTAGGCGGTGTCCACGCCCACCGTGTGCAGCTCCATGACCTCGCGGCCGTAGTTCTCGTTCAGGCCGCGGTCCTGCTGCTGGAGACGCGCGCCACCCTGCGCTCCCGGGAAACGCGAGTTCGGACCAGGGAAAGTTCCCGGGTTGGGCGGAAATCCCCCGGCGAAAATTCCCTGGTAGCGCGCGCGGCGCATCGCGATTTCCTGTTGATGATCCTTGAACGCCACCGGATCCACGCTCTGCCAGTTGTCGAGGAAGAAAAGCATCGCCGGGCTTTTCGCGGTGGCGGTCAGCAAATCTTGAAACTTGCCCATGGTGTGCGGGCGAATCGTATCGCGCACATACGCCGTCAGCATCCACTTGTCCGCGCCCTTGTTGGCAAATACGTTGAAGTGGTTGAACCAAAAATCTTCCATCACCGCTTCGAGCTGGCGCTGACTGTAAACGGCGCGATCGATCTTGGCCATGGACAGCTCGGCAATGATGCGATTGGGGCCCTGCATTTTGGCGAGCTGCTGCTGCGCCCGGTACGAGTTGTCGTTGACCGAGTCCATCGTTTGCGTCGTTGACTGGGCCATCGTTTGGGTGGGCGCCTCGCGGCGCTTTTCCGCCATCTGCTGTTTGTATTCTTCCAAGGTCTCGCCGGCCCGCTTGGCCGCAAGCTGAGGAGGCGGGAACTTATCGAGAAGCTCCTTGGCGGGCATGTTCAGCGTCGGGTACTTCTCCAGGCGTTTGTCGAGAGCGGAATCGTCAAGGGAGTCGGGATGCAGCTGTTGGTCAATCCATTTTTCGAGACCCATCTGGCGGATGCGTTCCGCGTCGCCGGGACGCGGACCGTATGCGAGGCGATTGAGCGCGTGCAGGATGGCTTGATCTTCGTTGAGTTCGGTGATGGGAAGATGGCCCTTGAACTTACTGTCGGAAGCTATGGCGTCGGGCGATGAGTGAGCGGGCCTGTCGTGATTGTCGGCGATGGCGTTCGGCGCGGCGATCATGAATAGCACAACCAGCAGCGCAGCAATGGTGACGGCCAGAAACGATGCGCCGTACGCATCGAGGTGCCGATCACCGCTTCGGATCGTACGCCGAGTATTTCGAGCCCACGCCATGACCTTCATGCCAGTGTAACCCTGCGGCGAGACAAAAGTTGCGGTGGAATACTAGCGGTTAACAAACGCCCGTTCGCAAACGCGGCTCAGGCCTGAAGTTGGACGAGTAACTGCTTCAATTTCCTCTCATCTTCCTGCGTAAGGGCCGTATATTCGACGCCCATTCCGGTGTCGGTGACATCCCGAACTTTTCCTACGGCTTCGAACGACAGGCCGGGGCACTTCATTTCAAATTTCAATCCACTCCCTGGCGGTGGCTGTTTTCTTGAACGCACGAACATCCCTCCCAGACCGATGACTGTTGCAACCCCTGTGACCAGCAAACCGTTCCCGATGCCCGCCACTTGAATCTCGAGCCCAGCAGGCACACGAACGCGCTGGTGCTGCCGCAACCCGGGCTTGGTCGTGGCATCGATAGGCGCTGAGTTCATCGGTTCGCCGCGCGCCGCGCGAAATCCATCGAGCGTCCAGGAATCCTGCGCCTCGTCGTGCCGCAGGACATAGAAATTGCCATCATCGGCGCGGACGCGAAAATAGGTCGCCTGCGGGGAATACCACCGGCCATCGAGTTCGTGGACCAGGAATTCACGTCCATGAAGAACGAAACGGAGAGGGCGCTCGTCGGCGCGGTGCCCCGCATAGCATTCGACGCGAATTTCGCTCATCGCGCCTCCGCGGGGCGGAAGGGTTTCCGCCGCAAGGGAAAAGCATCTCGCAGCAGCAGTGTATCAGGTTTCGCCGCCCGTTCGACAACGGCGCGCACGTGTGTCTACGGAACCAGCAAGGTCATTTTGCTGGGCCGGGCATCGGCCTCACGCGCTTCCCGCGCTTCGGCATTGTAGGCCGCACCCAGAAGCACGATCATCGCCGTCAAGAACATCCACAAGAGCAAGCCGATCGCCGATGCCAGTCCCCGGTACAACACGTCATATGGCATCTTCCGAACATACCAACCGAACGAAATATCAACGGCCCACCATAGCACAGTCGCAACCGCGGCTCCGGGCAGCAGGTCCCTGTAGCCAACATGGCCGGGACGCCCAATCCGGTAGAGCAGGACGAGGACGCCCATGGCCAGGGAGAAAACAACCGCCGCGTAGCCAATCAGTTCGACGTAATGAGTGAAATGCGGGGACGCGGTGCGCTGGATCAGCCAGGCGCGCAATTGCTTGCCGAACACGGTGAGCAGGACCACGGCCAGCATGGGCACGATCGTCAAGCACAGAAGCCCCAGAGCGCGCGCTTGACGCTTCCAATAACTCGGCTCCAGTAGTTCACCCTCGATGACACGAAATGCCTCCATGAAACCCACCATCGTTTGCGTGCCAGCGAGGAGGGTTCCCCCCAGTCCGAGCGATATCCATCTCACGGGATTGACGGTCCGGCGCACAAAATATTCAGCCACCACCCGAGCGCTGCCTGGAGGAAGAATCTGCATAAGACGGTTGGGGATTTCCTGAATCGCTTCGGGAAATAGCGACGTTCCGCTGAGGAGACCAAGCGCCAGTAGCAGCAGGGGGAAGAAGGCCAGGAACATGTTGAACGCGATGGCCTGGCTGAGCGTCACGCAGTCCGGGAAAATACGCCCGAACGCGCGAGCCAGGTTTGTCAAAATCCTATGCATCGCCATTGGGCCGAATTATACGGGAACCCTGGGAATTCGCGGTCGTTGTTTCGCGCCGCCGGCCTCTGCCCCTCCGCCGTTGTCGGAGCGCACTTGCCCGCAGATCAAGCCACAGAGTAAACTGCCAACGAAATGACCACACAGCCAAAGGCAACGTCGAGTCGCAGCGAAGAGATCATCCGCAAGCACAAGGAGTATTTGTGGCCGGCGGTCACGAACTACTATCGCGAGCCGCTCGTCGCCGATCATGCCTCGATGCAATACCTGTGGGACATCGAGGGGAACAAATACCTCGATTTCTTCGGAGGTATTCTCACCATCGGCGTCGGACACTGCAATCCGAAGGTGACGTCGAAGATCAAAGCGCAGGTGGACAAGCTGCAGCACACCTCGACTCTCTTTCCGAATGAAGCGATCGTGGCGCTGGCCGAAAAACTCGCCCAGATTACGCCGGGGAAACTGCAGAAGAGCTTCTTCACCAGCTCCGGAACCGAAGCCAACGAAGCCGCCATCCTGCTGGCGCGCATGGCTGGGCCGAGTTACGACGTGGTGGCGCTGAGACACGCGTACGCGGGCTCGTCGGCGCTGGCGAAAGCCGTGACCGGGCAGGCGCCGTGGCGCAAAGCCGGTGTCGTCAGCGTGGGCGTGTCGCACGCCGTGAATCCGTACTGCTATCGCTGCCCGCTGCACCTGAAATACCCCGAGTGCGGCGTGGCGTGCGCGAACGACGTCGAGAACCTGATCCAGACCGGCACCAGCGGCTCCATTGCGGCGTTTATCGCCGAACCTATTCAAGGCGTCGGAGGATTCATTACTCCCCCGCCCGAATATTTCAAGATCGTTTATCGCATCGTGAAGAACTACGGCGGACTCTTCATATCCGATGAAGTGCAGACCGGCTTCGGGCGCACGGGCAAGAAATGGTTTGGCATCGAGCAGTGGGAAGTCACGCCCGATATCATCACGTGTGCGAAAAGCATGGCGAATGGCGTGCCGGTCGGAGCGACGATCACGACGGCGGAGCTGGCGGACAAATTTCAAGGGCTGACCATTTCGACGTTCGGCGGCAATCCGGTCACGTCGGTCGCGGCGCGGGCGGTGATCGAAGTGATCGAGGAAGAAAAGCTGCTCGAGAACACTCACGTGGTCGGCGGCTACTTGCGGAAGCGGCTCGACGAGCTGAAGGAAAAGTATCCGCTGATTGGCGATGTTCGCGGCATGGGTATGATGCAGGCGCTTGAACTCGTCCGCGACCGCCAGACCAAGGAGCCCGCGCCGGTCGAAACAGTGGAATTAATGGAGCGAGCACGGGCGAACAGCTTGCTTATCGGCAAAGGCGGCCTTTACGGAAACGTGATTCGCATCGCCCCGCCGATGAATATTTCGAAGGCCGACGTGGACGAAGGAATTCGGCTGCTCGATAAATCTTTCGGCGAGATCACCGCCCGGTAATCTGCCACGTACCACCGACGCACATAGGAGAGTCATACGGCCGGATTATTCGATCGCGAAATCTACCTGGACATTGAAACGCTGCGCCTGTCGCACGAAGTGCCGGGCGGGTGGGGGAACATTCAGGGATTCGGAGTGGCCGTCGCCGTGACGTGGGACAAAGAGAATAACTTCCGGCGTTGGTTCGAGACGGACGCGAAGCAACTTGTCGCGGAGCTCGAGACCTTCACCCACGTCGTCACGTTCAACGGCAACCGGTTCGATATCGAAGTTCTTCGCGCCTATGCGCCCGTGGAGGGACTGCGCCGGCGCTCCTTCGATGTACACGAAGAGCTTCACAAACTCCTCGGCCACCGCGTCAAACTTGATCAGCTCGCCAAAGACACCCTTGGCACCGCGAAAAGCGGGGACGGAATCGAAGCCGTCGGCTGGTGGCGCGCTGGGGACAAAGACCGCGTCGCCGCCTACTGCGAGCAGGACGTGGCGATCTTGCGCGATATCGTCGAGCATGGGCGTGCAAAGGGATACGTGATCGTGGCGTCGCGCCAGGTGCCTGTGAAGTGGGAGTAGATCGAGACCGCTCTACGGAATTCCTTCCGCTGATGTATTCTTCTGATTGATGAAATTGCCACGAGGAAACTGTCGCCGTAGTGATGCGGTTCATCGCGCGCCCTGTCTGATCGCATGGGGGCTGCTCGTGCTGATTTCGCTGGCGGCCAGCTCATCCGCGGCGGGACAGTCCGGAACGGCCGGTGAATCGGCGCGCGTTCGCTGGAAGCCGCTCGAGATGGCCCAAGTGAGGCTCGACGACAAGACGCCGCTGAAGTGGAACGTCTATCAACCGGATAAGAAGGACAAAAAGGACAAGAAGAAGGACTCCGACCTGGTCCTCGTGCTGCTGGGGCACCGATATCTGATGCTCGACACCAAAGCACGACTCGTTTACTCGGTTCCGCTTTCCGAACTCCACGCGCAAGGAACTGATTTTGAGAGCGGCGACCTAGCGCAGGAATCCCACGTCATCCCCAGCACAGATTGGACGGAGCGTGACGTCGGACCCGCCGAGCTAATCCGGCTGACGCTCGGCGACTACGGCCGCGTCCTCGAAGTATCGCTGCCGCACATGCCTGACCTCCGGCCGTTTTACTGATGCGTTTAGCCACAGCCGATCGGGTGTTATCTGTGTTCATCCGTGTTTATCTGTGGCCACCTGAGTCTTCGTCTGCAAGCCGCGCCAGATCATCCAGCCGACAATCGCGATCATGCCGACCCAACCTAATAAACGCACGGCGTGGGCGATCTGCGTGTCGTGCTCGAGCACGCCGAACTTTCCGAAGAGATACGCCCAGTCGTGAATGACATGGTCGCCATCGCCCACAGTGAGCAGCGGCAATTCCTGCGCCCGCGCGTCGGCCATGTACGTCGCGATG
>JARLGK010000034.1 GCA_031296075.1 Candidatus Acidiferrales bacterium
ACCTCGCCGCTCGATCGCCTGCTGCGCGACGCGATTACGATGTGCCAACACTGGACAGCCCAGGAGCGCACGCTGGAGATGATTGGCGCGGTCGCACTGGGCGATGACCTGCCCGGAATGATCTGAAGTGTTGCAAGAATAGCTGCGCTTGGTCGCTTGCGAGGCCGCTCAAAAACCATGCAAACACCAGATCTGAGCCGGGCCAGAAGTCCGCTTCTGGGAAGTTCCAGCGCGCCAACTCCTGATTAGTCGGATTATCGGACAAGTTAAGTAATGGTACGAGCGCGAAAGGAATGTGCCGAGGGGCAGAGTTGAACTGCCTACGCCGGCCTTTTCAGGGCCGCGCTCTACCGGTGAGCTACCTCGGCACCGGCACAACCAAACATTCTACGGAAAAGGCGGTGCAGTGGAAAGGAAAAACCGCCTAGAGCGATCCGCCACAGAGGCACGGAGGCACAGAGCAGCGAAGAAAATGGAAGGCAGAAAAGAGAAAAAGCAAAATAGAAAATGTCCGACTCAACTCGGGCGAGTCCAGCTTCGGGCTTGTCGTCCCTCAGGCCTCGCCTCTCGCTAAGAGATATCCTTCTGCCGGCAAAGAACCGGACCGCCGTCCTTCCTTCCTGCGGCAGGGCAGGCAGTATGACGATCCTAGTCGGATCGTTACTTCATCGAGTCGTCAAATTCTTTCATCCAGTCCTTGGTTTTGAGGACTTCGCGGGGCTTGGAGCCGTCGGCGGGGCCGACGATGCCGTCTTTCTCCATGAGGTCGATCAAGCGCGCGGCGCGGCCATAGCCGATGCGCAGGCGGCGCTGGAGCGTCGAGGTCGAAGCGCGGCCCATTTCGCAGCAGACGCGCACGGCGTCCTGGTAGAGATCGTCGTCCACTTCTTCTCCACCTTCGCCGCCGTCTCCCCCTAAGCCGCCGACGATATTTTCATCCCTCGGCGGTTTGAGAAGTTCCTCGTTGTAAATCGCCTTGGCCTGATCGCGCCAGAATTCGCAGACGGCCGCGACTTCGTTCTCGTGGACGTACGGGCCGTGAATGCGGTGCAGCCGGGACGATCCCGCGGGCAGATAGAGCATGTCGCCTTTGCCGAGGAGCGATTCGGAGCCGTTGGTATCGAGAATGGTTCGCGAGTCAACTTTGCTCGCCACGCGGAAGGAAATGCGCGCGGGGAAATTCGCCTTGATCAGGCCGGTGATGACGTCCACCGACGGCCGCTGCGTCGCGAGGATCAGGTGGATTCCCACCGCGCGGGCCATTTGCGCGAGTCGCGTGATGGATTCCTCGACGCCGTTGGTGTCCACCATCATCAGGTCGGCCAGCTCGTCAATCACGATAACGATGTAGGGCAGCGGGCGATGCTCTTCTTCCTCAGCGTTTTCAAAGAGCGAAAGCGATTGCCCCTTCTCGAATGTGCGGTTGTACTGCTCGATATTTCGCACACTCCGCTGCGCGAGGAGTTTTAGCCGCCGCTCCATCTCGCGGGTCGCATTTCGCAGAACGTTGGCCGCCACTTTCGCGTCGGTCACAACCGGCGTATAGAGGTGCGGGATGTCGGCGTAAAGCCCCAGCTCGAGGCGCTTCGGGTCCACCAGCACGAGTTTTAGCTCGTCGGGCGTGGATTTATAGAGCATGCCCATCAGTAGGGAATTGATGAAGACGCTTTTGCCGGTGCCGGTCGAGCCGGCGATCAGCAGGTGCGGCATCTGGGTCAGGTCCGCCGCGCGGATGCGACCAATCAGATCCTTTCCCAACGGAAGCGCGAGCTTCGACGATGAATGCGAGAACTCGGGCGACTCGATCACGTCGCGCAATGCGATGGTTTCCCTCCGCGCGTTGGGCACTTCGATTCCGACGGTGGATTTTCCAGGGATGCGCTCGATCAAAATAGATTCGGCGCGCAGCGCGAGGCACAGGTCCTCGCCGAGGCCCGTGATCCGGCTGTACTTGATTCCCGCTTCAGGCTTGAACTCGAAGGTGGTGACGACCGGGCCGGGATTGATCTGGGTGATATGGCCGCCCACTTCGAATTCGGAGCATTTCTGCTCGATGGCGCGGGCGCACTCTTTCAGTTCGGCTTCGTCCATCTTCTCGCCGCGCTCGGCGGTGCGCAGCAGGCTGGCCGGGGGCAGCTTGAAGTTGGTCTTTCCGTGCGAGATCTTCGGTTCGGAAGCGCTCTTTTTGGGCGAGGGCGGTGGCGCGGGATCGTGGAACTGGATCACGTGGGGTCCGCGTTCGCCTTGCGCGGGAGTTTTATCGAGAGAGTCTTCTTCTTCGTCCTCCTCGATTTCCTTGGTCGAAACGCGCTGCTGCGTGACCGGACGCCGGCCCGCGACCTTGATGTCCTCGACCTGCTTGCGCAGGCGCACCGACTCGCGCTCTTCGCGCCAAGCCTTCACGCGCGCCATCCACTGGCCGATGATGCCTTCGCTGGCCATGGGCTTCTTCATCCAGGAGGCAGCGGCGCTGAACGAAAAGCTGGTCGTCAGGAAAAGAGCCGTCAGCAAAGTGGCGATCGAGACGAGGTTCGCGCCCACCGGATTGAGAGCCGCGCGCAATCCCTCCGCGAGCAGCTTGCCGAGCAGGCCTCCTGCCGGCAACGCGCCGCGAACGTCGGGAACGTGCACGAGAGTCATTTCCGCGGAAAGCGAGAAGAGCAGCAATCCCCAGCCGATCAGCTTTGCGGTCGGCGCCTCCATCAGCTGGCTGCGGAACCAGCGCATCGCCACCAGAAACATCCCAATCGGAAACAGAAACGCGCCGTAGCCTGCGAGTTGGAAGAACAGATCGGCGGTATGAGCCCCCACGGGACCAATCCAGTTGCGCGCCGGGCCGGAGCTCGGAGGCGCCGCGGAGACGTTGAAAGACGCGTCGTGCGGCGAATACGACAGCAGGCTCAGAGCCAGCAGGACCGCCAGGCTCAGGCCGACGAAGCCGATCATTTCGTTGAAGCGTTTGTTATCAGTCGGTGTAAGAACGCGCACAAAACTCTCCTCGGGCTATGGGGGGAAGGCCGCGTCGCAAGAGACGCGCGGGCTGCCGGCGCAGACACCACCGCAGCAACCGCGACGCCTCAGGGCTGGGTCGCGCGGGCGCTGTCGCGCGGGACCCATTCGGAGGAACGCGAGTACGGCGATGACTATAGCAAACGAGATTCGGCGGTGAACAGCGGTATTGGGCGGGCCGTGTTCCAGCAGCGCAATGCGCCAGTAGGGCCGGGAAACCGTATTGAGGGGCGAAAACGGCTACTCGCGAATTTTCTCGATTAGAACGTGGCGCGCACCGCGGTTTACAAGGGTTTTTGCCATATTCTAATAATTGGATTTCTCGATTAGAAAACCATATTGGGGGAATCTCGGGGGCAAAACCCAGTGGGCGCACGGGTGCATCACCGCCTTTCGGCGGCGGATGAGGCGCCCGAGTCTGTCGCGTATCAGACATTTTCGCGGGCACCAGCATAGCGCAAGAAACCAGTTCGCGAACCTGGACGGAGGTACAAGAAAGGTGTGACTGGCCTTCCTGCGCTTTCCGGGCCGGCAGGAAGAATGGCAATAGAAGACTCGGGACTAGACGTGGAATAGTCGCCCCGGAAAGACAGTCACGTAGATCTATTTCTGGCTGGAGAGTTCTGCAGCGCGCGCGGCGCCCTGCAAGGCCCCGCGGCGCCCGGGAGCATTTGTGAGTGCCGTCGCAAATTCTCTCGACGCCAAACCCGGGTGATTCTGCTGCAGCAGCAAGTAGCCGAGCTGCTCGCGGGCTGGAACGATCGGCCCCGGCGTCACAGGGAGCTTCTCGATCGCGTCCTCCTCATCGGCTGCCTGGCGCATCAACGCCAGAGCGTCTTCCAGGTTGCTATTCGCCTGGGCCGACCATGCCATGACCTCGCGCGCTAGAATACCTACCTGAGTGGCCCAATAGTCGTTGCCTGAAGTACGAAGCTCCGCGTCAATCCGCCGCAGTTTATCGGTTTCTGTTTGAGCCTCCGCAGCCCGCCCGGTCCGAGCGAGTCCGATCCCGCGTGCCCAAACTGCAATTGCAACAACATGGGGCGGGGCTCCCGTTGGTGGAATGATGTTCGCAGCGTCGGTCCATTGACTCCGTTCAATCGCGTAGCGAACCGGCATCGCGGTAGAGGCGTATCCTATTTTGAAATCCTCGCTATCCAGCCCTGGCATGTTTCCAAGTTGCCGAACGACCTCAGCCGCGTCTGCGTCGCGTCCAGTTTGCAGGTAAGCGTACTCGAGATAATCCATCGCGTGCAGCTCTTCACCCGCGTCGCCTTGCTGGTGTGCCGCGGCCCTCGCCGCAAGGTTGGAAGCGATGGAGTCGTCCCACAAGCCGAGTCGCGTGAATATGTGCGACGGCATGTGCAATGCATGTGGCGCCGAAGGCGCAATCTTGGAGTAAGCCCTTGCCGCGGCAAGGCCTCTCGGTGCGAGTTCTGCATTGTCGTAAGCGTGGATAAGGTAATGCGGGATTCCCGGGTGGTCAGGGTAGGCGAGATAGAGCGGCTCGAGCAAATCGGCTGCCCGCTTTTGATTCGCATGCGTCTTGTCCGCGGGCGATGCGCTTGCCAGGAGCGCGAGTGCGCAGAACACCTGTGATTCGGTATCTTTCAGATTTTCTGCCGCCAGCTCACGCATCGCGCGCTCATAGTTCAACGCTCGCGTGCGGTACGGGACGGTGTCGGCGTCCTGATATATCAAGCCGAGCGCGTTGACGAATTTGCGCTCGCGTTCGGAGCCAGGCTCGATTTGTCGCGCGAGCTGGACTTCCCGTAGCGCAGTCGAAATCGTGGCGGGCGAAAGGGGTGGGTCCCAAAGCTGGTGAAAGTACGTCATGGCGATGCCCCAATGCGCCATCGCACACCGAGGATCCGTCTCCGCGACCCCCCGGAACGTATTTTCTGCAGGCGTGTAAGCGAAGGAGTGAAGGAGCGCAACGCCTCGGTCGAACTGCTGCTGAACCGCGGGTAGGCAGGAAGTCGGAAAAGATACTCTCCCCAACTTCTCGGGTACGCCGTGGTTGTGTTCCTCTTGCGCGTGCGAAGACGGTGAAACGATGAACATCAGGGAGAGGCATACTCGGGACCAATGTGACATCCTTACCTCCGGCGGTGTTACGCACTCGCGCGACAACCGATTGTACTCTGCGGCCGAGGAAGAACGTGCTCCGGTTTAGCCGATCGACCCGGAAACCGGAAACGGAGTGACCTTCAGGCGCTAGCTCGCGAGCTTGGACATCCACAGCAGGAGGGCGCAGCCGGCGATGATGCGGTAGATGGCGAAGGGCACGAATCCGTGGCGGCGGACCCAGGACATGAACCAGGCGACGACGCCATAGGCGACGATGAAGGAAACGACGAAGCCGATCGCGAGGATGACCCAACCCTGCTGGTCGATACCGGCGACTCCCAGGGCCTCGTCGCCCTTGCCGACGACCGATTTGAGAAGGTCATAGAGGGTTGCGGCGGCCATGACGGGCATCGAGAGAAAGAATGAAAACTCGAGAGCGGAGGCGCGCGACATTCCCGCGAGCTGTCCGGCGGTGATGGTGGACATGGAGCGCGACGTCCCCGGGAAGACGGCGGAGAGAATTTCGCACGCACCGATCCAGACAGCCTGGCCTAGGCTCATTTCTTCCATGTGCCAGGTGTGAATGCGTCCCTGCGGCGCGCCCTGTCCGGCGGCTTCGGATTTCGCGTTCATCGCGTCCACGATCCACATGACGATTCCGCCGATCACCAGGGCCGCGCCCATGATGCGCAAGTTCTCCAAATGCTTTCCGATGACTTTCGCCAGCAGGAGCGCGGGAATCGCGGTGACCACGAAAGCAACGATCGTGAGGCTGAGCGGATGAGTGAGAACGGTGCGGTCGCCACGCTCGCCGCCCGGATACGTGGAAAGAAACTTCGCGATGCGAGCGCGGAAATAGAGGGGCAGACAGAGAATCGCGCCGAGTTGGATGACGATGGTGTACATCTTCCAGTAGCCGCTGGACAGCGGGACATGGAGCAGGGCTTCGGCGATGCGCAGGTGCGCGGTGGAGCTGACGGGCAGGAATTCCGTGAGACCTTCGATGATTCCCAAGATGACGGACAGCAGATAGTGATTCAAGCTTCCTCCAGCGATTTGGTCATGTGCCAGGCGTCGCGGCCGTTCGGGTAGTAGTCCTTTTTCGTTCCGCGAATACGATATCCGTGCTTTTGCCAGAAGGCAATTGCGGCTTCATTGTCAGTTGCGGTCTCAAGCTCGATCTCGGTGGCGCCGGCGGCGAGCAGGCGCCGCTCGGCTTCCGCTAACATTTGCGTTGCGACGCCGTGGCGCCGGTGGGATTCGAGAACGTCAATCGTGACGATGTAGCCGAATGTATCCTCGTGGGCGGTAATCATGAATCCGGCGATTTGGCCAGTGACCTCTGCGATCACGCAATCGCCGCCTGGGAGGCACAGATAGCTTTGCAGCTCGGGCTTCGAGTAGGCGAGGTCACGTTCGTAACACTTCTGGTCAATTTCGTAGAGGGTCTCGAAGTCGGAGGAGGTATAGCTGCGGAGCGTGATTTCCATGGGCGCCGACTAAGATTAAACCGGAAAGGCGGAACATTAACACAGAGATCATGGAGAAAAACCAGGACACCGAGAAACCAGAAACAACATCAGGAAACGAAAAGATTCACCGCAGAGGCGCAGAGAACGCAGAGAAAACAAAGAAACCAGAGAGAGCGCGGCGGCCCCCTACACTTCGAGGATGACGGGGAGGATGAGCGGGCGCTTGGCGGTCTGCTTGTTGAGGTAGCGCTTCAGATCCACGCGGATCTTTTCCTTGACGATGCTCCAGTCCATTTTTTCCTCGGGACTGGATTGCTCGACCGTTTTCAGGATCACTTCGCGCGCTTTAGCCAGAATCTCCTGGCCGTCGTCACTGGGGAGAAATCCGCGCGTGACGACCTCGGGCGTGCCTTCCAGCAGGCCCGTGTGCTTGTCAATGGCGATGATCGCCACCACCACGCCATCTTCGGAAAGGTGCCGCCTCTCGCGGATCACCACATCCTCGATTTCTTCGAGCGAGCCTGAATCCACCATCACGCGGCCGGCGGGAACGGGTTCTCGCTGCGATGCCTGGCCGTCGGCCGTGAATTCGACGGGATGACCGCTCTCAAGCAGAAAAATCTGGCCGGAAACCGCGCCGACCTGCTCGGCCAGCGCGGCGTGCTGGAAAAGCTGGCGATACTCGCCGTGCATGGGGATGAAATATTTCGGCCGCACGAGCTGCAGAAGAATTTTCATCTCTTCCTGGCTGGCGTGGCCGGAGACGTGAATGGGAGCGTTGCGGCCGCCTTCGTAGTAAACGAGCACGCGCCGGCGGAAGAGGTGGTCGATCATGCGAAAAATGGCCTGTTCGTTGCCCGGAACGATGCGCCCGGAATGGATGACGGTGTCGTTTTGGGAGATGCTGATTAGGCGGTGGTTGTCCACCGAGATGCGCGAGAGCGCGGACATGGGTTCGGCCTGGG
>JARLGK010000035.1 GCA_031296075.1 Candidatus Acidiferrales bacterium
AATGTCCGGTTTCATCCTGGGTGGGAGGCGGGATGGAAACGGAGCGGATCGAGTTGAGCGCGAGAGAACGGGAGCGGTTGAAGGTGCTGCACCAAGTGGAGGAAGGCCATCTGAAGCAGGTCGAAGCGGCGCGGCGGCTGCGGCTGACCGACCGGCAGGTGCGTCGCTTGCAGGCGCGGGTGCGCAGCGAAGGAGATCGGGGAATCGTGCATCGGTTGCGAGGCGGCCGTTCGAATCGAAAGATTTCCGACGCTCTGCGGCAGCGCGCGGTGGGCGAGCTGCGCCAGGCACGCTACGCCGGTTTCGGTCCTACGCTGGCGGCCGAGCATCTGGCGCGCCAAGGGATCGTGGTGAGCCGCGAAACGATCCGTAGTTGGATGAGCGCCGCCGAACTGTGGCAGACGCGCCGCCGGAGGATGAAGCGTGTGCACGTATGGCGGCCGCGGCGTTCCTGCTTTGGGGAGCTGGTGATGATGGACAGCTCGCCGTTCCGCTGGCTGGAGCAGCGCGGCCCGGCGTGCCATCTGATCGCGATGATCGACGACGCCACCAGCCGCGTGTGGGGCCGTTTGGTGGAACACGATTCGACACAGGAAAATCTGCGCACGCTGCAAGGCTGGCTGGAACGTCAGGGGCGGCCTCTGGCGCTTTACACCGATAAAAACAGCCTGTTCGTGACTTCGCGTCCCGTGCAGCGGCACGAGCAGTTGCGCGACGCCCCGGCGCGCACGCAGTTCGGCCGCGCTCTGGCCGAACTGGACATCGAGTGGATCGCGGCCCATTCGCCGCAGGCCAAGGGACGCGTCGAGCGGCTGTTCGGTACGCTGCAAGACCGGCTGGTGAAAGAAATGCGTCTGGCGGGAATCGATACGCTGGAAGGAGCCAATCGCTTCCTGGAAATCACCTTCTGGCCCTTCTGGAAAAAGCGCTTCACGGTCCGGGCGGCGCAAGGCCGCGACGCTCATCGGCGGCTGGAGAGCAGGCAGCGGTTAGAGCAAATTCTCAGCGTGCGCGTCGAGCGGACGGTGGGCTCCGATCACACGGTGGTCTGGCAGGGGCAACGCTGGGGCGTGCGGCGCGAAGATGTCTGCGCCGGACTGAGGGGCGCGCGCGCCGAAATCGAAAAGCGGCTCGACGGCACGCACTGGCTGCGTTTCCGCAATCGCTATCTGTCGCTGCACGCTTGCCCGGCGGCCGCGCCATCCCCAAGTCCTTCCGGCCTACGGCCTCCAGGCCTTGCGGATCGCAAACCCAAACCCCCAACCCAAATCAAAACCCACCACAGCCCGCCTCCCAATCACCCTTGGCGCAAACCCTGGAAGCGGACATTTCTAAATTGCGAAAAACCGGACATTTCTACTTTGCGTTGACAGAAGAAATTTCACAGAATGATCAACTGGACGCCGCCATGGCGCATCGTTACAGCGCTGCTCGGATACGGTTTGAACGGAGCGCTACGGAGAAGCCGTTCGGATTACACCTGCAGCACGTCGCCGTCGCGGGCAGGTTCGGACGATCTGGCTCGACTCAATTCCTGAGGGTGCGGCCTTGATAAACGGGTTCGAGCAGCCGGAAAAGAAGGAACATCGGATCGCCTGCACGCGGATCCCGAAGCGTGGCACGAAACGATCGAGTGGCGGACCGCTGCTCAAGCAGCTGCAGAATTCGAAGATGTAGGCCGTAGGGCGCTGCCGCCCCGGTTTCCCAACGGTTCACCGTAGTCCAGGTGACCCAGAGAATATGCGCGAAGTCCTCCTGCGAGAAGCCGAGGGCCTTTCGAATCTTTCGTACACGGGCTGGTGTCATGCTCGTCAATTTCGGCCTCCCTCTCCCATGCGGCGCATGTTCGATGAGCGGGAAAGGCAGCCCGGAAGACGCCGCCCTTCCCGCTCACGCGAATCAACTAGAAGTGAAAGCCGATTTCTCCCGTCACCGCCCGGGGCGTCACGTAGTGTGTGCCACTGAACGTCGACAGAAAGTTGTACAGTGCGTATTGGTTCGCGAGATTGATGACCGTCACACGAGCACTCCACTTGAACCGGTCGCCATGAAAAAGATCGTCATCGCCGATCGCAAGGTCGAAGAGGCTTCGCTTCTGGACGCGCGGCGGGTTCGTATCGTCGTTCTCTTTGTTGGGAGCCGGCACTTTCAGGAGCGTCGAGCCGAACCCGCCCGCCGGACAGTTGAAGGGCAGCGCCACGGTCGGCGTCGCATGCACGCCATTGCAGGTGAAGCCGGCCTGAAATTCCTGATCGGCCGACATGGGGACGCTCCCGCCATTCGCAACCACCATGCTGACATTCGGGACGCCGCCGATCAGCAGCGAGCCGGGTCAAGACGTGTCCGGACCCCCAAAACATGGCGAAGCGCCTGCGACCAAGCCGCTATCAAAGCGCCAGTTAAAACTAATCCACGGCCCGCGCTGCCAGAACTGGTATTGGAAGTGCGTGGTCTCATTGAATCTTTCGTCATGATCGATCCGGAATGGCGCGAATCCGCTGCCGGCTACGGCCGGTATCGTGCCCAGGCCGCCGACCTGCGGCGTGTAGAACACCGCAGCAACGCCTGACATCACCACATAAGCGGTGAATCCGTGAAGGTTCGTGACATTCACCTTGGCCGTAAAACCAGGAATCTTCGAGCCGTGCCATTCAATGGGGAAGAAGATGGGCGTGTTGCCGAAAATCCCGAAGTCGTAGCCGCTATGCGTGTACTTCCAAATGTATTCTCCGTCGAAAACCACGTGGCTGCCGAACGCCTGCTGCAGGCCCGCGTGAAATTCGTTACGGAAGCCCGGAGCAATGGGCGCAGGCACGCACGGAATCAGCGCTGCGATTACGTCCGAATTGCAACCTGTGCTCGACAGAACCAAGTTTTCGTTGAAGGGAGTTTCAAGAGTCCGCGCGTAGGAAACGCGGAGAACCGTATTGCTCTGCTTCACGTTGTAGGCGACGCCGAGCCGCGGCTCAGCCTGGGTTGCCTTGGTCAGCCCATTGTAAATGTCTCCCCGGATGCCGACATTGAATGACCAATTCCCCGTCGTGATCGTGTCCTGGAGGTAGAGCGCCAGTTCCTTCACGTCGGTGTGACCGAGGAACGGAAACAGCGATCCACCACGAGTGAAGTCAAAGGGCAGGAGCACCGGGTTGAACAGAGGATACAAAGCCGAACCGGGAGCGTTCGGATTCGTAGAGGTATTGGCTTGGCAGCCATCCGGGAAGCAATTGCCGGTCGCGGGCGCAGACGCGCATTGCGATGGGTCCGTAAATCCCTGAACGGACTGGTAGGCTCCCGGCAGTGCCGTGGCGGGATCAATCAGAGTGGGGTTAAACGCGATGCATGGCGCGTTGAGAGTCGGATCGACGATTGCAAGCCTGTCGTGTTCGGTGAGAAAAGTCTGCTGGTAGAGGATCCCGGCCTTGAAATTGTGAATGCCCTTGACGTAGGACACGCTGACGCGCGCGCCAGCGTTGGTCAAGAAACGAAGTTGAGAAATCGATTCGCGCTGAAGGCTTGGTGGTCCGAGATCGGCGAACGGGTTGTCGCTTGGATAATAGTTGTATTGATCGTGCCGGATGAACACGCCGGCTGTAAGCACGCTATTGGAGCTCAGAAGGCGCGTCCACGTCGGCGCCACGTTGAAGGTCCTGATCTGCGACCGCTGATCCGTCGGGCCCACGGTCAGGCCGTTAGGGCCGATGCCATTGTCGCTGACGCCCATGAGAACAACGCCACGATCGGGACCGAACCACGCACTCGAATTTTGTCCGTCAAAGGAATTTGGATTCTGGAACCAGGACCGCGTGAATTGCAGGTTCGCGTGAAGGGAGTCCTCCTTCGAAAGTTGATAATCCACGCGGTCGAAGATGTTTTCCTCGTTGCCTTTGTCGTGAAACACCTGAAATTCGGGCGGATCGAGAAAGCGGCCGCTGTTCAAGCCGCTGACCGAGATGAAATTCCCCCAGTTCTGGCCTCCAAAGCCGACATTGAATCCGACGCCGGAAGTGCCGAACGCGCCATATGAAGTTGTGACGGCTCCATGGGGCGTGGTCATGCCCTGGCCGGAGCGCGTTGTCACGTCGATCACCAGGCTAGTTTTGTCGCCGTATTCGGCGGGTGGTGCGCCGTCGATGACTTCGAGCGATTGAATCGAATCGATCGGAATCTGGTTCGAGAAGATCTTGCTTTGCTGGTCCGTGATGGGCTGGCCGTCCACCGAAAACGAGTTCTCAGCGTGGTCGCCGAGACCGTGAAAAAGCCCGTTCGAATCCGCCGATACGCCGGGGGATGCGAGAGTAACCAGCGAGCTAACGGACGACGATGCGCTTTCGAGCGGCAACTCCTCAATCAGCTGCCGGTCCACGTCGGTGTGCGCCGTAGAATCCGTCTCGAGCAGGTCGCCGGCGGCTTCCACGGTCACCGTGCTGCTCGCTCCGGCCAGCTGCAAACTGACTTTTACCGTGATCGGCACCGACGAGCGGACGTCAATGTCCTGCGCGTAGCCTGCGAAACCGTGCGCGTTGACGCTCAGGTGATACGGGTTAAATGGAACATTCTGAAAATTGAAATCGCCGGATGCGTCCGTAGTAGTCGAGCGCTCGAACTGGCTGACCGGATTGTGAATGGTGACTGTCGCGCCCGAGATCACCGCACCCGTCGGGTCCGCAACAGTTCCCGTAACAGCCGTTGAGTTTCCCGCGTTCTGGGCGATTGCGGCGGGTCCCGCCGCGAGCAAGCATAGTGCGACAACCAGAATTCCAAGCGATGCGCTTACAAATCTCATTTTCTTTCTCCCTGTATGAATGCGGCCGCAGCGCATCCCTGCGCTGTGGCTGAGAATGAATGTGGAAATGCGCACGCGCCGCGTGACGGGCGCCGCGTGCTGGGAGACGATTATTTAGTTGGGGAGAACGCTTTTAAGCCGGAGGGGCTCGCGGGATGCTGGGGGTGCCGGCAAAATCAAGATCGGGCGCAAAATTCGCGGCGAGCGCGATCCTCGCTGTTGGGACGGCTAGCTGTACGGCGACCTGCGCCGCCGGCTGAGGAATCGCGGCGTGCCCGACGTGGCAGACTTGGCAATGATCCTCATCGTAGGCGTGGGTGTGCCAGTGGCTGACCGCGTGCGTGGCCAGCAGGGCCAACGCGAGAACGACCACAATTGCCAGCAGACGATTGGTTGTGCGCTTCGCCATGGCAAACTCTAGGGAGCCTCGAAAAAGATTCTAACTCTGATGTTGTTCGGGCGGCAATCGTTGTGTCGCCGCATTTCCTCATCCGGCAATATCCGGCGGCACGGCTTAAACCTGCAGCACGTCGCCATCGCGGGCGACCATTTCGTAGAGCACCGGATTCACGAAAATTCCCAGCAGCAGCCGGGAAAGGAGTCCCGCGACGATCACGATCGCGAAGGGTTTCTGCGTGTCCGAGCCGATTCCGGTCGAGAGCGCAGCTGGCATCAAGCCAAGGCAGGCGACGAGCGCAGTCATCATGATCGGCCTTAAACGAAGGAGTGACGCCTCGCGCGTGGCCGTGCGGATGCCTCTGCCCTCCTGGCGCAGCTTGTTGATGAACGAGACCATGATCACGGCGGTCTGAACCGACACGCCCATCAGCGCCAGCAGCCCGAGCACGGACGACACGCTGAACGGCGTGCCCGTCAGCTTCAGCGCGATCAGTGCGCCGACGGGTTCGGTAATCACCACGCCGAGCGCGATCGTCACCGGAAACTTGAAATTGCCGTAGAGCGCGAACAAAATCATGAAAATCAGCACCAGAGCCAGCGGACCGATAATCTCCATCTGGTGCTTCGCTTCCAGGAATTCGCTGTACTCGCCGCCCCACAGGACTCGGTAGCCTGCAGGCAACGATTTTTGCACGTCGGCGATGGCGCGCTGGCCCTCGGTGACGGCGCTCTGCAAATCGCGCCCCTCGATGCTGTACTGCACGCCGATATAGCGCGAATTGTTCTCGCGATAAATGAACGAGGCCCCGCTCGCTTCGCGAATATCCGCCAGCTCGCGCAGCGGAATCTGCTGGCCTCCCGGCGCGCCGACCAGCAGGTTGCCGATCTGCTGCGCGTTTTCGCGGAACTCCGGCTTCATGCGCACCACCAGGTCGAATAGCTTCTCGCCTTGAATCACCTGCGTGGCCGCTTGCCCGCCCACGGCCGCCTGCACGACGCCTTCAACATCCGCGACGTTGATGCCATAGCGCGCGATTTTGTCGCGGTCCGCATCGATCAGCAGGCTCGGCTGCCCGAGCTCGCGCACCACCGTGAGCTCGCTGAAGCCGGGGACCTGCGAAAGCCGCCGCTTGATCTCGAGAGCCTTGTCCTGTAGGACGTTCAAATCCGGGCCGTAGATTTTCACCGCCAGCGAGCTTTTCAAGCCCGTGAGCGCTTCGTCCACGGCATCCTCGGCGGGCTGCGTGAAATTGAAAATCACGCCGGGGAAGGCATCGAGCTTCTTCTGAAGATCGGCCGTCAGTTCGGCCTTGTTGTGGATCGGCCCTTGCTTCCAGGTCGAATCGCCGTAGGGCTTCAAGCCCACATAGAACTCATCGTTGAAGAAGCCGGTGGAGTCGGTGCCGTCGTCTGGGCGGCCCAGCTCGGAGCCCACATCGGTGACCATCGGATAATTCATCAGAATCTTGCGGACCTGCGGGCTGAACTTGGCCGCCTCTTCGTAGGAAATCGTGTACGGCATCGTCGCGCGGACCCACAGCGCGCCTTCATCAAGGTGCGGCATGAACTCGCCGCCGATAAATGGAACCAGCAGGAGCGTCGCGCCGAAAATCGCCAGAGCCACCGCAATCGTGGTCTTGGGACGATCGAGGCAGCAGTCGAGCAGTGACGCGTATCTCGCGCGGATCCACTCGAACGGCCGGTTCACGGCCTCGTGCACGCCTTTGCGGAACAAATAGGCGCACATCACGGGCACAAACGTCAGCGTGAGGATCAGCGCGCCCACCAGCGCGATGGACATGGTGTCTGCCATCGGGTGAAAGAGCTTTCCCGAGGGTCCGGTCAGCGCATAGATCGGAATGTATCCGGCGATGATGACGGCCACGGAGTAAAAGATCGGACGATCCACATCTTTCGCCGCCGCGAGGATCACTTCCTGCAAGTTGTATTCCGTTCCTTCACGCAGGCCCAGCTCACGGAAGATGTTTTCGACCATCACCAGCGTGCCGTCAATGATGATTCCGAAATCAATCGCTCCGATCGAAAGGAGGTTGGCGGCCACGCCGCGCGCGTGCAGAAAAATGAACGCAAAAAGTAGCGCGACCGGAATCGTCAGCGCGACGACCACCGCGGCCCGGAAACTGACCAGGAAACAGATCAGCACGATCAGGACGAGAATCATCCCTCGCAGCAGGTTGCCTTCGACCGTGTCTGTGGTCACGCGCACCAGGTCGCTGCGGTCGTAGAACGGGACTACTTTCACGTCCGGCGGCAGGATGCTTTCGTTGAGCTCCTTGGTCTTGGCCTCGACGCCCTTCAAGACGTTCTGCGTTTGCTCGCCGGTGAGCATCAGGATGACGCCTTCCACCGAATCGTCGCTTTTGTTGAAGCCGAATTCACCCAGGCGGGGCGCGTTGCCGATGGTCACTTCGCCGATGTCGCGGACGCGCACCGGCACGCCGTTCTGCGATCCGACGATCACGTTGCCGATGTCCTTCGTGTCCCGCAGCAACCCGATGCCGCGCACGTAATAGAACTGGCCGCCCTGCGAATAGAATCCGCCGCCGGTGTTCGCGTTATTCACCGAAAGCTGCTGGATCACCTGCGGAAGCGGAATGTGATAGCCGTAGAGCCGCGCCGGATCGAGCAGCACCTGATACTGCATCACCGTGCCGCCGAATCCGGAATCGTCTGCGACGCCCTTTACCTGTTTGTATTCGCGCTCGATCACCCAATCTTCGAAAGTTTTCAGTTCCTGCGGCGAGCGGTCCGGGCTTTGGATCACGTAGCGGTAGACGAGGTTCGAGGGGCTGGAGAGCGGCGAGAGCGTCGGCGTCACGCCGGAGGGATAGCTGACCTCGCTCAAGCGCTGAAACACCAGCTGCCGCGCGAAATAGTTGTCGGTGTCTTCGTCGAACGTCAGCGTCACGTCCGAAAGGCCGTAGAGCGAAATTGAGCGCATGACGTCCAGCTTCGGCACGCCGTTCATTTCGATTTCGGTCGGCAGCGAGACGAGCCGTTCGACTTCCTCCGCCGCATGCCCCGGCCATTGTGTGATGATTTCTACCATCGGCGGAGAAAGATCCGGGTAGGCGTCCACCGGCATGTGCTGGAACGAGACCCCTCCGCCGACTGCAATGAGTGCCGTCAGGATCAAGATCAAGAACCGCTGCCGCAATGCGAATTGGACGACTCGGTGGATCATTTTTTCTTAGGCCACGCCCTCACTGCTGGAACGAATTCGCGAATTGGAGAAACAGGCTGCCATCGCCCACCACTTTTTCTCCCACGGAGAGCCCTTTCAGAATTTGCGTCTGGCCGCTCTGGCTCTCGCCGATCTCGACCATTCGCCTGCCGAACTGATTCGACCCCGTTTCCACGTACACGAACGGCTGGTTTTCGTCGTTGCGCAGAACCGCCGCATCCGGCACCCCGATCGCGTTCTGGATCACGCCGGCGGTAACCGTGACGGTGCAATACATGTCGCGTTTCAATTTTTCGCCGGGGTTATCGACCACGATGCGCGCCTGCAGCGTGCGCGTGTTCGGATCGAGCCCCGCCGAAACATACGAAATCTTCCCGTGGAAGCTTTGCGGATAGGCATCCGTCTGTACCACCACGTCGTCGCCCGTCTTCACATACGCCAGATCGCCTTGATAGACGTTGGCCAGCACCCATACCGAGCTCATGTCGGAAATCGTGAACGCCTGCGTCTGGCCCGCCTGGATCACCTGGCCCGGCGCGACCAGCCGCTCGACCACTTCGCCGCTCATCGGCGCGATCACGGGAATCTGGGCCGACGACGGTGCCTTCGCCAGATCCTCCGGATTCTTGATTCCGAGAATTTTCATCGCCTGTTCGGACGCGTTCAGATCCGCCTGCGCCTGATTGCGGTCTGATTCGGCCTGCAGCAGGTCGCGCTCGGCAATGGCGTTGTGCTCGTAGAGATCCTTCGCGCGGTCGTAGTTCTTGTCTGCTACGCGAAACGTTTCGCGCGCCTTCGTATACGTGGCGAGCTGCAGCGAATAATCGGGGCTCGATACCTCGAGCATCGGCTCGCCCTGGCGCACGTGCTGGCCCGGCACCACCAAAATCCGGCTCACCGGGCCGCCCACCTGCGTGATCACCGGCGTGGTTTTGAACGCGTTGTAGGCCACCGCTCCCGTCAGCCGCAGCGTGCGCGTGATTTTCGTCGGCGCGATCGTGACGACCTGCACGTGCGATACCTGGTCCTGCGGAATCGTGAAAAGTTGCGGAGTGGCGGACTTCGACGCCTGCGAGGAATACGACGTCATTTCGCTGGCGCTGCGGTTCGAGCTGCATCCCGCGAGCGCGCCCGCGAACACAAGTGTCCCGGTGATCGCGAGCGAGCGGCTGCCGTGCATGAATTTTCGAGTGCTCATGGCAGGCTCCTCGTTCCCACGGCTTCGCGGAGCTGTTCGAGCGCCAGCAAGTACGCCGCGAGCGACTGCCGGTACGCCAGCTCGGTCGCGCGATAGCTCCGCTCGGCATCCAGGAAATCGAGCAAGCTCGCGGCGCCGCGCTTGTACGCGTATTCGCTGATATCGCGGTCCTGCTTCGCTTCGTCGAGATAGCCCGAACGGTAGAGCTGAATGATCTGGTCGTTCGACTGCAGGCCCTCGTACGCGTCCTCCACGTCCGTCAACACCTGGTCGCTCGCCGCCTTCTCCTGCTCCTGCGCCTGCGTGATGGCAAAATGCGTGCGCGCGATTTCGCCCTGATTGCGGTCGAAAATCGGTAGCTGGACCTGCCCGAAGAGCGAAGCCGTGCTCACGGCCGCCGTGTGCGTATAGCTGATCTGCGCTGTCACGTCGCGTTTGCCGTCCGCTTTCGCGAGTTCGTACTGGCTGTTCGCGGTGGTCACGCCCTGCTGCGCGGCGCGTAGGTCGGGACGCGTCGCCAGCGCCTTCACTTGCAGATCCTCCATCTTCGCGCTGAGCGGCTGGTAATCGAACGCGTCCGCCACGTCGTAATCGAGCGGCACGGATTCGCGGCCGAGCAACTGCCGCAGGTCCGATAGCGCCTGCACGCGCGCGAGCTTCGCCTGCGAAGCGTCGGCCTGAAACTGCAGCAGCTGCAACTTGATTTTCAGGTAGTCGCCCTCGCTGATGTCGCCCGCGCGATAACGTTCCTTGCTGATGTCCACTGTATTCCGAAAACTTTTCAGGTCCTGCTCCGCCAGATCGAGCACCGATTCCGCGAGCTGCGCGTTCGTGAACAGCGTGGCCACCTGGAACGCGAGACTGCGCTCGTTGTCCGCCACCTGCGAGCGCGTCACGGCGGTTTGATCCTTCGCCGCGGCCAGCCGGTGCTGCCGCTTCTTGCCGCGCTCGAAAAGGTAGCTGACCCCTAGATCGAACTGCGCCGCGCTGTTGACGTAATCCGCGCTCGCCTGGTCCGGATGAAAGAGCGGCAGAAACTGCGCGTCTCCCAACAGCGCGGGGTCCGGCCGCAAGTTGGCCGTGATTTCCTGGGCTTCGCTCTGCTGGATCGTCGAGCGCGCGGCCGCTAGCGCGTGGTTGTGCGCCAGCGCCATTTGGATCGCGTCGTCGAGCGTGATCTTCACCGGTCCCTGCGTGGGTGAAGTCGCCTGCGCGTTCGCGGGCGAACTGCCGGCGGCAATCGACACTGCCATCACTGAAACCGCAAAATGCAATTTTCGTATACGCATAGAAGTTAATCCTCAGCTGACGAAACGGATGTGGATTAGGTGTGCCGCGGCTGGCACGGGACAAGCGAGGTCTTACGCGGTGGGAGGAGCTCGTGCGGGAACGCGCCGAACGGCGGGGCTCGGCGCCAGGCCGGAGTCGCGTGGTTCCGGCGTCGGTGCTACCAATGCAAAAGTCGGCGCGTGATTTGTCGCAGTCGGCCGGTCAATTGGCTGGTGGCTCAGGTGGCAGATCGGACAGGTCGTTTCGGCAGAGCCGGTGTGGTGATGCCACACGACGCTTCCAAGCGTCATACCGATCAACAGCAGCGCGAGGAGCGCTACCGGGACCGCCAGATACCGTGTTGCCCTTCGATTTTGCATGCCTGACCGAGGCTTTCCGTAACCCCAACACCGATCATATAGCAGATGTCGGCCCCGTCCAATGGGTTGCGCCCGAAGGTGTACTGCAAGGCAGGGGGTGTTCCGCTGATCGAAAGAGACCGCCGGTGGGCCGCGTCAGTTCGATTGTTCGAGAGCTTTTTCCACCAGCGCGACGCACTTCTCCACGCGCTTGCGCAGCGGGCCGTCAATTTCCTGCTGGCGTGCGCGCAGCGTGAACAGCTCGTCGGCGATATTCAGGGACGCGAGCACGGCCACTTTCAGCGAGTCCACCATCCGCGTCGCCGACGCGATCTCGCGCATCTTGCCGTCCACGTACGCCGCGAGTTCCTGCAGATATTGTTCATTCTGATCCGCGTTGACGTTGTACGCCTGATCGTAAATTTCGATTTTCACGTTCGCGCTCCCCGTTTCCTGGATCGCCGGGCTGCCGCCATTGTCGGCCATCGCCGCCACGCGCGCAACCACCGTTTGGCAGTCGCGCATGCAAAACGTGGTTGTCATTCCGAGGCCCGAGTTGTCCATCGGGCCGAGGAATCTCTCTTCGTGTGAAGCGCTCGCCACCCGGTCGCTCCAAGAGAGATCCCTCAGGCCTAAAGGCCTTCGGGATGACAATCCATTTACTTCCCGCTCGAATTGACAGTTATTGCGGCATTACGCTCGGAAACCAATCGGTTGCCAAATCCGCCCACTTCGGATTCATCGATTCGATGAGAGCGACTCGCTTCGCCCGCCGCCATGCCTTGACCTCTTTTTCTCTCACAATCGCCATGCGCACGTCGCCGAACATTTCGAAGTACACGAGCCTGGTTACGTTGTACTTCTTGGTGAAGCCCGAAATCAGCTTGAGCCGATGTTGAGCAACGCGGCTGTGAAGGTTGTTTGTGACGCCGGTGTAGAGAACACCCGAGAGGCTTGCGAGGATATAGACGTAGTATGTTCGAGGCATCGGAATCGCCTCAGATTCTATTGAGACGCATATTAGAGTAGCTGTCATTCCGAAGCCTGACGCCGTTCAGTCGGGCTGAGGAATCTCTCTTCGTGTGACGCATTCGCCTCGTGGCCAATCGAAGAGAGATCCCTCGGGCAAGATCGGCCCTCGGGATGACAGATCAGAGACGCGCCGCATCGACTTCAGCTGGCGCGAAGCGTGGCGCCCAATTTGGTTTCCAGCGCGGCGACGATCCGCGCCGAAAATTCCGCAATCTGCGCGTCGGTGAACGTCGTCTCGCCGCTCTGAAACGTCACCCGGATCATCAACGAGAATTTTCCCGCCGGCATTTTCCCGCCGCGGAACACATCGGCGGCCTCGATGCTTCGCAGCTCCGGAATCGCTAGCGCGCGAATCGCATCGGCGACTGTCGCGAACGCCACGCCATCGGCGAGCACCAGCGAGAAATCGCGCTCGACCGCCGGAAACCGCGGAATCGGCGCGAATTTCTGAGTCGTCCTCGCCGCTTCAATGGTCGCCAGCAGCGACTCGAGTCGCAGCTCCGCAACGAAGATCTCCTGGCGCAGCTTCATCTGGTCCGCAATCCGTCGCGCGAGTTGTCCCGCGATCCCTTGTTCGACGAGCGTCGAGCCGTCGTGCTGCTGGCCGTTCCGTCCCATCGAGAGCCGTGCCGCGCGCCCGCCCGCAAGCCATGCCGGCCCGCCCGCTTGCCAAGAAAAACCTCCAGCAAGTGCGCCGATGCCGTCGAGGTCGCCCTTCAAATCTGCAAACGTAAATTCGCGCGCCGCTTCGTGAATCGTCTTCTCGCGTGCCAGGCCGGTCGCGCCCAGCGTCAGCACCGGCGTCTCGACTGGCTCGCCGTCCCGCAGCTCGTACGTCTTGCCGATTTCAAACAGGCGCAGATTGCGCTGCCCGTGATTCAAATTCCACTCCAGAGCGCCCAGCATACTCACGATTCCCGTCGAGCGCATCACCGACGCATCTTCCGCCAGCGGATTGCCGATCACCGCGGGAGCAACGCCGACCGCGCGGAAAATTTCGTCGCGGCGCGCATCCACCAGCGGAATCGCCACAATTTCCTGATACCCGAGCGCAACCACTCGCTCGCGCAGCCTATCCTGCGCCTCGGCGTGCGGCAGACGATGCGCCGGCTGCTTTGCCGGAGGCAGCTGCGGCGGGAACTTGTCGTATCCGTAGTGCCGCGCGACCTCTTCAATCAAATCGATCCCGCGCGAGGCGTCGCGCCGCCACGAAGGCTGCGTGCATTTGCAAACCGCCAGCAGCGAACCGGGCGTCCCCTGATGCGAGTCGGTCCGCGCGGGACGAAACCCGAGCGCCGTCAGAATTTCCTCGATGTCGCGGTCCGGCACATCCGCGCCCATCACGCGCAGCAGTTCCTTCCGCGAAAGTTCGATCGCCGGCGCGGCCGCGCGGCCCGGATAGACGTCCACGACGCCCGATAGAATTTCGCCCCCGCCCAATTGCTGAATCATCTCGGCGGCGCGGCGCGAGGTCAGCTCCGCCATCTCCGGATCGCAGCCGCGCTCGAAGCGATACGACGCCTCCGTCCGCAGCCCCAGCGCCTTCGCCGTGCGCCGCACCGAAATCGCATCGAACCAGGCGGACTCGAGCAGAATGTTGCGGGTGCTGAAGCTGATTTCGCTCTCGGATCCGCCGATCACCCCGCCAATTCCGACCGCGCGCGAAGCGTCAGCGTTCACGCACATGTCCTTCGTTAGCGCGCGCTCCACCCCGTCGAGCGTGCGGATTTTTTCGCCTGCGCGCGCGCGACGCACCACCATGCGGCGTTCGCTGAGCTTGTCGAGATCGAACGCGTGCATCGGCTGCCCGAGCTCGAACATCACGTAGTTCGTCACGTCCACCACGTTGTTGATCGAGTTCTGTCCGATCGCTTCCAGGCGTTGGCGCAGCCAATCGGGCGACGGCTGAATTTTCACGCCGCGCAAAACGCGCGCCGTGTAGCGCCCGCAAAGCTCCGGCGCTTCGATTTCCACGCGCGCCGCGTCCGATGCCTTGATCGCCGCTTCCTTCAGCTTCGGAGCCATCGGCTTCACGGGCAGCCGGTATATCGCCGCCACTTCGCGCGCCATTCCGTAGTGGCCCAGGCAGTCGGGACGGTTCGCGGTAATTTCCGCGTCGAGCACCGGCCCCGCCGCCGATTCCTCCACCGAATCCACCGCCACGCCCGCAAGCGAAAGCCGCGAACGCAGCTCCGCCGCCGGCGCCGTCACGTCCACGAACTCCTTCAGCCAGTTGTAGACAATCTTCATCGCTCTCTGTTGCCTGACTCTTCCGCGTTGTCATTCCGAAAGCCGACGCCGTTCAGTCGGCTGAGGAATCTCTCTTCGCGTGAAGTCCTCGCCACCCGGCCGCTCCAGGAGAGATCGCTCATTCGCTGCGGCGAATTCGGGATGACAACCATTTTCTTTTCCACGCCTATCCCAACTGCCCGTGATAAACGTGCGTTAGGTACTCGAACCGCACGCGACCGTCTTGTGCGTGCTCCGCGAACAATTTCTCGAGCGCCTTGAGCATCGGCTCATGTTGCGGATGGCCTTTTGGCGGCGAATACGACGAGCTTAGCAGCCGCCCGCGCAATCCGTCGAAATCGAATACCTGCTCGTTGGCGAACGATTTTTTCCCGCCCGCGCCTGCGCCGAAAAACTTCCTCATGGAACGGTCCTGCGGGTACTTCTCCGAGACTTTTTCGTAATCCGTTCCAAACGTGCGCAAAAATGTCTCGTACTCACGCAGGAACGCCGTTTCATTCTGCTTGCGCTCGTTCCAAATCACCGCAACCCAGCCTCGTGGCTTCAACACGCGCTCGAATTCCGCGCGCGCCGCCTTTGGCTCGAACCAGTGAAACGCCTGCCCGACGAACACAAAATCCACGCCGGCATCCGGCAGCGTTGTGGCTTCCGCCGATCCCGCCACGCTGCGAAACCGCGCGTACCTTTGCAGAAGACTCTCGCCGGCTGCGCGCATCTCCGCGTTCGGCTCGACGCCATAGACGACGTTCCCGTTTTCCAGCAACATCTGCGTCAGGATTCCCGTTCCCGAACCAATATCCGCGACCACGGACTCCGGCGCGAAGCCGCATTCCTCGCGAAGC
>JARLGK010000003.1 GCA_031296075.1 Candidatus Acidiferrales bacterium
CCAAATCAGCTGCGGCGGAGCGGGAAAGGTAGCACCGCATGTCCGCCCAGGCAAGGCGCAATCGGGGCGTGGGCTCCTTCCTGGTTCAGGAATAAACCTGAGAATGTTCCGCCGAAATCGAGACGCTACCGGTCCATCGCGTGATTTGACAGAGGCGGCATTTCGGGATAGCGTTGGACACACGTCACTACCTGCAAACTAAGCGCGAAAGGCGCTGTGCGCTCGCTGAAGGCAGTCCAATCCGCGGACCTGCCTGCAGCAGCGGAAAGGGCAAGAAGCCTCGCATGAGCCGAATCGGACGAATCATCTACAGCATCGCCATTTTAGTATTCGCATGGGTGGCTTCTCCCCAGTGCTCGCGAGCCGACGATTGGCTGCCGGTTCCGCCGGAGGATCTGGCGCTCAAGGACAATCCGAAGCAGCCGGGCGCGGATGCCATGGTGTTGTATCGCGAGGTCAACGAGGACGCCAACACGTCCGCGGTCAATAATTACCTGCGCATCAAGATCTTCACGCAGGCCGGTGTGAAGTCCCAGGCCGATATCGAATTGCCGTACAACAAAGCGCAGGAATCGATCCAGGCGGTGCGCGGCCGCACCATTCGGCCCGACGGCAGCATCGTGGAATTCGACGGCAAGACCTACGACAAGGAAATCGTGAAGGGCAGCGGCATCAAGGTTCTGGCCAGGACGTTCACGATGCCCGATGTGCAGCCCGGGAGCATCATCGAATACAGGTATCGCGAGCAATATGACGACAAATTTTATTGGACGCTCGGGTGGACCGTTCAATACGATCTCTACACGCGCCAGGCACTCTTTTCGATCAAACCGAGTGATTCCTCCTATGCGCTACCGCTGTTTTCGCGCAGTTACGCTTTGCCGGCCAACCTGGCGTCGGTCGAGAAACGGTCCAATCTCTACACACTCCAAGTCCACGACTTGCCCGGAGTCGAGGAGGAACAGCTCATGCCTCCCGTGACCGCGCTGGAGGCCAGGGTCGAGTTCTACTATCGCTCGCAAGATGAGCCTTCCTCCGAGACGCAAGACCAATACTGGAAACGAATCGGCAAGAAGTGGAGCGCGGACGTCGATCACTTCGTGGACAAGAAAAAGGAGCTGGCTGCGGAGGTTTCGCAGGATGTCGCTGCCAGCGATTCTCCGGAGATGAAATTACAGAAATTGTATGCGCGCGTGCTGAAGATCCGCAACCTGGACATGGAGGACGAAAAGACGCAGAAGGAAGCGAAGCATGAAGAGATCAAACCAAACAATAACGCGGAAGACGTGCTCAAGCATGGATACGGCCACGGTCCCGATATCAGTTTTCTGATGATAGGCCTGGCGCGCGCGGCGGGCTTCGAGGCCGCCGACGTTCGGGTTGCGCCGCGAACTGGAATCGTTTTTATTCCCAACCGCCAAGCGTCGAGCGATCTGAGCGCGGAGCTCGTGTGGGTGCGCGCGAATTCCAAGGAGTACTACCTCGACCCCGCGGCTCGTTACTATCCCTTCGGCGTGATCCCCTGGTACGAGGCGGCGGCCAATGGAGTGCGCGTCAGCAAGGACGGCAGCGAAATGATCATGACGACCCCACTCTCGACCGCCGACGCGACGATCGTTCGCCACGCAGATATTACCGTGGGCGACGACATGGAGATTTCCGGCAAGATTACCGTGGATTTCACCGGCCAGGAGGGCGCCACGCGCCGTCTCTCCAACCGCGATGAGGACGAAGCAGGGAGAAAGAAAGTCCTCGGCGACGAAATCAAGGGCTGGCTCGCGCTCGATTCAGCCTTTGAAGTCACGAGCCTCACGAACTGGGATCAGACGGATGCGCCGCTCCACGTGGAAGGAACGGTGAAAGTCCCGTCGCTCGCGAGCCGAACCGTGCAGCGCATGATGTTGCCTCTCGATCTGTTCCAGACGACCGAGGTGGGCTACTTCCAGTCGCAAAAACGCGTGAACGAGGTCGATTTTCCATATCCTTACCAGAAGGTGGACGACCTGGTGATCCACTGCCCGCTTGGATACAAGGCGCAGGCCGTGCCCAACCCTCAAAAGATCAGCCCGGGCCCCGTGTCGTACGAAATCTCGGCCGCGCCGCAACCGGATGGCGTGGAGGTCAAGCGGCAACTGACGATCGACGGAATCCGATACCCGAAGGAATCCTATCCGGCGTTGCGCTCATTCTTCAGCATGGTGAAATCGAATGACAGTGCTCAAGTCATGTTCCAAAGCCGTTAGCCCCGGCGCGATTTACCGGATCGCGCTTCTGGCGGTGTGTGCCGCGCTGGCGCTTCTTTGGTCCGCGCCGGCCGCAACTGCGGCGGACTCCGCCCCGGATTGGCTTCGCGCACTGGCACACGAAAAGCTTCCGGAATACCACAGCGACACGATCGCCGTCGAACTGCTCGATGAGCTGCAAACCACGGTGACGGACAAGGGAGAAATCGACACGCGCCACCGGATCGCCTACAAGCTGCTGCGTCCCGAGGCCAAAGATAAGTATGGTTTCGCAGGCGTGCCGTTTGACAATGAGACAAAAATCAGTTCATTCAACGCCTGGACGATTGCATCCGACGGGCACGAATTTGCCCTGAAGGATAAAGACTCCGTGGAAACGAGCATGACCACCTATGAAGTCTTCAACGATGAAAAGATGAAGGTTCAGAAGTTCGCCGAGGCAAATCCGGGCAGCGTGGTCGGATATGAGTACGTGCAGAGACAGCGACCATTTGTCTTCGAGGACAATTGGTGGTTTCAGGACAAAATTCCGCTACACCACGGGCGCCTCATCCTTCAACTCCCGCCCGGTTGGGAATTCACGACGCGGTGGTTCAATTACGCCGATCAAAAACCGCAAAGCTCCGGAAGCAATCAATATGTTTGGGAAGTGAACGACGTCCCGGCTGTCGACATCGAGCCCGAGATGCCGCCCTGGATTTCCGTAGCGGGGTGGGTCGGCCTCAAGTACTTCCCGCACGATCCGGCTATGCGGGCGAGGACAACTGGGGCGTGGAACGATCTGGGACTCTGGTATGGAGGCCTGACGCAATCGAGCCGCACCGCATCGCCTGAAATCAAGCAGAAGGTCGCAGAGCTCACTGCCGGCATGACGGATCCGGTCGCGAAGATGCGGGCGCTGACCGAATACATGCAGAGGAAGATTCGCTACGTCGCGATCGAGCTCGGCATCGGCGGTTATCAACCCCATCTCGCGAGCGACGTTTTCACCCATCAATACGGCGATTGCAAAGATAAGGTGACGCTGTTGAGCACGATGCTTCATGAAATCGGAATCGAGTCCTACTACGTGGTCATTGACGCCGACCGAGGGATTGTCCGGCCGGATTATCCGTCGATGCATTTTAACCACGTGATTCTGGCGATCAGGCTTCCGGATGGAATCGAGGCAGGTTCGCTCTATGCCGTCGTCAACGATCCCAAACTGGGGAAGATTTTGTTTTTCGATCCGACCGACGAGTACACGCCGCTCGGCTATCTGCCCTGGCAATTGCAAAATAATTACGGCCTGGTGGTCACGCCGGATGGAGGTCAACTGATGGCTCTTCCGCTTCTTCCACCAGCGACCAATCGCCTGCTCCGCACGGCGACATTTAGCCTGAGCGCCACGGGTGATTTGTCCGGCGAAGTTCACGAGATGGATTGGGGAGGCCCCGCGGCGGATGAGAGAGAGGCGTTTCTGGGTGCACAGCCCTCCAAGCGCGCTGAAGTAATCGAGGGTTTCCTGGGACGATTCTTGAACAATTTTACGCTTACGGGCGCATCGCTGACCAATCTGGAAAAGTACGATCAGAACTTCGGTCTCGATTACAAGTTTGTGTCGCCAGGATATGCAAACGCATCCGGTGACATGCTTTTTCTCCGCCCGCGGGTCGTCGGAGATAAGTACAGCAACCTCCTGCGGCTGTTCACGGAACAAAAACCGCGCAAATACGGAATCGAGTTCAGCGAGGCGACGCGACAGGACGACGTCTTCGATATCACGCTGCCGCCGGGTTACGTCGTAGACGGGATTCCTCAACCCGTGCAGGCCGATTGCGCCTATGCGACCTATCACAGCGAGATAAAAGTTGCGGACGGCGTGCTGCATTACAAACGGACGTTCGAGATCAAAAACGTCGAAGTGCCTACCGAGAAACTTCCCGAGATCCGGAATTTCCTGAAGCAGGTCGCCGCGGACCAACAGGCGTCCGCCTTACTCCGCCGCGCGACTCCCTGATTGTGTTTGATCGGGTTGTCCCGAGACAAATCGTGAGGCAGGACTCTAGGATTTTCCGCTGAGGCGCTCGCGAACCTTGTCGCTCAAGACTTTCCCGTCCACGTTTTTTCCTTCGAGGCGCGCGCGGGCGGCCTTGACCACGGCGCCCATTTGTTTGAGCGAGTCGGCGCCCGCCTCGGCGATGGCCTCCTCGACGGCGCGGTGAATGTCCTCGTCGCTGGGCGCAACAGGCAGATACTCCTCGATGATGGCGATTTCCTTCGTTTCCTTCTCCGCGAGATCCTTGCGGCCGCCCTTCGTGAATTGGTCGACAGATTCACGGCGCTGCTTGACGAGCGTCTGTAGCACCTGAAGCGATTCCATGTCATCCAGCGCGCGCTTCTTGTCCACTTCCTTGTACTTCAGGGCGCTCTTGACCATACGGAGGACGCTCAGCCGCAGCTCGCTCTTTTCCCTCATCGCCACGGTCAGATCTTTTTCGATGCGTTCGATATAGCTCATGCGTGCGCGTCTCCCGGCGCAAAATAATAGCACACGGCTTGTGGACGGCGCGTGCAATTGACACGAGCGCGTGCGCTCGATAACCTTGGGTCCCATGAAAATTGTAATTGCCGACAAAATCAGCGAGCGCGGAATCGAACTTCTTCGTGAAACGGGATGGGAAGTGATCCTGCCGGCGGCCGCCGCTTTGCCGAGCGAACTCGCGGACGCCGACGCACTGGTGATTCGCAGCGCGACGAAGGCGACCGCCGCGCTGCTCGAGAAAGCGCCGAAGCTGCGGGTGATCGGCCGCGCGGGCGTGGGCGTGGACAACGTGGACGTGGAAGCGGCCACGAAGCGCGGGGTGCTGGTGATGAACACGCCGGGCGGAAACGCCGTCAGCGTGGCGGAGCACACGATCGCGCTGATGCTGGGGCTGGCACGCGCGGTACCGCAGGCCAACGCCTCGATTCAGGCGGGGCGCTGGGAGAAATCCGCGTTTTCGGGCACGGAGATGCGCGGAAAGACTCTCGGCCTGGTGGGCCTGGGCCGCGTGGGCACCGAAGTCGCGCGGCGGGCTCGCGGCCTTGAAATGAAAGTGATTGCGTACGATCCATTCGTCACGCCGGCGGCCGCGCGCGAAGTGGAGGTCGAGTTGCTGCCGCTCGACGAAATCCTGCGCCAATCGGACGTGGTTTCGCTGCACACGTCGCTCAGCGGCTCGACCGAGAAGATGATTGACGCCGCGGCGATCGCGAAAATGAAGACAGGCGCGCGCCTGATCAATTGCGCGCGCGGCGAATTGATTGACGAGGCCGCTCTCGCCGAAGCGCTGCGCTCAGGCCAGCTCGCCGGAGCGGCCGTGGACACTTTCGCGACGGAGCCGCCGAAAAATTCTCCGCTCGTCGGACTGCCAAATCTGATCGCCACGCCGCACATCGCCGGTTCCACGGCCGAGGCGCAGGAAGAAGTGGGCACGGCCATCGCGCTACAGGTGCGCGACTATCTCGCGGAAGGAATCATTCGCAACGCCGTGAACATGCCGGCGCTTTCGCCCGACCAGTATCGCCGGCTGCAACCCTACATGTCATTGGGCGAGCGCCTGGGGGCATTTGTCGCCCAAGCCGCTCCTTCGCGGAGTTTCACTCACATTCGCATCCGCTACGCGGGCGAACCCGCCGAGCTGGGTTCGCATATGATCCGTAGCGCTGTGCTCGTCGGCGCCTTGAAGGCCGTGATCGACGAGAACGTGAATTTGGTCAACGCGTCAGCGGAGGCCGCGTCGCGCGGCATCGTGGTGGAAGAAACCACGCGACGGAGGGAACGCGGATTCCCCAACACGATCGAAGTCGCCATCACCGACGGCGGGCGCGATTTCGCGCTCGAAGGGACGGTCGGGCAGGACGGCTCGCCGCGAATCGTTTCGCTGGATGGCATGGGCCTGGAAGCGCCGCTGGCAGGCACGCTGCTGCTCACGCGAAATATTGATGTGCCCGGCGTGATCGGTCGAATCGGAACCGAGCTGGGCGCTCTCGGCGTGAATATCGCGACGTTTGCGCTCGGCCGACGCGCGCCCGGCGGAGGCGGCGAGGCGCTCGCGCTGGTTGGCCTCGACGGAAATGTGGACGCGTCGGTGGTGAAGCACATTCGCGCGCTGCCGTCCGTCACCGATGTGCGACTCGTGCGACTTGCCGCTGCGCCTCAGGCCACCGCAGCATCCCGCTAGCGTGTCGATTAGAACTGACCGCCGTCCTTTATTTCGAGTGAGTTGGGTCATTTTCTAATCGCCTCGGTGTCGATTAGAATTTGTGAGAAGTTCCCTGTGCGGGGCTGCGGTGAGGCTATGGCGTCGCGACCGCAAAAGGCGATACGCAGGCGGTACGCGCGGCCCGGCCTGGGCGATTCGCTCTTCATCAAACCTGCTGTCTTCTCATCCATCATTTTGTTGCACCTCGTTCGAGGCTAGCATCGTGCGCGACGGGTGCGCGACTGTGCGAAGGGATAAGAAAAGTACAGGTTGCCAAAATACTGGCCTTGCGGAAATTCAGAGTTGAAACTGGCGGCCCAAGACGATGGGCGGCGCGGTGCCAAGGATGATTGCCGGGCGTAGCGCTGCTACGCCCCTACGACCACAAAACCAATACCTGCAATCGGCCGCTCTTTGCAGGAAACTGCGCGAGCGGCTACAATGCAAATGTGAGCATCTAAAAGCGGGAATGGCCCCTAGAAGGAATCGAATCCAAGACATATGGACGTTGAAAGAGTCATAGACAGCGTCGTTGCGCGCTTCATAGGGACGAAGCACGAGCGCGACGTCAAACGAATACAGCCGCTGGTCGAGGCGGTGAACGCGCTGGAACCGGAGATGAAGAGTCTCTCCGACGAAGCGCTAGGCGCGCGCACGCTCGCGCTCAAAGCCGAGGTGCAGGCGCGGCTCGAGGGCATCGAGTGGGACGATCCGGCCTACAAGCAGAAGCTTCAGGAGGCTCTCGAACCGGCGATCGTGCCTGCATTCGCAACGGCGCGCGAGGCGGGACGCCGCACGCTGGGCATGCGGCATTTTGACGTGCAGTTGATCGGCGGAATCGTGCTGCACCAGGGCAAAATCGCGGAGATGAAGACGGGCGAGGGCAAAACGCTCGTCGCCACGCTGGGCGCGTATCTGAATTCGCTGACGGGCAAGGGCGTGCACATCGTGACCGTGAACGATTATCTGGCCCGGCGCGACGCCGAATGGATGGGGCCGATCTTCAAGATGCTCGGGCTGACGGTCGGAGTAATCGTACACGACCTGGACGACGCGCAGCGCCGCGCCGCCTACGCCGCGGACATCACCTACGGCACGAACAACGAATTCGGCTTCGACTACCTGCGCGACAACATGAAATACGATTTGAAGGATTGCGTGCAGCGCGGCCACCACTTCGCGATCGTGGACGAAGTGGACTCGATCCTGATCGACGAGGCGCGCACGCCGTTGATCATTTCCGGGCCTGCCGAGGAATCCACCGACAAGTACTACCGCATCGACAAGATGATTCCGAAGCTGATCCGCGACATCGATTACACGCTCGATGAAAAACTGCGCACCGCGACGCTGACCGAAGAAGGCGTGGCGAAGTGCGAGCGCCTGCTAAACCTGGGCAATCTCTACGATCCGGCGAATATGGAAATCATCCATCACGTCTATCAGGGGCTGCGCGCGCACACGCTGTTCGAGAAGGACGTGGATTACGTCGTAAAAGACGGCGAAATAGTGATCGTGGATGAATTCACCGGGCGGCAAATGCCCGGCCGGCGGTGGTCGGACGGCTTGCATCAGGCGATCGAGGCGAAGGAAGCCGTGAAAATCGAGCGCGAAAATCAGACGCTGGCCACGATCACATTTCAGAACTATTTCCGTATGTACAAGAAACTTTCGGGAATGACCGGAACGGCCGAAACCGAAGCGCCGGAATTCGACAAGATTTACAAGCTCGAGGTTGTCGCCATCCCGACGAATAAGAACCTGATCCGCATCGAGAATCCGGACGTGGTCTACCGCACCGAAAAGGAAAAGTACGAAGCGGCGGTGAATGGAATCATTCAGGAGGACGGCACGAAGGCGGCCGGCATTCGGCAATACTACGAGAGCGGGCAGCCCGTGCTGGTCGGGAGCATCTCGATCGAGAAATCGGAAAAGATCGCCGAACATCTGAAGCGTGCCGGGATCCCGCACCAGGTGCTGAACGCGAAGCAGCACGAGCGCGAAGCGAAAGTGATTGCACAGGCCGGGCGCAAGGGCGCCGTGACGGTCTCGACGAATATGGCGGGCCGCGGTACCGATATTTTGCTCGGCGGCAATCCCGAAGCGATGACGCGCGACCACTGCCTGCAGGAAAGACTGGCGATGCCATATTTGCCGGCGGGTCCGGTGATCGGCGCGGCGCCCGGAACGGAGACTCCCGCGCAGGCGGATGCCGCCGAGGCAGACGCCTCGGGGAGCGGCGCGGGAAAGGCGGCGATGGTGCTCTTCCAGCAGGAAGGCAAAATCTTCCAGGTGCCTCTCGATCAGTGGAAGCCGCTCTACGATGAATTCGCCGCGCAATGCAAAGCTGAACATGACGAAGTGGTGGCCATGGGCGGTCTGCACATTCTGGGCACCGAGCGCCACGAGGCGCGGCGCATTGACAATCAGCTTCGCGGGCGCGCCGGGCGGCAGGGCGATCCCGGCTCGTCACGATTTTTTCTCTCGCTCGAGGATGACCTGCTGCGGATTTTCGGCGGCGAGCGCATGCAAGCCATCATGTACCGGCTGGGAATGACCGAGGGCGTGCCCATCGAATCGCGGCTGATCAGCAGGCGGATCGAAAATGCGCAGAAGGCGGTTGAGGCGCAGAACTTCGAAGCTCGCAAACATCTTCTGGAATACGACGACGTGATGAACAAGCAGCGCGAAACGATTTACTCGCTGCGCCGTTCGTTTCTCGAAGGCCGCGATCAGAAGGAATTCGTGCTCGAACGCGCCGAGGCCATCGTGAACGAGCTGGTCGAGACGTATTGCCCGCAGGACCAGCACCCAGATCAATGGAACGTGACGCAATTTGCCAACGAGATGCTGAACCAATTTGGGCTGGACCCGAAGGCGGCCGGTGTCGACGTCGCCGAGGTAGGTCACGACGCGCTGGGCAAGACACTGCTGGAAAAGGCGCGGGCGCGCTACGAAGAAAAGGAAAACCTCTTCAGCGCAGTCACGCTGCGGTGGCTCGAACGGCACATCCTGCTCGACATCGTGGATGCGCAGTGGAAGGACCACTTGCTCACGCTGGACCACCTGAAGGAAGGCATTGGACTCCGGGGCTACGGGCAGAAAGACCCCCTGGTCGAGTTCAAAAAGGAAGCCTTTACCCTGTTCGATGAATTGATGAACCGGATCGACACCGAGGCGGTGCGGTTCCTCTTCCTCATGCAACCGGCCAAACCCCAGGAGGAGGCCAAACAGATCGAGGAGCGCCAGCGGCGCCAGCAGAAGAATTTGCAGTTCCAGGCCGGCCCGGCGCAGGCGGAGGCCCCCAAGCCCGTACGCTCGGGCGCCAAAGTCGGCCGCAATGATCCCTGCCCGTGCGGCTCCGGAAAGAAGTACAAGAAGTGCCACGGCGCCGCCGCTTGAGCTCCTTTTTCGACCCAGTTTCCGGCAGAGGGTTCCACTAAATTCAGGGCGAAGCGTTCGTATTTATATCCTTTAACAACTATAACTTACGAAGTTTATCGAACGGGCACACGAGATATGCTGTATGCTTGCTGGCAGATCCCCGTAATGGTACAAACGAGGCCGGGATAGTTGGGTGGGCTGGGCTATACCATCGAAGTGAAAGGCCAGCATCACGTTCCTCTCGTGCCGGAATCTGGCACGAAAAATCAAAACATAGGAGATTTAAATGAAAAGGTTGGCATTATTGTGTGGGGCTCTGTTGCTCTTCGCAGGTATCGCATCGGCGCAGGATGAAGCGCCGAAGGTGGAAGCGTTCGGCGGATATTCATACCTGCGCGTCAATCCGGGATTCGGCGCGCCGGGTCTCAATTTCAACGGCGGCAGCGGCTCGCTAGCATACAACTTCACTCCGATGCTCGGAGTCGTGGCTGACTTCGGCGGCTATCACTGGAGCCAGAGCGGCGTGGACGCAACTGCCGTTTCCTACCTCTTTGGACCCAAAGTCGCGCTGCGGCACGGTCCGATCACGCCGTTCGCTCAGGTTCTGTTCGGCGGAGCCCATGCTTCGGGAGACTTCTCCGGTCTCATTTGCCCCTCTGCGCGTGTACGTCCGGAGGTCTCGGGGTGCTCGGTTTCCGGCTCCCAAAATGCGTTCGCCATGGCCGCGGGCGGCGGGGTCGACTGGAACGCTACAACCCACATCGGCATTCGCCTGATCCAGGCCGAATACCTGATGACGCGATTCGCCTCCGAAACGCAAAACAACGTCCGGGTTTCGACCGGCGTCGTGTTCCGCTGGTAATATCGCAATATCAACTGCTTTTCGGGGCCGGCGGGAAACCGCCGGCCTTTTTCTTTTTCCGACGAAGTTCCTCACGGATCGACCCGGGCGTTCATCGACTGCTTGATCGTGGTGTAAGTACGCTGCAATGGTTGTGAGGTTTGCTTTTCTGCTTCCATGTAAAACCCAAAATAAAGAGGACATTGGTCACCGGGACGCTGGGGCGAACGGAGCGCTGTTGGCGGCGCCACTGGTAGGGATCAGTGTCACAAGGAGCTGTGACTGGCCTCACAGCCATTGCAGGCAACGACATACCAGTCTGAATACGGAAGATAAATAGATATCGCACTCCAGTATGTCAGTCTGAAGAATAACAAAACTAGGAATGGAGAATTCCAATGAAAAGGTGGGGATTCTTGTGTGCGGTGGTTCTGCTGTTTTCGATCGGCGCGTCAGCCCAGGATGAAGCGCCGAAGGTGGAAGCGTTCGGCGGATATTCGTATCTGCGCGTCAATCCGGGATTCGGCGGCTTTCCGGGCCAGAATTTCAACGGCGGTAGCGGCTCTCTAGCCTACAACTTCACTCCGATGCTCGGAGTCGTGGCTGACTTCGGTGGCTATCACTGGAGCAACGGCGGCGTGGACGCAACTGTCGTTAGCTACCTCTTTGGACCCAAAGTCGCGCTGCGGCACGGTCCCATCACCCCATTCGCCCAAGTCCTGTTCGGCGGAGCCCATGGTTCCGGAGACGTCGGGGGCGTCGTGTGCGATGCGCGCGTACGTCAGCAGACTCCCGGGTGCTCGGTCTCCGGCTCCGAAAATGTATTCGCCATGGCCGCAGGCGGCGGGGTCGATTGGAACGCTACAACCCACATCGGCATTCGCCTGATCCAGGCCGAATACCTGATGACCCGGTTCTTCTCGGTGACACAAAACAATGCCCGCATTTCGGCGGGTGTTGTGTTTCGCTTTTAATATCGCAAAATCAATTGCTTTTCGGGCCGGCGGGAAACCGCCGGCCTTTCTTCTTTTTGCAGCGAGTTTCCTGCTAGTTTCCTATCACGAAGAGATGACCGTCGTTTTGAGTATAGAGCTTCCCATCCGGCCCAATGGAGAGTGGCGTGTAGGCGGCTCCTACCGCGAGGTTCAAGAAGAGATTTGCAGAAGGCGTCGTGAAGACTCCGGTATGGCCCTGCGGCAACACGTAAGTATTGCCATCCTCGCTGGTCACATAGACGTTTCCGTTCGCGTCAACGGCAGGCATGTTGATGCACCATTCAAATCCGTTCGGATTCGTGCTGGTGCATGAGACCGTGCCACTCGAATTGCGGGTGCAACTCTGGGTATTCGTGCCCTTAAACTGCCACTCGATATTGAGGCTCGGGTCGAGCTGCGTGATGTAATACGGCCCCTGCGGCAGCGTCTGGCAGATCGAACTATTCAGGTTGCAGTAGAGATCCGTATCGTAATGATTGTCCTTGAGGACGATCGAATACGTTCCGCCTTGGGAATACACGGCGGGCGTCGAATCCCATCCGAAGTCGTACGCGCCAGTGAAGCTTCCAGCGGAACTGAATTTGAACATGTGACCGCGGAAACCGTTGTGGTTCGTGAGTGCGCCGAAAATCACCGAGCCGTCGGGCAGGGCTGTTGGAGAGGACGACGCCTGGTCCATGATGACGCCCGAGCCGGGAGCGTTCGTCGTAGGATCTACCCCAACGGTCGCACCCACACGGCACGCATTAGCCGTGCTGTTCGTGAGGCCGATTTGCACGAGGACGCCGCAGCCATCGTTCAGCCGGCTTTGCAGAGACGCTACCCATTTGGCGCCGGAAAAATCGGATTTCACGGCGATCAGGTAGGCTTGCATGCCGTCGAAGTGAGCTCGGCTCGCCGTATAGATTGCTCCGTCGATCGCAGAAATGGCCGGCGCAATGTTCAATCCGGGCCGCTGCGAACCGCAAAGTACGGTCGCAGGAACGGCGTTGGCGGTTGGCGGCCACGGCAAAGTTCCAGCACCGGAGAATTGTCCGGGGCATGTGGTCGCGGCTCCGGCCGGTGCGGCGGGAACGAGCGTCGCGAAGGAAAGTACGCTCGCCGCGTCGGCTGACGTCACTTTCACAAGCCACGCGCCCTTTACGTCATTCTGCCAGGGGTCACCCCCGGTCGGATCGAGTTCGATCGCGTTGTAATAGATATTGCCCGCTGAGTCGGCGGTCAGCGGGCCGGCGACATAAGTATCCGCCGCGGTGATATTGATTCCGGAGAATGGATTAATCTGCGCGGCCGGCGTTCCATCGGCCTGGTTCACTTTCCAGACCGTGCCGCCCGCGCCTGGCACGTAGAGGAAGCCGTTTGCGTCCACGGGATGAAACACAGGCTCCCACCCGAGCAGCCCGGAACCATTGGGCTCCGGCTTCCAATCGCTCGCAAAAGTCCACACCGGAACGAGTTTGCCGCTCAGCCACGTGAATCGCGCCTCGTTCCACTGCTCGGTGGACCAGGTGTTCGGCCCGCACGATGATCCGTTTTGCCACGCCCCGGCCGAACTGCAGGACTTGTAGGTCCCGGTCTTGGTCATCATGTAAACGTCGTTGCCGTCGGTGAGTGGCGCCTGGTAGTGGACCGTCAAATCTCCGCCGGGAATTTCGGCCTGCTCCTGCTTCACGAACGGATCGTAAACAATATCGGCAAGCTGACTCGCCGCATTCTGCCCGGCCTGGCTGACCATGCCGGTGTGCTGCGGGTTCGCTCCCCACTGCGACCAAAAAGGCGTGTTCGCCGGCGCGGCGGCAACGACGAACGTCACCGTGATCGTGGCGGGCGAGCCCTGCGCGGCCGGCGCGGTCACGGTGATGTGGCCCGTGTAGGTTCCCACCGTAAGCGGACCCAGAATGGCGGTCACGGTCAGCAACTGAGGAGCGGATCCGCTTTGGGGATTCACGGTGAGCCACGTCGAATCGCTCGCGGCCGTGAACGGAAGCACGCCACCGCTCGGAACCGTTAGATTGACAAATTGGGGCGCGGGATCGTTCGCAATACCGAATGACGCGCCGAACGAAATCGACTGTTGCGAGAGTTGAATCGTGGGCGTCGACATCTGGCCGGAACCTCCGCCACACCCGACGAAACCGATGCAGGCTGTCACGAACAGTACCGCTACGATCCGATTCATCGGGCTTCTTTCCGGCTTGAACGCGCCACGTTATCTTCGAGGGCCAGCGAAAATATTGTAACCACAATTCCGTTGGTTCCGACATCAATCGTGCCGTGGATACTTCCGCCGCTGCAGAATAGTTGTGGTAGTCTCTGTCGCACGGACCGCGAGAAAATTCACTTGGGCTGATTGAGGTTTGCCATGAATGCGCCTGGCGCTGGAAGTTGCAGGCGAGCTGGGTGTCCGAATTCGATTCCGGCCGCTCTGGCAAACGAACAACTCTGCCTCGAGCATTTTCTGGACGACGCATTTCTCCGCACCGATCAAACCTTCGGCCGCTGCCGCGAGGGGCGGGCCATGAATCCAGCGGATGTCGAATGGCTCCTGTCGGACGCGCTGGCGATCGTAAAGAATCTCGAAGAGAAAGCGAGCGATCCCCAACCGCAGCATCGCGACCGGATGCTCGAACTCCTGCTGATGCTCGCCAACCTTCACGAGTATGTGGCGCACCATTCCGTGCAGCTGGACCGGCCCGCATAGTCCGCCAGCGCCCGCGGTGGCCCCGCATGCGAAAGTGACAACATCAAAGGACGTCCGCCATCTTGCATTTCCGCAGCCGCCCGTTCAATCTGAAGGTGCCTTTCCGGATACCCCAGCATGCCGGACCAAAAAAAGATCGATCCGTTCAAGCCTCAACAACCGAGCATTCCGGGTGTGTTGCCAAGCGAAGCGAAAGCCAAGCCCGAGGCCCCGCCACCGCCTGAATATCCCGGCAGCCCGCAGCAAAAAGCTCCTGCTAACATCAAATTGATTGCGATCGCGGCCGTGGGGGCGCTCATCATTCTGGCGGGACTCGTCTATTGGAGCCGGAGTTCCTCGCCGAGGCCTGCTGCGACATCAGCCAATATCGCGGGGGCCCCTGCCGCGACGCCGGCCGACGCGCCCAAGCCAGCGCCATCCGCGCTCATCGGGCCTGGACCCGTTGCAACGACCGAGGAGTTGGCAAAACCCTGGTCCGCCAAGCGCTTTCTGTTTCGCAATTCGGTAACGGGCCAACCCGAACCCGCGATGGTGGTGCGCTTGCCGGGCGGGGGGTACTGGGGATTCTCGCTGCTGGAGCCATTCGGCAATTGCGAACTGGAATACGTCACCAACCTCGACAAGCTGCGAACCGATTACCGTTTCCGGGCCGATCATCCGATGGTTGTGGACCCGTGCAACCACACGGTCTACGATCTGCTGCGTTACGGCGGCGGGGCCGCGAATGACGAACTTGTGCGCGGCGTGATCGTTCAGGGAACCGGCATCCGGCCGCCAATGGCCATCGAAATTCGCGTGGACGGCAAACAGATCGTCGCGGTGCGTGAAGAGTAGAATCGCCTAATTCATTGCAAATAGTTCCATCCGATTCGAAGCGATTCCTTCCCGAGCGTGACGCGGCAGAAACACAAACGCCACTGTCCTGTTTCAACGACGCAGGACAGTGGCGCCCGTGACGCAACGTAATGCGAAACTAGTCGGTCAACTGCTCGACCTTGCGCGCGACCATCACGGGTGTGCTGGTCAACGGATCAACGAGGATGAATCCAACCACGCGCAGCGGGATGGCCTGCGTTCCCGTCAATCCGGAAAGCCCGCTGAGATTGACGAAATTGGTTGCGTTCGTCGTCAGCACCGTGAGCGGATTTGGAAGAAGGATGCCGGCGGTGGACTGATCGGTCAGCTCGAAACTGCCGGCGTTACCGGATTGCACGACCGTCTGGCCGGGAACCAATGCGCCCGCCTGCCCCTGCCGCCGCAGCACGACGCGATGGACGGTAAGAGTCGAGATGCCGTTCGTCGTCGTGAGTTTGCCTCCCACGCCAACGGACTGCCCGGCGGCCAGCGCGGAGTTATTGAAGATCAGGGTTGTGATGGGATTGTTGATGTTCGCGATTCTGTACTGCTCGCTGCCATTCAAGCTCAGCGTTTCGATCTGACCATCTGCAATCCCGTTGATGTCGGGAAGTTCGGAGCGAACGTACAAATCCGCCGCGGTCGCCGCGCCGGTCGGCGGACGAATGCTGGTGAACAATCCACCGAGGAAAAATCCGTCGTTCGAAACAACCTCGACCTCCGACGCATCAATGTCGTGCGTCACGGGATTGAGCTGGCCCGAGACCTCGACGATAGTGCTTGTGGTAAACGAGCTGATCGGATCATTCGGATCGTCGAAGGCCGTATTGGCATCGGTCTGGACGGTCCACTGGCGGCCCTTCGGCCCCTGAATCACGAAACTCGTGTCGCCCGTGGTCCCCACAACGCCGCCGTGGAAGTCGTCGATCGAAACGTTTGCGTCATCCGCGCCGAGCAGCTGCATATGAAAGATCGGGTTGACGGCGCCGGTCACCTGGCCGTTCACGTCCGTTGCCAGAGACTTCCGCAGGTCGAACTCCATGCGCAGACCAACGAGTTCGGCGTCGGACATAACGAAGGGATTCGCAAAGTTCACGGTCACGCTGGATTGAGAAAGAGTCCCGTTGATAGTGCTGACGGCCGGCGGATTTTGCGTGGTGTCGATGAATCCGATGACCGGGCTCGCAATCGTAACCGTCGCGGACGAATACGTTCCCGTCGGGACGGCGCTCAGATCCAGAAGTTGATGCAGGCCGCTCAATTGAGCGAAGTCAACCACCTGCGGCGTGCTCAAGACGGACACATTGCTCGTGCCGTTATTTATGGTCACGCCGGTGACCATGATCTGGCAGGAGACCACGCTGGGCAACGGCGCATCCGTGCCAATTGTGAAGACCGAAGCCTGGCCCGTGGTTCCCGGATTGGACGCCGAAGACGATCCGCCGCAGCTGCACAGGCCCAGTACAGCAAGAAGCACAAAGAACACACCCGTAGCTTTCAGATTTCGCATCCTCGTTCTCCTTCACCCCAATGATTTCTGACTGCCGGTAGCCGAAAACGCTGATTCGGCTGCTGACCTTCAAACCCGCGGCCCGAGAAAAAGTTGTGGCGATTTTCGGGCGCGAACATGAACTTTCGGCGGGAGAGACGTTGACGCTGCGGCGGTTACGCATCCCGCGCGGGGCGGACGGCATTTCTCCGCTTCCACGCATCGTACGTAACGTAAGCCGCTGGGCCCCAGAGAGTTCGCGGATGGCGAAGGGATCGGGGCCGGCGAGTGCGAGAAGGAGAAGGAAGAATGCGCGAGAGATCGATCCTATCGGTTGCGGTGATTGCCATGGTGGTCGCAACCGGCTGCTCGAGCAAGTCGAACGATGCGGCGCTCGTCACCAGCATTCACTCGCAAGTGTTTTCCGACCAGCAGCTCAAGGATGCGAACCTGCAGGTAACTTCCGACCGCGGGCAAGTCACGCTGAGCGGCACCGTGTCCAGCGACGCGGCGCGTCTGGAGGCGTACAAGATCGCCACGCAGACGCCCGGCGTGGGCAAAGTGAACGATCAAATGACCGTCGAAATCGCGCGTGCGCCGCAACCGGAGCCCGCATTGGCTCCCGCGCCAAAACAGGACCGTGCAGCGATGAAATCGCGCCGGGACAAGCACGAGAAAAAGCGTCAACCCGCTGCGGAAGAAACGGAATCGGCGGCGAACATACCGGTGGACGATCCGTCCCCGCCCGCAGCGGCTCCCGCGGCGCAACCGGAGCCGGCGACAGTTCCCGTGTCAGCTCCCGCACCACCGCCTCCTCCGCAGCCCAGGCCGGTGCAGGTCGCTGCAGACACGACATTGACAATCCGCATGATTGACGGCGTGGATTCGTCGGTGAATCACGCCGGGGAACTTTTCCATGCTTCGCTCGATGCGCCCATTGTGGTCAATGATGAGGTGATCGTTCCGAAAGGGGCGGACGTGTACGTCCGGCTGGTGTCCGCCAGTTCCGCAGGAAAGTTCGCCGGCAAGAGCGAGCTGCATCTCGAACTCGTCAAGCTCGAATTCCGCGGGCGGTCCTATCCGCTGGTGAGCAGCACGTATTCACTGGCCGGCGACCCGCGCGGCAAGAACACAGCTGAGAAGGTCGGCGGCGGCGCGGTGATCGGCGCGATCATCGGCGCAATTGCCGGCGGCGGAAAAGGCGCGGCGATCGGAGCAGGAGTGGGAGGCGCGGGCGGCGGGATTTACCAAGGTGCGACGAAGGGCCAGCAGGTAAGAATACCTTCCGAGACGAGACTGGATTTCCAGCTCGATCAGCCACTGACCGTCAACGTAATGCCGCGATCCGCTCCTTCCGCGGAGTAGGCGGCGCTGCGAAATTCGACTCGATCGATTTTCCCCCGCCAACGGCACGCCCGCGCCGCATGGGCGGGGGCCAGTCCGGAAATTCTTTGTTCTCTCCCCGTTTGCCACAAGAATGATATTTTAGTCGTGAAATTAGTGGCTTGCGCGGGCGGGACCGCGCCTGCCAGGGACTCGGTGGATGCGACTTTTTGGTTTTGCGCTCCTATTGTCTGGCTGGGGAATCGTGCTGACCGCTCTCGCGTTGCTGTCAGCAGAGGCGCCGCGAATTGCGTTCGTGCTGGCCGGCGTTGGCGTGGAAATTCTCGGACTCGTGCTGGTGATTCGCGCGCATCCAATTCGGCGAGGCGCGCACCAGTGATACCTGCGCCTACCGCTGCTCCTTCCGACTCCGCGACCCTGCTCTGCCTCGCGTTCATATTTCTGGTTCCCTGCGCGGCCGCGGGACTCGCGCTGATCAGCACCGGACTCGGGCGTTCGCGCAGCGCGGCGCATTCGATGATGTCTTCGTTGTGCGTGCTGGCGGTAGCGGCCCTCGCGTATTTCGTGTGCGGCTTTGCGTGGCAGGGATTCGCCGGCGGGCCGGCGCACGTCGTTTCGGTGGGCGGCAAAGAGTGGAGTTGGATCGCAGCCGGGCCGTTTTTTCTGCGCCACCAGGCGCTCGATGGTTCCCCTGCGTCGCTTGCGGCGTTGCTGGGAATGTTCAGCGTTGGATTGGCCGCGCTGATACCTCTCGGCAGCGGAGCCGACCGATGGCGGTTGGGAGCTTGTTGCGCTTCGACCGCAATTCTAGCCGGTTGGACCTATCCGCTGTTCGCGCACTGGGTGTGGGGCGGCGGCTGGCTGGCAAGGCTCGGGGCAAACTACGGATTGGGAAGCGGATTTGTGGACTCGGGCGGCGCCGGCACGATTCAAGCAGTCGGCGGACTCACGGCCCTTTCCATTGCCTGGATTGTGGGCGCTCGCCACGGCAAGTACGCCCACGACGGAATGCCGACCGCGATTCCGGGACACAACGGCGTCCTGGTAATTCTCGGCTGCGTGCTCGCGTTAATGGGCTGGCTGGGACTGAACGCCGCGGGCGCCGTCCTCTATAACGGCGCAGAACCCGGCCAGGCGGTGTTGGTGGCGATCAACACGATTTTATGCGCCGCGACGGCGGCTTTGACGGCCGCGATGATCACGCATGTTCGTTTCGGTAAGCCCGACGCATCGCTGACCGCCAACGGCTGGATCGGCGGGCTGGCTGCCAGCAGCGGCGCGTGCGCATTTGTGAGTCCGGCGGAGGCCGCGACGATCGGCCTTCTGGCCGGGGCCCTGGTTACGTTCTCGGTGGAATGGTTCGAATTTCACATGTCGGTGGACGATCCGGGAGGCTCGATTTCGGCGCACGCGATGGGCGGTCTATGGGGCGTGTTCTCGGTTGGAATTTTCGCGAGGATCCCGGCGATTGCCATGGACGCGGCCGGCAAACCCACGACCGGTGCGACGGGACAATGGCTGGCGCAACTGGTGGGAATTGCGACGTTGATCGGTTTTGTCCTGCCGCTGACCTACGGACTGAACTGGCTCCTGGATCGCGCATATCCGCAGCGAGTAGCTGCGGAGGGCGAACGCCAGGGCATGGATTTATACGAATTGGGCGCGGGCGCCTACCCGGAATTCATCGTCCACAGCGACGAATTCACCGAACGCTAGCCCCTGGTATTGCCAATCTCCCGATTGGCTGGGCAGTTCGGGTGGCACAGACAATCCTGTCTGTGCTCTTACGATCTCCGCTTTGCGAAGACTTCCCGCAAGCGCGCTAATATTATTCGGCGTCGCCGCTACCGTCCCGAACCCTCCGTCCAACCGTTTCCCAGCCCATAAGGAATCGTGACGAACGGGCATGCCTCCACTTCGTGGATTAGCCCGCCGCGAATTCCGAAGGTCTCCATGGTCACCAGATTCTGCAGCATGCCCGGAGGCGCGTCCGGCGCAGCGCCGCGCCTGGTCCCGTCGTGTACG
>JARLGK010000036.1 GCA_031296075.1 Candidatus Acidiferrales bacterium
ATGTTCGTCGCGGCGGACGCATCGAGCTTTCCGCAAAAGGGAAAGGAGCCGCGCAGCACCTGGTCCTGCGGCACCGGCTCGCGGAAAAGCTTCTCACTGAAATCATCGGCCTGGAGTGGTCGCGCGCGCACGAAGAGGCCGAACGCCTCGAGCACGGCATTTCACCCGAAGTGGTGCGGCTACTTCTCGCGCGCTTCGGCCGCGACACGCGCTGCCCGCACGGCGTGCCGCTCTTCGGCGGGATGTCGCGTCTCCGCCGCAAACACGCCGCCGTAAAACTTTCGGAAACCGAAGTCGGGCACAGCTACGAAATCCTGCGCGTGTATGAGAGGGATCCCGCGTTCCTTGAGTTCCTCGAGCAGCGCCACCTGCGTCCCACCGCGCGCGTCCGCGTCCTCGATCGCGAATACGACGAGACGATGTCGCTCACTGTCGCGGGGCACGGCTCCGGGCGCATCCATCTCGGCAAGCCCGCCACCGAGCGCCTGTGGGTCCGGCGTCTAGCTTGACAATGTAAACGGATTCTCTTGGGAAATCAGTCCGCTTGAACTTCGAAAGTAGGTTGCGGCGCTGGGGCTCTAATATTGCATTGTGGGTTTGTAAGTGTCGCTGATAACCTCGATTTCGTGGAATGAACTGACGGTGACGGTCAATTTCAGAGCCTTACCACTCTCTTCGTCTCCCTCCACTTCGCGGCCTGAGAATCGGTAAGTGAACGTTGTCTTGTATTCTTGGTTGGCTTCGGTGGATTTCTTGGGGATTTGGAATTTCCATGTCTGGATGTTTTCTTGAGTGGCCCTCCAGAGAAGTTGTGGACCGGAGAGGATCTGAACAGATGCCACGCTACCGCTATCATCTAGCGTGAACTCGGCCACCACCTCGCCAGTCACTCGAGCGAAGCGCGCGATTACGGGATACATCGGCATTTGAGCCGACTGTAGAATTGGCTCCGACAATTGTTGCGCTACGAGTGTTGAGGTCAGAAGGCAGGCGGCAAACACGAACGTGATCCTCTTCATCGTTTAGACCTCTGGACGGTCATGGTACGCTTGCGCGACCAGCATGTTCAACGCACTGCGCTACTACTGGATCATCTCGAAGGGCCATCGGCTGACTCCGTGGAAGTCGCCTTACATTCAATGGCGCATGGAGACATTCTTCGGCCACGAGGCCGCCGATCTCACCGCCGGGAAGTTTTGTCACCTGATGTGGCGCGAGCGAGCCCGGATGGAGCGTTTCCTCGACTGGGTGGCCGACCAGCGCGCGGGCATGCGGCCGGCGAAGTGACAGCGAAGTGCCCTTGAAGTGAATGATGCGCAAATTCCCGTACGGGAGTAATCTCTCCCGCGTAAGTCAGGGGGTGCCGTGGTGCGAAAGTCGAAAAGAGATTCGGTGAATCGCCGCGATTTCCTGAGGGCCGCGGCAGCAGGCACGGCTGCGCTTGTCGTCAGTCCCGCGGCCGCAAACGCCTCTTCGCCCCAGCCGGCCCGCAGCGCCGGCGCACCGCCGCTTCTGAAAGCCCCGCCGGATTCTCCCGCGGCCGCAGAGGTGATGACGGTCGATCGCCCCGGCTCCGATTTCATGGTGGACGTTCTCAAGACTCTCGATTTCGAATATCTCTGCGCCAACCCCGGCAACACCTTCCGCAGCCTTCACGAATCGCTCATCAACTACGGCGGCAACAAAGCTCCGGAATTCATCACCTGCTGCCATGAGGAATCTTCGGTCGCCATGGGCCACGGCTACGCGAAGATCGAAGGAAAGCCTCTGCTCGTTTGCGTCCACGGCACGGTCGGTTTGCAGCACGCCTCCATGGCCATCTACGACGCCTTTTGCGACCGCGTGCCTGTGTACATCATTCTCGGCAATTTTGGCGACGCCGCCGAGCGCTTCGGCCAGGTGGACTGGACGCACAGCGCGCAGGACCCCGCGGCGATGATTCGCGATTTCATCAAATGGGACGACCGCCCGGTCTCGCTCCAGGGATTTTCGGAGTCGGCGGTCCGCGCGTACAAAATTGCGACCACTCCGCCGATGATGCCGGTCGCCCTGGTCGCCGATCACGAGCTGCAGGAGTATGCGGTTACCGACGGCGCGAATTTAAGCGTGCCGAAGCTCTCGATGACGTCGCCGCCCGTCGGCGATTCCGGCGCCGTCGCTGAAGTCGCGCGCCTGCTCGTCGCCGCCGAGAATCCGGTGCTGGTCACCGATCGCGTCGCGCGCACTCCCGCCGGCCTCGCAAGCCTGATCGAGTTGGCCGAAGCGCTGCAGGCGCCGGTGGTTGACCGCAACGGCAGAATGAATTTCCCCACGCGCCATCCGCTGAATCACACGGAACGCGGCGGCGCGGCCATCGCCAATGCGGACGTGATCGCCGGTCTCGAGCTCACCGATTTCTGGAGCACGGTGAACTCCGTACACGGGCAGGTGAATCCCACGACGCGGCCGGCCACCAAGCCCGGCGCGAAGCTCGTCAGCATTACCGCCAACGATCTCTTCATGAAGAGCAATTATCAGGATTTCCAGCGCTACGCGCCCGTTGATATCTCGATCGGCGCCGACGCCGAAGCCACGCTCCCGTCGCTGATCGAGGCGGTGAAGCGCCAGATTACGGACGACCGCAAACGCATGTTCGCCGACCGCGGCGCAAAACTTGCGACCGCTCACCAGCAGGTCATGCAGGCGCAGCGCGAAGCGGCCACATCGGGATGGGATGCCAGCCCGATCAGCACGGCGCGCATGTCCGCCGAAATCTGGGCGCAGATCAAGGACGAAGATTGGTCGCTCGTTTCGAATTGCCAGTTCGTGAGCCGCTGGCCGCTGCGCTTGTGGGATTTCAACAAGCATTATCACTACATCGGCACCGAGGGCGGCTACGGCGTCGGCTACGGCGCGCCCGCTTCGGTCGGCGCCGCTCTCGCCAATCGCAAGCACGGCCGCCTCACCGTCAGCATCCAGAACGACGGCGACCTCATGTTCGCTCCAGGCGTTCTTTGGACCGCCGCGCACCACCGCATTCCACTCCTGATCGTGATGCACAATAACCGCGCGTATCATCAGGAGCTCATGCAGGTGCAAATCATGGCCAACCGCCACAATCGCGGAATTACG
>JARLGK010000037.1 GCA_031296075.1 Candidatus Acidiferrales bacterium
CGCAATCGCCGCCGCGCTTGCTCACGCGCCTTCGAAAACTAACGGGAAGTGCGCCGCGGAGCGCACTTCGTGCAGAGTCCCCGGAAAATGAGTTCGCATTCGCGAAGCATCCGCTTACCGAGAGAGCGCGTGGCAGGCCTGGGCACGTCGTACCACTCGAGGTCCTCAACATTGCCGCAGCGGTCGCAGATGAAGTGGTGATGCCGCATGCCTTTCGCATCGAATCGCGCGGCGCGGCCCTCGACGGCCACTTCACGCACCAAACCCGCCTGCACCAGATCCCGCAGATTGTTATAAGTCGTGGCCCTTGAAGAGTGCGGATCCACGCGATTCACGGCTTTGAAGATTTCCGCAGCCGTGGGATGACTGTTGTGTTCCATCAAGAATGCCATCACGGCATAGCGCTGCGGAGTGCATCGGAACCCGCTGCCGTCGAAGGACCGTTTAATCGCCTTGGCATCCATTAAAAATTTAGACTATGTCTAATGTTAGATTTAGTCAAGACTTATGCTTTTGGTTGCTGCTGCGGAGCGGAGAAGCAAGAGAGGTTTCTCGCTGCGCTCGGAATGACAACGTGAGAGAGCGGGGAGCGGTCGGCCTGGAGGCCGCCGTGACGCTAACAACCGCGCTATGATCGTGGCCGAGACGAAGGACAAGGAGACGGAGATGAGGCTGAAAGATAAGGTTGCGATCATTACGGGCGCGGGGACGGGGATCGGCGAGGCGACGGCGCACAAATTCGCGCGCGAGGGAGCGCGCGTCGTGCTGGCCGGGTTGCCGAGCGACCCGGTGAAGGACGTGGCGGAAGCGATTGTCGCGAACGGCGGCGAGGCGGAGGCGTATCTTGGGGACCTCGCCGAGGAGTCCGCGGCCCGGGAGTGCGTCGAAGCAGCGGTGCGGCGCTTCGGGCGGATCGATGTGCTGGTGAACAATGCGGGCATCTTCATCGCCAACGCGGAGACCGACGCGTACCGAGTGGAGGATTTCGAACGGACGGTCCGCAACAACATCCGCACCGCGTTCCTGATGACGAAATTCGCGCTGCCGCACTTGCAGAAGACGCGCGGCAACATCCTCTTCACCGGCTCCGAGGCTGGAATCAACGGCTCGGCGGGCTTCACACCCTACGGCGCGAGCAAGGGATTTTTGCACGCGTTTGCGAAGGGCGTGGCGATGGAACAGGCGAAATACGGCGTGCGGGCAAACTGCGTGTGTCCCGGGCCGATCGACACGGCGTGGACGCGTGGGCCAGGCGGTCCGCTTAGCCTCGAGGTGCAGAAGATGATCGACGGGATGGTTCCGCTCGGGCGGCGCGGAAGCCCGGAGGAGATCGCGAACGTCTTCGCGTTCCTTGCGTCGGATGAGGCGAGCTACGTGACGGGAGCCCTCCTGCTGGCGGATGGCGGCGTCACGCCGGCGAAAGGGAGTCCGGGAGAGATGGTGCCGGACACGCTGCGCGAGATTCCGAAGGGCGTTCTGCCGCTGCGCCACTCGCACGAAGGGCTGCGCGGGAAACACGTGCATCTGGCGAAGTGAGTTGCGCAGACATTCTACACGACGAGAATACTTGCTGAGGGTAAACGAGCGCGCGTCGATTGCCTTCGCGCAGGGGTTAGGCGACACTATTGGCCGAATCGACACCGACCGATGGTAGAGAGAGCCATGACGCGAGGGACGGAGGTATCGAGCCGCGAACGTCATTTGGTTGTGGTGTTCGATATATGCTCCTCGACGACGATTCTGGAAGATCTAAAACGCACCGACAATCTTTCCGCGTGGCGCAATCTCCTGATTCATTTGAAGGATTTCCTGCTCGAAAAAGGCGTTCCGCTGGAAATGAACCTGTACAAGTTCATTGGCGATGGTTGGGTGCTCCTGTTTCCGGATGCCGTGTCGAAGATCGAACTCTGCGGATTGCTGGGCGAACTTTGCAAGTCATACGAAGTTCAATTCGAAGCCTGCATTCGACCCTTGCTCTCGCAAGAGCCCAATCCGATCGGCTTGATGTTCGGCATCGATGCCGGCGAGTTGATTCGCCTGGAACTGAACGGGCAGTTCGAATATCTGGGGCGGGCGATCAATGTTGCGTCGAGGCTGCAATCGTACACGAAGGAACTTCCCGGCGGGCCCAGCTACAAATTGATCTTCTCGAAGAATTCGTTCAACTCGCCGGCTCCGCCACCGACGGGCCTGGCGGTTGAACCGATCAAAGTATCGCTTCGAAACATCAGTCCGGCGACGATGCAGTGTTTTGCATTGCAAGCATATCAAGGAAAACCAGCGAAGCTGACCAGCACAGGCTCGCAGACGCCGGTCAAATCCGCGAAGCCAACGCCAACGCCAGCGCCGGCGCCTGCGAGCGCCCCGTCTGCGCCAACGCCGGAGCCAGCGCAAGCGCCGATAGAACCTGGTCCCCATATCAGAGTTACCGATTTGCGCATGCTGCAAATTGCAGCGCTCGGAGCGGGAGGGAAGTGGACTGCGCACCGGCCCGGCCGGATGGGAGTGGTCGTGCAGCTCACGAACGAAACTGGGCGAGGCGCCGAGGCGGCTGCGGGCGCAACCGCGAAGGCGCACTTGATCTACCGCGTTGGCGAAAAGGAGATGCTTCGGGTCCGGGGCACCTGGCTAGATGGTTTCGACCTGGCCAGATTCAACGCGAACGAAACGCGCAGCCTGATCGTGGGCGTGAGTGGAAACGACGAGTTCTGCGCGGTGGAAACCGTTCGTAAGGCTGTGGCGGGATCGGATCACCTCGAAACCAGACTGGCGCGGATCGCTCCCGTTCCGCCGAAGCTCGGTGTTCTGGTGCAGTTGATGGACGCCGACGGGAGAAGTGTTCTTTACGAAGGCGAGTTTGCGATCGGTACAAGCCCGCTCACAATTGGTCCCCTCGCGTAAAAGCAGAAGGAAGTTCGCCCTCCGACGCCGATCAAAGAAAAGGAGAGATTCCTCGTCGTCCGCCACGGCGGACTCCTCGGGATGACGATCCTGGTCGGATCGTCACTTCAATGGCGGAGCGGGGTCGAGGGGGAGGCGGCGAGGCTCGCCGTGGAAGCCGCGGATTTCGACGTCGTCGAGCAGGAGCGAAGGAGCGACGACCGTACTGGGGATGCCGCCCTGCGCCAGGCCGAAGGCGCCGATGGCCGTTCCGGCGAGGCCGTCGGCGGGATTCTGCATGTAGGAAAGGACGGTCGCGTCGTCGCCGATCGCGAGGATGTTGCGCATCGAGCGCAACGTGAGTCCTTCGAGGATTCCCCCGCGCGCGAGTTCCTCGCGGCCATCGGCGACGTACACGCGATAGACCAGAAGGGGCACGCGATCACCGTTCGCGATTCCTCCGCCGAGGTCGCCGACAAATTGAGAAAAATCCTCCTGGCGAACCGCGGCAAGCGCGGGATTGTCCATGCGCTTTATTTCGAGGCACCAGTCATGTCCGTCGGAGCGGCAGGCGTCGAGAAATTTCTTGCGCAGATCGTCCGGCTTGAGCGCGTCGGTAGACTGAAAGAAAAGATTGCTGCTGAGAGGGCGTTCGTCGGAAAGCAGCGCGGAGCGCGCGTGGCCGTTGGAGTACGTAAAATCGGGGCCCGGGCGGCGCGACATCAGGAAATCCTTGAGAATGCCGCTTTCGACCAGAGAGACGCGCTGGGCCTTCACGGCCTCGTCGTCCACGTCGAAACTCCCGATCAGCGGCTGGCCCTGGAACTCCTGAAGCGTGGGATCGTCCACGAGCGTGACGCTGGTGGGAAGCACGCGCGTGCCGACGCGGCCCGACCATTCGCTGCGTCCGCCGAAGCGCTCGAGGAACGCGTCGAAATCGCGGGTCATCGAAAGCGGAGGACGCGCGCCGGAAAGAGACGGCTCGAGAACCTGCGCGAGCGTCGAAGCAGCCGCCGGAGCGTCAAACAGCACCGGGCCGGTGTAATCCGGAACGAGCGGACTCGAGCGCAGCGCCATCAGCTCGGTGGCGGCATTCGCAACACCTTTGGCGACAGTTGCCGCATCGGGCAAGCCCGCGGGCTGGCCGGCATAGAACGAATAATAGTTGTGCAGCGCCATGCCGTCTTCCGCCTGCGTGTCCATCGCCGCTTCAATGGCGGCCAGGTGACGGGAAGAGCGGAGGATGGTGCCTTCGCTCGTCATGCGATACGACGTGGCGTAGACGAGGTAGTAGTTGACGCGCGTCCCGTACAGCTGCGGGAAATTTTTCAGGATTGCGGAAGCCTCGCGAGATTCCTCTTCCCAGTTGCGCGAGGTCCAGTCGGGATCGATCCGCGGATCAATCTTGACGAGCGGCTGCGCCTGGGAGAAATCATCTATTTCGGGCGGCTTTGTCAGACTGCGGAGGAAGGACTGCTTGAGCGCCATCTGGGTGACCGCGGCTTTGTAAGCCTGATCGGTGGCGAGCCACAAATCCTGGCGAAGCGAGTTGTAATCGCGGTCGATGCCGACTTCTCCCGTGGAGCCGAGGAAACCCTGGAAACCGTCCTCGCTGATGAAATTGGAACTGTCGAGGTGATAATCGCCCACGCGCACATCCACGCTCATGAAGCGAGTGCGCGAAGTCGAATTGGCGATGAGAGCGCCGAAAGATGACGTAACGCTGCGGACGTCGAGATCGAGCAGCCGGTACTCGATGTAGAACGGTTTGCCGACACCCGCGAGGACCAAGCGCGTGCGGGCGCGCTCCATTTCGTCGTGCATGGCATGGAGCGTCTGGTCACCTTCGCCAGCCGGAACGGGCGCTTGAGCGGAGGCCGGCACTCCGGCGTGATTTCCGGCGGCGCGAGCGGCGGTCAGCAGCATTGCGAAGGCGGCGAGCAGCGCAAGTGTGGCGAATATTTTCACGGCTTTGGGCCCTTTGCTTCCGGATCGTGTCCCGTCGGCGGCAGGACGGGCGGCCGGTCGGTCGAGGTTTCTTTCTTCGCGAATTCCATCTCCGAGATCAGGATCGCTGGGGCGACGGCCGAGACCGGCACGGAACCGGATTCCGCGCCGCAGTAGCCGTTGAATATTTCCTGCTTGTCGCTGGTGGCCACGATCTTGGTCAGCGAAACCAGCGGCGTGCCCACGATATCCACGCCGCGCACGAGTTCATCGGGGCGCCCGTCGGCGAAGACCCGGTAAACGACCAGCGGCGTGACCTGAAAGGCTTGCGGCTGTCCCCGGCCGGTGAACGTGAAGCCGCCGGCAATGTCGTCAATTAGGAGGCCGTAGGGCAGGCCCTGCTGCTTTACGAGCGCGATTAACTTCTGCCGCATCGCCGCGAATGGCTGGGTCTGCGTGCTCGAAACGATCAGATTTCCCTGCCGGGCGACGGGCACGTAGCCGAGCTGGCGGCGTCCATGGCCATTCGAGTGCGGAATGTCTATGAGCGGCGAGCGCGACATCAGGAAAGTTTTCAGCACGCCGTGATCCACGAGCGGAACATTGACCGCGGGCACGCCCTCGTCGTCGAACGGATAACTTCCGAGGAGCATCTGGCCGCCAAGAGTGGCTTCGGTGGGATCGTCCTTGATGGAAATGAAGTCCGGCAGGATTTTTTCACCGACCTTGCTGGTGAAGGTCTGGCCCTCGCTGATGTCCTTCTGACGGAAGCCCTCGGCGCGATGGCCGAAGACTTCGTGGAAGAAAACGGCGGCGGCGCGCCCGGTGAGCAGCGCGGGTCCCGCATAGGGATTCGCGAGCGGGGCTTTGTCGAGAGCTTCTGTTTCCTCGATCAACTCATAAATGCTGTCGAAGACCGCTTTTTCGTCGGGAGCGTCCTTGGGGTCGAGCCAGTCGAAATTCGCATAACGTTCAATGTCCATCCCGTCCGGAGCCTTGCTCTGAACGAAGAGTTCGAGGCGGTAGTGGACCTGTCCAAAGGCGAGCTTCGTGCCCTCGGTATTCACTTGATACTGATTGGTGGCCTGTGCGGTGAACGTGGCGATGGAATTTAACACCGCGGACGACTTGCTGAACTCCGCCGTATATCGGCGAACGCGCTCTTCCCAGGGTTTGCGGTCCACGCGGCTTTCGACGGGTTGGCCAACGGACGTGTGCGGCTGCTCGCGCGAAAAATCCGGCGCGGCGCCTTCGGCGGTCTGCACCTGCACTTGCTCGCTGGTCTTGACCTTGATCAAAGCCTGGGCGGCGGCGCGGTACTGGCGATCGGTCTCCCGCCAGATTTCGCGGCGGAGGACGGGAATATCGTCGTCAATCGGGACGTTGGTGCCGGGGCTGGTCCAGCTGGGCGGCCGGTCGCCGAGTTTGTGCGTGTCGTCGAGCTGATAGGTTCCGACGCGTGACTGCACTTCGAGCCAGCGCGCGCGGTCCGCGGTGCTGGAAAGCAGCGCGCCATTGGAACCGGAGACGTTTGTAAACTGCCGGTCGGAGACGGTATAGCTGATGAAATAGGCCGGGGGATCGGCGGCGGACATCGCCTCCATCGAGCGGCTGAGTTCGCCCTGCATGGCGGTCAGCACCGCGGGTGTGGGCGCGTCCGCAGGACGGTCCGCGGCCACGCAAACCCACGTTCCGGCGAGGAGGGCCAAGCCGGTCAAGAAAGCGCTAAGTCGCAGATCGCGTTTCATCATGGCGCAAAGTCCCTTAGTTTAAGATAAGCTGCAGTCGAATCCTAATGAAATGCCCCCGCCTTCGCCCTTTGGGCTACGGCGCGGCAGGCCCGCCATCGGCGAGAGAAGCTCGGCTACGGCGAGAGTGGTGGCTACAAGTCCCGGCCTGAAGGAGAGTTAGATGCGCGCGTTGGTGGTACGGCGGTATGGGCCGCCCGAAGTTTTTGAGTCCCAGCAAGTGCCGGATCCCCAAGCGAAGGCCGGGGAAGTGCTGATCCGCGTGAAGGCGATCGGCGTCAACTTCGCGGACCTGCTGCAGCGCATGGGGCTCTATCCCGCCACGCCCAAGCCACCGTTTATTCCGGGCCTCGAGATTGCCGGAGTGGTGGAAAAAATCGTCGAAGGCGGCAGGCGCGGCGAAGGCGAAGAGCTGAAGCCGGGCGATGCCGTCGTGGCGCTTCCGCACTTCAACGCCTACGCCGAATGGGCGGCGGTACCGGCGAGCGTGGTGTATCGGCTCCCGCCGGGGATGCCATTCGAGGACGGCGCCGCGATTCCCGTGAACTATCTGACGGCGCATCACGCGATGTTCACGATGGGCAATCTGCAGCCGGGCGACCGAATTCTGATTCATGGCGCGGCAGGAGGGGTGGCAATCGCCGCCGTCCAGCTGGCGCGAGCGAAGGGATTGGTCGTATTCGGCACGGCGGGTCCGGCGAAGCAGGAATACCTGCGCAAGATCGGCGTGGATCACCCGATTGATTACGAGAAATCGAATTTTGTGGAGGTGGTGCGGAAGTTCGCGCCAAACGGAATCGAGATGGTGATGGACGCGGTCGGCGGAAAATCGTTTGCCCGCAGCTACAAGTGCCTTGGACCGACCGGGCGGCTGGTCGTCTACGGCTTTTCGGCCGCGGCCGGGCCTGACGGCAAGCGCAGCTGGTGGCGCAACCTGGTGGCGTTCGCGCAGACGCCGCGATTTCATCCGTTGAAGCTGATGGGGCAAAGCGTCTCCGTGATCGGCGTGAATCTGGGGCAGGTGCAAAGCCGCGGCGCGCTTTTGCGCGGGGAACTCGACGAACTATTCCGTATGTACACCGCCGGTAAGATCAAACCCGCGATCGGCAAGACATTTCCGCTCGATCAGGCGGCCGCCGCACACCAATATATTCACGACCGGAAAAATATCGGGAAGGTGATCCTGTCGGTAAAGTAACCGCGAGCCCGTTATTTCGAAGCGGCGGGCGCTCCTTCTGGCTTCGCCTTGCGCAAATCAGGAGCGAGCAAATCCACCTGGTCGAAGGCGATTTCTTCATACTTCGCATCGGGAAAGGCCTTCTTTAGTGCGTCGCGAAAGGCTCCCACGTTTCCGGCGAAAACCAGCTCGAGGTCCTTCGTGCTGAGATAGCGATGGGCCATTTCGCGCACCTGCGCGGACGTCACGCCCCTAATTTTGTCGGGATAGGTGCTGTTGTAGTCCGAGGGCAGATCGTACGCCGCCGCCGTCAGAACGCGATTGGCCACCTGTTCGGCGGTCTCCGATTGAATGGGATAGACGCCGGCGAGATAGTCGCGCGCGAAATCCATCTCCTTGGGAGTTACGTCGCCCGTGGACATCTGAGAAATCAAATCAACGACCAATTTAGCCGCTTCGACGGTGGCAGACGTGCGCGAAAACGTCGAGACCGCAAACGAGCCGGCGAAACGATGCGGATTGAAGGAAGAGCGGGCGTCGTAAGTGAGGCCCTTTTTCACGCGGACTTCCGTATTCAGCCGGCTATTGTAACCGCCGCCAAAGATGCGGTTCGTCACCACCACGGGGATGTAATCCGGATCGCCGCGGCGAATCCCTAATTTGCCGGCGCGAATTTGCGTTTGCACGGCGTCGGGCTTGTCAATCAGCCAGATGTGCATGCCCGAAAGGGTTTCCGGCGCGGGCGGAACGGCGGATGCCACGTCGAGCTTGGGCCATGCCCCGAAGTATTTTTCGGCGGCAGCGAAAGCTTCTTCGGGGGTGATGTCGCCGGCAAAGGCGAGCAGCGATTGGTTCGGCGCGTAGTTGGCGTCATGGAATTTCGCCAGAACTTCGGGCTCGAGCTTCTTCACGGTTTCCGGAGTGCCCTCCTGGGGCCAGCCGTAGGGCGAGGTGCCATAAATCGAGCGACCGAAGATCTGCGAAGCCAGATAATCGGGATCGGAATATTGAATCGTCAAGCCGGAGAGAAGCTGCTGACGCTGACGTTCGAGTTCGTCGGCGCGAAACGCCGGATGCAGGACGACGTCGGACATTAGGTCGAGGCCCGCAGGCAAATCTTTTTTCACCACATCCAAGCTGACGTCCGTGGAATCGGCGCTCGCCGAGGCTTCGAGCGAGCCGCCGATGAAGTCAATTGCCTCGGCAATATCGCGCGCCGAGCGCTTCGCGGTTCCCTGAGTCAGAAGGTTTGCCGTCATTTGCGCCACGCCCGGCATTCCCTTGGGGTCTTTCGTGCTGCCCGCCGACAAGGTTACGAGCTTGGCTGCAACGGCCGGCTCGCTATGATCGGTGACGACGAAGACGCGTAGCCCATTCGCAAGCGTCTTTGTGGCCGCCTGCGGGAAATGGAAGTGCGTCGGAGCGCCGGAAGCCGGCATATCCGGCACGAGCTTCACTCCCGGTGGGACAACTCCCGTGCCATTTTTCTGGTCCTGTGGCGCCGCTGGCGGGTTCGGCTGCTGCGAGGGCTGTTGCGCGAGTGCCGCGGTCCCCGCGAGCACGAATGCTGCCGGGAAAATAATCCATCGCTTGATTGCGCGCTTCATTAGTGCTCCTGAGACTAGAGTTTCCTCGCCGGCGGTTCTACTGAGCCGGCGGCGCCGCGGGCTTGATCGTCAAAAAGGTGGCGCGCTGCGGCACGAAGTATTCCTTGGCCACCCGCTCGATGTCCTCCGGCGTGACTTTCAGATATCGCTCGAGCTCGGTATTGACCAAGTCCGGATTCTTGCCAATCACGGTGGCGCCGGCGAGCGCGACGGCTTTCTGCTCGTCGGTGTCGCGGCCGAGAATAAAGCCCGAGATCTCCTGATTCTTCGCCTTCTGCAATTCGTTCCTACTCACCGGCTGATTCTTCAGGCCGTCCAGGATGGCGACGACCGCCTTTTCGCCGTCTGCCGGCGCGTGCCCTGGATTCATGATGGCGTACGCCCAGAAAAGATTGGGATCCTCGGTGAAATTACCAAAGCCGGCCGATTGCACGGCGATCTGGTCCTTATATACAAGCGCTTGATAAAGGCGGCTGCTCTCGCCTCCGGCAAGAATATTCGACGCGAGGTCGAGCGGATACGCGTCGGGAGCGTACCGCGCGGGAATTTTGTAACCGATCACGACGGCCGGCAGCGGCGTGTTCGAGTACGACTTCGCGACGTCGCGTTCCTCTGTTTGCGGAGGCTCGGGCGTGTCGGGCCGCGGAATGGGTCCGGCGGAAGCCGGAATCCCGTCGAAGTATTTTCGCGTCCAAGATAACGCCTGATCTGAACTGAAATCGCCCACGATGACGAGCGTGGCGTTGTTCGGCTTGTAATAGGTGTTGAAGAAAGCGCGCACGTCCTCCAGAGTCGCTTTGTCGAGATCCGCGATACTGCCGATGGGGGTGTGGTGATAACCGTGGACGGTGAACGCAGCGCCGCGGAGATCCTCTTCGAGCGAGCCATAGGGCTGATTGTCAACACGGAGGCGCCGCTCTTCCTCCACGACCTTGCGTTCGGATTCGAAATTCGCTTCGTCCACGTTGAGGCTGCCCATGCGATCGGCCTCGAGCCAGAGAACGCGCTCGAGATATTGACTCGGAAACGTCTCGAAGTAATTCGTAGTGTCGTCGCCCGTCTCGGCGTTGTCGTATCCGCCGACCGCTTCGATGATGCGTGAATGTTCTTCGGTTCCCACGTGCGCCGAGCCCTTGAACATCAGGTGCTCGAATAGGTGGGCGAAACCGGTATGGCCAGGGCGCTCGTCTTTCCCGCCGACGTGATACCAGACCTGCAGGTCGATCACCGGCACGGCGTGCTCTTCCAGCAGGATCACCTGGAGGCCGTTTGAGAGCGTGTGAGTTGTGAAATCGAGCTTCGGCGGGCGAACGGCAGAAGACTGATCCTGCGCCGCAAGCGGAGGCGTCAGGCAGGCGGACACGCCAATCGCGAAAAATACGGCTGCAGCGGCTCGAATCCATTTTCTCATGCTCGCGCTCATCGTAAGTCGCTCCGATCGATTGGGGTAAGTTGCCTGAATAGGCCAAGGTCTCGAAATACGAGTTCCAGTATCACGATAGCGGGTGGAAGTGTCAAACGAGCCTGACGATAGGCAAGCGATGCCCTTCTGTTTGCCCCTGTACTTGGACGCATCCAGAGTATGAAAGATAGCATCGGGCAGCCAGTGTTCCGAGAGGCCGCGCGGGCCTCTGTTTCCCGATTCGCATCTGCGCGCAACACAAAGTTGCGAAGGTAGCGGGCGCTGTGGTGCCATGGGAATCAGCGGCTTTCAACCGTGGCAACAGCTTGGTGAGGTGCTTATGCGCAGCTTGGGTAGCATCATCAGTATTCTCGTCGTCGCCGTGATTGGTCTGTTGGTCTATAAGTTCTACTTTACGCAGAGTAGTTCCACGGGCGCGGCGACGCCCGCGCAAACCATAAATGTTGTCGGCGTGAAAAATGACCTGCTGAGCATCGCGCAAGCCGAGCGCAACTATCAGGCCGAGCACAATTCGATCGCTTCGCTCGACGAACTGGTTTCGAGCGGCGAAATGAGCATAAAGAAGACAGGGCGCGACGGATACACGTACGACGTCGAATCTTCCGGCGATGGCTTTCGCGTAACCGGCCGATGCTCGGCCACCGCCGCAGGCTGCACGAACTACGTCGTAGATCAAAGCATGGAAGTGCGGGCCGCACCCTGAGCGCCTCCGGGCGAGGTTGCCGGGACTGGAAGCCGCGCTGCTCCGTGCTAGAATGACCGCGCTGTGCAAAAGCTCCTCCAGAACCTTCTCGACCTGCAAACCGTGGACATCCGGCTAAACGATGTCCGCGCCCGGCTTGCCAGATTCCCCAAGAAACTCGCCGACTCGGATGCGCGCGTCGCGGCCGCCAAAGCGGATCTCGATGCGAGCAAGGCCGCGCAGCTTGCGACGGTCAAGGACCGGAAGAAGTACGAGCTCGACGTCGAAAGCTGGAAAGAAAAGGTACGCAAGTACAAGGACCAGACGTCGCAGATCAAGACTAACGAAGCCTACCGGGCGCTCCAGCACGAAGTGCAGATGGCCGAGGATGAAATTGCCAAGGCCGAGGACCGGCTACTGGAACAAATGGTCGCGAGCGAGGAATACGACCGGCGGATCAAGGCGTCCGAGATCGCGCTAAAGGAAGTCGAGCAAGTGGAGCGCGTGCAGCGCTCGAACGTGGAAGCCGATCGGGCGCTGGCCGAAAAGGAACTGGCCGAGGGAAACGCCGAGCGCGAGCGTGCCGTAACGGAAATCCCCGAGAAAATACTCGATCACTACGATCGCATCGTGAAGAAACACAACGGCGTGGCGCTGGCCGAAGTGCGCAACGAGAAATGCGGCGCGTGCGGGATGATCGTGCGCCCGCACGTGATCCAGGAAATGCGACGCTCCGAGAGCACGGAGTTGTTTCACTGCGAGACGTGCACGCGGATCATCTACTACATCGAGCCGAGCGTTTCGTCTGCGCCGGCCGCCGCCTCGGCTTCCCAGGCCAGCGCTTCCGCCTCCACGTCGCGCGAGAGCTGAGGCCGCGGCGCATGCGAGGATCGAAAACTTCTCCGCCGGGCAGCGCGCGTCTCTTCTCCGATACCCATCCAGCGGCGTCGCCAGCGGGGGTGCACGTCGCCAACATTGACGGCGCTTCGCGCGGCAACCCCGGTCCCGCCGCATACGCCGTGGTGATACGCGATCCGGAAGGAAAGCTGGTCCTGGAACTGGCGAAGAAGTTCGGCCGCGACACGAACAACGTAGCCGAATACTACGCGCTGCTCGCGGCCCTGGACTATGCGACGACGCACGGCGTTTCGGCGTTGCGCGTCCGCAGCGATTCCGAACTGCTGGTTCGCCAGATGCAGGGGCGCTACAAGGTAAAGAGCCCGGATCTGAAGCCGCTCCACGAGCGCGCTTCGATACTTTCGCGCGAGCTCAAGTACTTCGCCATCGAGCATGTCCGGCGCGAGCAGAACCGCGACGCGGACGCGCTCGCGAATGTCGCGCTCGATTCGGGGCCGGTCAATTCGACGTCGCTGGAGGTGAAGCGCGACGAGCCGCGAGCCGCCGCGCACCCAAAAGCACCATCGCGCCCCCGCCAAATCCGCGCGCGCTACGTGAGTGGCGTCCTCGTTCCCACCGACCCGCTCGAAATTCCCGAAGGCACGGAGCTTCTCCTTGATCTACGAATTCCGCCGAACGGCTGACACTACATCTGCGGGGCGCGGTGCCTTCGGAATTTAGACGAATATCGTAAGGAGTCGGCAATTGCGCCATTCAAATCCGGAGCTTCCCCGATATCAGCGTGTAGCAATCGGCTACCTTATCGTGGTCGGCCTTATCTATTTCTGGGCGGGCGTTTTCGCCAACCGGGTGTTTTCTGAGCTCGTTGCTTACTTCTTCTTCCGCCATTCGCTGGTGTTTCCAATCGCAGCGTTAGCGCACGCGATTGGCACATGCGTTAGCGTGTATCCGTGTCGGCTGTCCGATCTCGGCTATTCATGGCCGGAATCGGCTAGCGATTTATCCTCCCTTGTCATTGTTTTTGCCGGTGTTGGGATTGCCGCTGCGATTGCGATGTTTTGGCGAATCAGAATTGCATATTGGGTATGGCTTGGATTGGTAGTAATTTCTGTTTGTGCCAGCGTGTGGAACATCCTCGCAGTGGTTTTACCGACCTATCCGCGTCCGTACGTGGTCGATTTATCCTCGGGTGAGTATATTGATCCGGTCTGCTGGGCCGCGTCCTGCGGCCTCGCCTACTGGTTCGCTCGCCTAAAGCGGAAATTCGAGCCGGATACCACGCCGTCGAGTGGATGAGGAAAGAGAATCGTGGGAAACACTACGCCGGGGCGCTACTTCAGAATATAGGAAAGATAGAGCGTATCGCGCTGGGCGGGGATGTAGCCGGCATCGGAGATGATGCGGCGAAGTTCTTCTTCGTTGGTGCGATTGCGCACTCCTGCGGCATAAACGACGTTCTCTTCGATCAGGATGCTGCCGACGTCGTCGGCGCCAAATTGCAAGCCCACCTGGCAGATTTTGATTCCCGGCGTGAGCCAGCTCGACTGGATGTGGTCCACGTTGTCGAGGTAGAGCCGGCTGATGGCGAGCGTCTTCAAATAATCGAACGCGGTGGTTTCCGGCACTTTCTTTCCGAGTGGCGTATTTTCCGGCGCGAAAATCCAGGGGATGAACGCGGTGAACCCGCCCGACTCCTCTTGAATCTGGCGAATCTTTTCGAGGTGGTTCACGCGGTGGCGGTACTCCTCGCCGCAGCCGAACATCATGGTGGCCGTCGTGCGCATGCCCAGCTTGTGCGCCGCGCGATGGACGCTGACCCAGTCCTCGGTGCTGCA
>JARLGK010000038.1 GCA_031296075.1 Candidatus Acidiferrales bacterium
CGATGTCGCCGGGCGATATGCGCTTCTCTTCTTCTTCGAGACTTTGCATGCGCTGACCCGAGGAATCAAACACGTCGATCCCCGAAACCCAGAACACATCGATGTCGGTGCATGTGAAGGCGGACTTTGGCTCATCCGTAGAGTTGTACATCCAGAGGAGAACTGAAACGGGATTTCCATACGTAACGGGCTTGGTGGACAGTCCCCACGCAAAGCCACCGTGCGAAGGGAACATCACCGGTTCACCAGTATCGGCCGACACACTTTTCACAATTTCCGGTGGTAGTGGCGTGGTGGCCGCGGTTCGCCGTTGGTGGGACCCGCTCCCCGGGCGATCGCCCTGGATGTTCTTCGGATCGGCTCGGCACCGCGTGGCCCTCGACGCGGTGAAAGCGACTCCGGAGAGAAAGGCGCAGAATAGGAATATTAGCGATGGAAATCGCATGAGATCCTGGCTTTCCCCGGCGAAACTACTTTCGAACTAGGCCTTCTTGATCTGCGCTGGTTCTATGATGGCGCAACGTGAAAATCTGTTGCACCTGCATGCGGGTGGGTGGGGAACCGCTGGAGAATGGGAGGGAACTATTCGTCGCGCGTGATCAGGAGCTGTTTGTAGGCTTCGCGCCGCGTGAGGCCGCGCTCGCGTGCCGCCTGCTTCAGTGCCGCTTTGCGATCGATGCCGCGCTCTTTCATGATTTCCTCGACGTGCCGCGCCAGCGGCACCGCGTTTCGAGGATTGGCGGCGTCCGCTGCGTGCTGTGTCTGGCCATCGGGCGGACCGATAAGCAGCGTAATCTCTCCGCGCGGCGCCTTCTTGCGTGCGGCCGCGACCAGATCCTCGATGTGCCCGCGCACGAACTCCTCGTACACTTTCGTCACCTCGCGCGCAATTACGGCCGGACGATTGCCAAGAATTTCGAGCGCATCCTCGAGCGTGTCCAGCAGCCGGTGCGGCGCCTCGTAGAGCACCAGCGTGCGCGGCTCCGCCGCCAGCTCTCGCAGCGCCTTGCGCCGCTCGGTTGGCCGCGAAGGCAAGAACCCCGCGAACACGAACTCCTCGATGGGCATGCCGGAAGCCGAGAGCGCCGCCACCAGCGCCGACGCTCCCGGCACGGGAACCACCTGAATTCCGTGCCGCAGGCACAGGCTGACGAGCCGATAGCCGGGATCGGAGATGGCCGGGGTGCCCGCATCACTGACGAGCGCTACTTTGGCGCCCTGTTCCAGCTCGATCACGATCTCGGGCGCGCGCGTGATTTCGTTGTGCTCGTGGTAACTGACCATGCGCTTGGGAATGTCGAAGTGCGAGAGAAGTTTCATCGTCTGCCGCGTGTCCTCGCAGGCGATCACGTCCGCTTCTTTCAGCACGCGCAGCGCGCGCAGCGTAATATCCTCGAGGTTGCCGATCGGCGTCGAAACGACGTAGAGGCAACCGCCCTCGGGCTCACTCGGCGCAATCTTCACTTTCGGTTTTCTCTTGGCCATGGTGGTATCCGCCGGCGCGCGCCAGCCCATTGAGCGTAAGCTTTGCGGCCTCGCAATAGCAAGGCGGATGCGCGCAAATCGCTCTGCCAAAATTGACAGGGGTGCAGCGGTCGGCTACTCTGGTTCATCGGAAATCAAATACGAAGGAGCGATGAATGGCTCAGGGCAATCCGGTCAAGCACAAGAAAAAGACGAAATCCGTATTGAAGAATATTCGCCAGACGGAGCGGCGTGCGGCGGTCAATCGCATGAATCGCACGCGGGTGCGCTCGGCGATCCGCCGGATGCGCGCGGCGCTCGGCGCAGCCGATGCTGCCGGCGCGGCCAAGCTGGTCTCGGACACGCATTCCGAGCTCGACAAGGCGATTCGCAAGCGCACTCTTTCCGAGAACACAGCGAATCGATATAAATCGCGGCTGGCATTGGCGTTGAACGCGATTAAGGCGAAGAAGTAGGTTTTTCATGTCGCGAAGTTTCTGAAAAAGGCGCTCCGGGTTTCGGGGCGCCTTTTTTGTTGATGGGAGGACGGGATTTGCAGACGAGTAGCTTGCGGGAAAAGGGCGCACTTTAGGAGGTCGGAGCTTCAGCTCCGACATCAAGGGACTGCACTCCATGCGCTTTAGCGCCTGAGGATACTCTTCGTTGCTTTGTTTGCGTGCCGCTAGGCCGCGGACGACGTCAGCCGCGCGATCAGGAATTCCATCATCGCCCGCGGATTCGGACTCGCGGATTTCAACTGGCTGTCGGCTTCGGCCAGCGCGGCGAGACCCGCGAGCAAATCCTTCTTTGGAATGCGGTGCGCCTGCCGGACCGCCGTTTCGGCGGCCTCGGGCCGCATGCCCAGTTGCCGTGCAGCCTGAAAGCCGTTTGTCTGCGCGGGCAGGTCGCGCGCCTCGATCAGCTTGCGGTACATCCATGCGAGCGCGCCAACGATCCCAGCCGGCTGCTCGCCCTCCCGCAAAAGATTGTCAAGAAACGCGAGCGCCGCGCCGCGCTTGCGGCTCGCCAACATTTCAGTCAGCTGCCAGACCGTATTCTTGCGCGCCGCCACGACCAGCGCCTCGACATCGGACGCCGTGATGGAACCGCGCCCTTGCGCGTAGGCGGCCAGTTTCTCGAGCTCGATGCGCATTCGCGCGGGCGCGCCGTTCAAGATGTCGGCGAGCAGTGCCGCGGCTTCGCGGTCTATTTCCGCGCCGAGGTCCTTGGCCATCTGCATCGCCAGCGCCGCTGCCGATTCCGGGCCGATGGTCAGCTCCGCGATCAGCGCCTTCTCGCTCAGAAGCTTGAGAAATCTCTGCCGCCCGTCGAGCGCCGCAGCTTCGAGCACAAGCACGGTAAACGGCGCAGGCGATTCGAAATACTTCCCGAGTATTTCGAGAACTTCGTCGCGCGCTTTTTCTCCGAGCTTCTCAACCGACTCGGCTTCCTCGACAACGAGCACCTGCCGCGGCGCAAGCATCGGCAAAGTCTGCGCGCGCCCAAGAATCTCGTCCCATCCGGCATCGCGGGCGGAGAGCCGTGCCACGGCCCACGCGCGCGCGGATTCGGGAACGCACGCTTCGATGATTTTGTTGCGGCACATCTCGCGCAGATAGTGATCGGTGCCGAGCAGGACCACGGCTGCAATCGGTTTCCCTTGTGCGAGGCGCTCCATCAGTTTGTCGGGGGAAACGCCCGCCATCAGAAATTCTCCAGGACGTTTGACACGAGATGCGATGCGAGATCGCGGGACATCCGTTCGAGCGCGGGGTCTTGTTCCTCGAAGAACGAGTTCAAGTCCGTCGAAATCTGATACTCGTCGCGGAAAACCATGTCGTCGTTCTTGTAGATCGGCTTCTCCGTCTTGTTGTCGATCAGTTCCACTTTGGTATGCACGGTGACGAGCATCATGGTCACCTGCCCAGTGGTCGCTTCGAATAGCACGGGGCTGGTCTCAATCGACAGCACTTCGCCGTGCAGAACGGCGTCGGCGGACTGCGGGTCCTGTACTACGCGATATTTCGTCCGAGTGATGAATTCGCGGATCACGGCTTGCGTGAATCGCTGCTCGATGCGGTAGCGCGTCGTATCGTTCTTGAACGCAGGAACGGCGATGTCCTTCCATTCCGACGGCAGTTGCGAAGCGTGGCCTGCCACATGGTAGCCGCAGCCCGCGGCCGCCAGCGGCGCAACGAGAACGGCAAGCCATAGCGCCAGGCGGCTTCCGATTTGCGCGACCTTACTCACTCGATTTCGCAATCAGTTCCTCCGCGATGCGCACGGCGTTCGTGGTCGCGACTTGCAAGTTGTCGGCGACGCCCCAGATCCATACGCCGCCCGCGATATTTGGATCGGCCTCGATCCGCGCCATGTGGATTGCGCCTTCGCCCGCCACGCTCACGTTGCTCGGCGGCGGATCGTCCGGTGCGGCCATCTTCACTCCGAGATTCGCGAACGCCGCGTGAAGTTGCTCGGGCGGCACGGGCGAGGCAAACTCCGTGTACGCCGCGAAAGCATACCCGTAAAACACCGGCGCTTGCACCAACTGAATTGCCGGCACGGGCGCGCGGCCCGTAAGATACGCGGCCACATCGCGCGCGATTGCGGCGCGCATCTCCGCAAGCGGCGGCTTTGCCTCGGGCCCATAGCTGGTGAGCAGGTTGAACGCAACCTGCGCATCGAAGACCGGCTTGGCGATTGCGTGAAACGAGAGCAGGCCGGCCGTTTGGCGTTCGAGTTCTTCGACGCCGGCATGGTCGCGTTCGGAAACCGGGGGAAAAAGCAGCACGGAAATTCGCTTCGGTTGAAGTTTCCCCAAACCAGCGGCCAGCGTGCACGCAACGATCACTGGAGCCGAGGGTGAGCAGTACGCCGCGCGCCTCGACGCGCCATTTCCTTGCGAGCCTGGCAGCGGCGGCAGTACGGAGCCGAGCGATGGAATCCACGGACTCGCAGCCGAGGCGTGGCCGGGGGCTGCGAGCGCGCCAGTGAGGTCAATCACATTTGCGCCAGCGTGCTGCGCCGCGTGCCAGTTCTGTTCGGCGTCGCGCGCCGTGCCCGCGAAGAACACGAAGCGCGCGCTCTCGAAGCTCTCTTCATCGAGCGTGCGGATGAATGTCGGCTCGCCCACTGCCTCCGTAAGAGTGCCGGCCACGACGCTCTCATCGATCAGGACGACATCGCTTGCGGGGAAATGGCGGTCTTCGAGAACCTGCTTCAGCTCTTTGCCGCGAAGCGAGGAGGCGCCCACGATAGCAACGCGATGGGAATTCGAACGCCCGGAGGCCATGGCTCAGGCGTGACGGGATGCGAGGCGATGCCGCACGGTGCGTACCACGTACATCGTGATGCCGCTAACTAGATAAACGCTGGCGATTAGCATGAGTGTCGCTTCCGAAAATAACACGACCGCGCCGAGCAACAGCACGAGCAGCACCACAACCAGCGAGGGCCGCCGGCGAGCCCACTCAATGTCCTTGAAGCTCGAATATCGCACGGTGCTCGACATCAATAGTCCCAGCGCCAAAATCAGTCCGAGCCAGAGCACCGAGACGCGCCCGTCCGAAATGGGGTTCTTGAAGGCGTGAACCGTCGCCGCGATCATGCCCGCGGCGGCGGGGCAGGGCATTCCGACGAAATAGCGGTTGCTGCCCTGGGCCATGCCCTGAATATTGAATCGCGCAAGCCGCCACGCGCAGCAACCAAGGTAAACGAATCCAATCAGCCAGCCCAGTTGCGTGAGATGCATCGCCTCAGGAGCGGTGACCGAAGCCAACGTGCGAACGCCCCACGCATAGGCGAGAAACGCGGGCGCGATCCCGAAACTGATGACGTCAGCGAGCGAATCGAACTGTTTTCCGAATTCGCTGTTGGTGCCCATGGCGCGCGCCACGCGTCCGTCCAGCGAATCGAAAAGAATCGCAATGCCAATGGCGCGGGCGGCGTTGTCAAAATCCGCGATTCGGCCGTCGAGTGTCGCAAGGATGGCGTAGTAGCCGCACAACAGGTTGGCTACCGTGAAAACGCTGGGAAGGATGTAGATGCCGCGCCGGAGGCGATGACTACGGAACAGTCGCCGAGGCTCTTCTTCGTTGCCGATCGGATCTAGGTGGTTGAATTCCATTTCGCCAGGATGCTTTCGCCGCCCTTGACCACCTGCCCTTGCTTGACCACCACTTCCGCGGCCATGGGCAGCCATACGTCCACGCGCGAACCGAATCGAATCATTCCCATGCGTTCGCCGCGGGCCACCGACTCGCCTTTACTTTTCCAGCATAGCACGCGTCGCGCGATGGCTCCGGCGATTTGTTTGAAGACCAACTGGCCCCGTGGCGTATGAATATAGATTATGTTTTGCTCGTTTTCGCGCGACGCGGCCGAACGAAACGCCGCGTAAAACCGCCCGGGGCGGTAGACCACGTCCGCGATGCGGCCTGCAACGGGCGCACGCTGAATGTGGACATCCCAGATCGAAAGAAAAATGCTGATGCGGTGGCCCATCGTTGAATCGAGCATCTCGTCCAGGATTGCGACCACGTGGCCGTCGGCGGGCGAGACGACCGCGTCCGGATCGGAAGGGATCTCGCGCTCGGGGTCGCGGAAAAAGTAGAACACGAAGAGTCCGAGAAAAATCAGCACGCCCGCGGCCCATTTCCACCCGGGGATTAGGCACGCGGCCCCGGCGATGAGCGGCGGGATCGCAAATTTGTAGGCTTCCTTAACCATGGAGACGTGAGGGGTTCGCCTCAGTCGGCTGAATTCCGCAATCTGACAGCAGGGATTGGCCAACGCGTCGCATGCTTCACGATCGGGCGCCCTGCTCGAATGCAGCTGTATTGTACGACAGAAGTGCGAGCGCCACTCAGCCCTAGTGACTGACCATCTGTTGATGGCGGGCGAGAATCAATTCCATGCGGTCCTTCAAACGCAGCTTGAGCTTCTTCAGTTCCGCTTCCTGAATCAAATCTTCCGAACTGAGATAGGAAGACTTAACGATCTGCTCTAGCTGGGATTCACAGCGGGAGTGCTCTTCGGCGAGGTTGCGAAACTCTGGATCTCTTGCCAACAGGGACTGCCGGATATCCTGGCTTGTGGTCGGCATCCATTCCCTCCTGGTTGGTGAAGCTCTCACATGGGAGTAACAATTACCACAAACCGGGCGCGGAGCCAAGGGGGTGAATTGTGCAAAAGAAAAAAAGCGCCTACCAGCGGCCCGGCAGTAGCCGCTGAAACAATTGTCGGATCCCCGTCTTAGAAAGAATTAATGAGTTCAGCGGACAGCAGGCGGGCCTTCTGAGCCAGGTTTTGCGCGCGAGCCCAGTCGCCGTCCTTGCTGGCTTCGCGCGATTGCGAAAGGAAGCTGCGAATCTTTCCCACCAGGTCTTGCTGGGCGGCATTCAATTGCTTGCCACCAATTTCTTGTAGGTTTTTTTCGGCCACGGACCTGTCTTCTCCGGTTTTTCGTTCATAGCTCGCCTGGTCGCTTGGCGAGAGTTGGGGAGAAATCTGCGGAGCAGGCGGGTGGGCGGCTTGCTCCGACTCGGCTTCCGCTGGCGGCTGCTCACCGGACTGGCGGCGCGGCGCCGCGGGTTTCGGAGCCGGAATTGTCATCGCTGCGGGAGGCGGGGTAGGCGAAGCCGGCAGCGCCGGAGGAGCCGCAACGGTTTCGGTCGGCGGGGACGCATCCGTATCGGGAGCGATGTTCATGGGCCGCTCCGCTTCCGCGGGAACCGGGGCGGCCGCTGCAGGAGCCGCGGCATGCACACTCTTGCGCGCGCATCCCCCCACGCCAATTGAGATCCCGCAGGCGAGCAGGGCAAGGAGCATTCGTGTGTCGGTTGTTCGGCTGGGCATCTATCGTTTTTCCGCCGCAATCGGGCGGCCCATCTCGCTGGCTTTTCCGGCCGGCGCGTCCACCAATCGCGCCAGCGGCAGTTTCAGACGGAACGTCGTGCCCCGTCCCGTCTCCGATTCGAATTCTATCCGGCCATTGTGCAGCTGCACAAATCGAAACGTGTTTGCCAGTCCGATGCCGCTGCCTCCCGGCCGGGTCGTGAAGAAAAGCTGGAAAATTTTCTTCTGGTCCCCCGGCGGAATTCCCCTGCCGGAGTCCTCCACGGCAATCACCGCGAACTCGCCGCTGCGGCGCAGGCTAAGCGTGATTCTGCCTCCGGGGTCGGTGAACTCGCTGGCGTTAATCAGGAGGTTCAGAACTGCTTGATGAATCAGCTGGCGGTCGGCCAGGACCGGCGGACAATCGGATGGCAAATCGGCGCGCAATTCCAGGTTGGCTTTGACGATCGAGGGCCGCGCCGCATCCAGCACGTCCCCCAGCAGCGTCCTCAGGTCGGTTTCTTCCAGGTTGAGTTCCACCGGTTTGGTGAAATTAAGGAATGTTTTTACCGCGCGGTCCAGCCGGTCGATCTCGCTGTCGAGCATCTTCACCGCTTGTTGCGGTTCGGGCTCCACGGGCATATTCGCTTTCAGGACCTCCAGCCAAAGCCGCATCGAATTGAGCGGATTTTTCACTTCGTGCGCAACGCCTGCGGTTACGCGCCCCAGCGCCGCCAGGCGCTCGGAAACCTGAAGCTGGCTGCCGATGCGTTCAAGCGACTCCACGTCCCGAAGAGTCACCAGGGTGCCCATGCGCGTGCCGTGTTCGCGAATCACCTGCACGCTTACGCCGACTCGCTGGGGCCCCGCCCTTCCATCGAGCGTCACTTCCTTCCCTTCGGCCGGCTCGATCTGATCGCCTTCGATCTTCAGCACGCCGCGTAGGGGATGCCGCGCCGGAAAAATCTCAGCCACGCGGCGGCCTCGAAGCTCGTCGGAACTCCCTCCCAGAAATTTTTCGGTGGACGGGCTGACCAGCACGGCGCGGCCCTGCCCGTTGAACAGCAGTAAGCCATCCTCGAGCCCGCTCATCACCTGGTCGAGATTTTCGCGCAGGGCGCTGAAAATCTCGCGCACGTCGCGCAACTGCTTTCCAATTCCCACGATTTTCGTGCTGACCGCTCCCAGTTCGTCGCTGCGCTCGACCACCGGCTCGGCATCGAACTGGCCCGCGGAAATGCGGTCGAGTTGCTTGGAGATTCGCCCGATCGGTGCGAGCGCGATCGTGCTGACCAGCAGCGCCAGCAAGGTGGAGAGCAGCACGGACCCCAGCGCCCAGTATCCCGCGGAGACGAGTCCCGGCGAGATTTGATCGCGCAGCAGGGCCGATGAGAGTCCCACGCGAATGTTGCCGAAGGGTTGCGGCCCGAGCTGGAAGGCGAGCGAAAACTCGTAGGTTTGCGGAGGGCCGTAGAGCTCGCGCAGTTGCTGGAAGAATCCGGCGCGAACCAGCGAACTCACTGGCAGCCGCCTCGCCACCTTTTGATCGCGCAGCGATGCGTCACTCGACACCAGCACCGTGCCATTGGCGTCCGTGATCGTGATTTCGTAGATGGTCGGAGAGATTCCGACGTCGGATTCGATCAGCGAGTTCAGCGTGCTGCTGTTGTCGAACGCGTGGCGGACATACTGGCGCATGTCGGCCGGATCGAGCGAAGCGGGCGATTCTCCGCGCTCGGCGGCGTCCTTCAGCGCGTCGCCGCACGCGCCGTACACCTGCTGCGCGACGAAGCTGGCGGTGTCGTTGGCCTGCCGGAGCGTCTGCCGCATCAGCCGTCCCAGGTATAGGCTCGAGACGACGGTGACCACGGCGAGGACCAGCAGCGACGTCGCCAGCGTGAATTTAGTCTTTAGGCTGAGACGCATGCGTTCGCCCCGCCTCATATTCTTTCAGCTTGTTGTGGAGTGTCTTCAAGCTGATGCCGAGAAGTTCCGCGGCGCGCGTTTTGTTCTGGCTGGTGGACGCGAGCGTTTGGATAATCAGCTCGCGTTCGGCGTCGTCCACGGTCGTTCCGATCGGAAAGCGAATCCCGCCCAACCCCTCGCCCGACACGGCCGGCGAGTGCCCGAAATCCGGCGGAAGATGCTGCCGCCCGATGGTTCCGCGGTCCGACGCGATGGCCGCGCGCTCCAGCACGTTGCGCAGCTCCCGCACGTTTCCCGGCCAGGGATACGACTTGAACAGCTCCAGGGTGTCCGCGCTCGCGCCGGAAACTTTCTTGCCGTGTTTTTCCGAAATGTCGGCCAGCAGGTGCTCGATCAGCAGCGGCAGATCGTCCTTGTGCTCGCGCAGCGGCGGCAGGTGAATGTGAAATACGTTGAGCCGGAAATAGAGGTCCTGCCGCAGATGTCCGCTGGCCACGGCCTGTTCGGGATTTTTGTTCGTGGCCGCCAGTACCCGCACGTCCACGGGCGTCTCGACTTTGCTGCCCAGCCGCCGGATATGGTGATCCTCGAGCACACGCAACAATTTCGCCTGCGTGGGCGGGGGCATTTCGCCGATTTCATCCAGCAGCAGTGTGCCGCCGTGCGCCAGCTCGAAGCAGCCGATGCGGCGCTCCGCCGCGCCCGTGAAAGCGCCCTTCTCATGACCGAAGATTTCGCTCTCCATCAGCGATTCGGGAATCGCGGAGCAGTTGATGGCCACGAACGGCCGGTTCGCGCGCGGTGAAAGCATGTGGATCGAGCGCGCAACCATTTCTTTCCCGGAACCTGTTTCGCCCGTGATCAGGACGGATGCGGTCGAAGGCGCGGCCATTTCCACCTGCCGCATCACCTCCTGCATCGCGCCCGACGTTCCTACCAGCGTCCCCAGCTTTCCTGCTTCGCGCAGTTGCCGCGTCAACGCCGCGACCGCCTGCTGGTCGCGCACGCGCCCCAGCGCGCGATCGAGCAGCGCTCGCAGGACGGGCGGCTTCAGCGGTTTTTCGATATACCAGAATGCGCCGGCGTCGATCGCCTGCACCACCCGCTCGTCGCTGCCGCGGCCCGTGATGATGATCACCGGAATCCGCTGAATTTCTTCGCCCAGGTGGCGCAGCAGGTCCAGGCCGTTCATTCCCGGCAGCTCGACATCGGCGAGAATCACCTGGGGATGGAACTCCGCGAGTTTCGCCAGCGCGTCCTCTCCGCTCGGGACGCCCAGCACCTCGCAATCCCATTTGCGCAGCAGCGCCTCATAGCCCTTGCGGGCGTTTTCCTCGTCTTCGACGATCAGGATCCGTTGCAGAGATGAATTGTCGGTGGCCATCAAGAGTTTGAATCTACCAGCAGTCTACGCGATTTCCAAGCGAGGGTGGCTTTTGCCAGGCGATGGTGGTGGACGGCGGAAGGGCATGCGGCGCCGTCGCCGAGGGCGGCGTTGCATGCCCTTCGGAGAATTCAGGTTCGCGGAAAGTAAAGCGACCGTTCGAGGATCAGCTCGAGCTTGGTGCTTCTTTCGAGCATCACCTCCTGCCCCAGACCCGATGCAATCATGTACGCCGCGGCTGCGGCCGCCGCGGCGCCCATGGCCGCGTCCTTCTCATTCTTTGCGGCCACTCCCGGCGCGGCCCCTACCAAGGCGCCAGCCGCGGCAGCCTGAATCGCTTCCTGCCGCTTGGTCGTGCTCGCCTCGATTTCGCCTTCCCGGTTGTAATCCACGCGAACCGAATGGACGCCCGGCACATCGTTCACCATGGCAACCAGCGGCATCCACCCGTCCGGTGTCTTGATGTCGTCGAAGGTGAGCCACATCCGCGCGCGTCCTGTCTTTCCGGCGGGTTCCACCTTGTCAACATGCCCGCGAATTTCCGCTCCCGCCGCGAGGCCGGTTCCATCGGCGCTCACAATCGGTACGAGCGTCCGCCCGGTGAAAAGATCGCCCGCTTTCGAGTCCTTCGTGCTGAGAGCATTTTGCAGCCCGATCAGAAATCGCGTTCCAGGTGCAACTTCATTGGGCGCGGAAGAAGTTCCCGCTCCCGTCGTGGATTGGTCCTGCGCGAACACCGGCAAGTTTGCAGCAAGCGTGAGGGTCAGCAGAGCTGCCATAGCCGGAAGCATATTGACGCGTTTCATTCGCTTCTC
>JARLGK010000039.1 GCA_031296075.1 Candidatus Acidiferrales bacterium
CCTGCGCGAGAGTTTCACGCACTCCGGAGCCGGGCCGATTCTCGTCTGTGGCAGCACGCTCGAGGACGAGGAAGGCTTGCTGCTCTCGGCCTTTCGCAATATTCTCGCGAATCATCCCAAGGCGGTGATGATCCTGGCCCCACGCCATCCGGAACGCTTTGCCGAAGTTGGCGAGCTCGTCGAGAAACTGGACTTCCGCATGTGGCGGCGTTCTTTGTGGAACGGCGAGCCCCTTGCCGGCGGAGTGTTTCTGCTCGACAGCATAGGAGAGCTGGCCACAATCTATTCCCTGGCCACCGTCGCTTTCGTTGGCGGCAGCCTGGTGCCGCGCGGTGGACATAACATCCTTGAGCCCGCACTCGCAGGCGTTCCCATCGTCACTGGCAACCATTACGAGAATTTTCGCGACGTCGTTAACTTCTTCGCCAGCCGCAATGCCGTCCGTATCGTTGGACTCGCCGAGTTGCCGCTGGTCTTCATGGAGTTGATCGAGAATGCCGGTGAACGAGCGCAGCTCGGCCGGAACGCACTAGCAGCCCTCGAATCGCAACGCGGCGCCACCGACCGCACCATCGCTGCCCTGCTCAAACTGATGGGCGGTACGTCATGAATCCCCTCTCCGGACTTTACGGCGCCGCCACTGCTCTGCGAAACACTCTGTACGACCGCGGAACGCTTTCCGCGCGGCAACTGCAACAACCCGTAGTGAGCGTGGGGAATCTGTCCGTGGGCGGTTCCGGCAAGACCCCGTTTGTGATTGCGCTCGGCGAAATGCTGAAAGCCCGCGGCATTCGCTTCGACGTGCTCTCCCGCGGTTACGGTCGCAAAACGCGCGGTGTGCTGGTCGTCGAGCCCGAGGGCAAAGCACGGGACTTCGGCGACGAACCCCTGCTCATCGCCCGCCGCCTGGGCGTTCCCGTGATTGTTGGCGAAATCCGCTATGACGCCGGACGCGTCGCCGAACAGAAATTCCATCCTCAACTGCACATTCTCGACGACGGCTTCCAGCACCGCTCCCTCTTCCGGGACTTCGACATTGTGCTGCTGACCGAACGCGACTTCGACGACAAGATGCTTCCCTCCGGACGCCTCCGCGAACCGCTGTCCTCCCTCAAACGCGCCGACGCCATCGTGCTGCCGCGGAACTTGACCGTACCGGAAGTGGCCAGGAAGAACCTCTCGCGAGCTGAAAAATCTATCTGGCGAATACACCGGGAAATTGCGATTCCCCCCGCACCGGCAACGCCGATCGTTTTTTGCGGCATCGCCAGGCCGCAGCAGTTCTTCGCGCAAGTGCGCGCCGCTGGAATCACACCCGCATCAGAAGTTGAGTTTCGCGACCACCATTCCTATCAAAGAAGCGATATCGAGCGACTCCTTTCGTTGAGCGCCACTCTGAAAGCCCGAGGGTTCCTGACCACCGAAAAAGATGCGGTCAATCTGGGGCCCTTGCAGGCCGATCTCAAACCGCTGGCAGTCGCCACATTAACCCTCACATTCGACCCGCCCGCTGGCGTTGTAGATGCCATCCTGGCAAGAATCGCGAAACGAACCCCCCGCTCGTGAGAAAATCTCTGTTGGCCCAGCCGCGGAGCGGCAGCATTCGTTAGCCCAGTGCCGGGGCCCCCAGACCTCGCGCTTTTCGCGGGCTGGGGTGGAGAGCGTAAGCGCTGGGAAGACAGGCGGCGAAATCGCGAGTCCCATAGGGACGGCACTTCGCCGATGACACATTGATGACAAAACATATTAAAGAAAACGACCGCCTGCGGAAGATTGTCGAATCCTTCCCCAAGCTCACCGTCACCGTGCTCGCCGATCTCGTCGCCGATGAATTTGTCTTCGGCGAAATCTCCCGCGTCTCGCGCGAGGCCCCCGTTCTCATCCTGAAGCACCACGACCGCAAGGTTGTTCCTGGCGGCGGCGCCAACGCCATCTACAACCTGGCCGACCTCGGAGTCAACGTCCTGCCGGTTGGCGTCGTGGGCGACGACGAACCGGGAAAGCTGCTGCTGCGCGCTTTCCGCCACAAGCGCATTCCGGTCAGCGGCGTGTTCAAAGACAAGAGCTACACCACCGTGACCAAGACGCGCATCCTCGCCGGATTCGCGCATACCGCCGGACAACAAGTCGTGCGCCTCGATCGCGAGCCCGCCGAAGGGCCTAATTCTCATTTGCGGCGCGAAATCGTGCTCGCCGCCCGCGAATACGGCCGCGCCTCCGATGCGCTGCTCGTTTCCGATTACGGATACGGCGCCGCGACACCAACTCTGCTGAATGTGATTCGCGAAAAACGCGGACTCGAGAAGGTTCCCGTGACCCTTGATTCGCGCCACCGCATGCTCGAGTTTTCCGGAGTCACCGCCGCCACTCCCAATGAGTCCGAAGTCGAAGAAGTCCTCGGCATCCGCATTGGCAATGACTGGGAGCGTCTGGTGGCCGCGGGAGATCAGGTCGCGGGCACGATGAATCTCGAGTCTCTGTTGATCACCCGTGGCAAAGACGGCATGGTCGTCTTCCCCCGCCGCCACAAACCGGTGGATATTCCGATCTACGGCAGTGATGAAGTCACCGATGTGACCGGAGCCGGCGATACCGTGATCGCGACGTTCACCGCCGCACTGGCCGCCGGAGCAACCTCGGAAGAGGCCGCCCACCTCGCCAATTACGCGGGCGGTATCGTGGTCATGAAGCGCGGCACGGCAACCGTCACTCAGCAGGAATTGCTCGACGCGCTCGACAAAGCGCCCCCCGCGGCTCGCGAACATTAGCAGGGTGCGGGAAAAACTCGTGTGGAGACGGGGCTTGCCCCGTCTCAGGCTGTCCACCAATTTTGACGAGAGCAGGTTTGGGAAGGGCATGCCTTCAGGCGTGCCGTAAGTGATGCGTTATAGATGCGGCTTTAGCCGCTGAGGGCGGCGGCGTCAGACACCAAAGATCCTTTGACCACATCACTCCATCCGAAGATTGTTTCGCGCGACGAACTCCAGCGGCGAGTAGCCGCTTGGCGCCGCGCCGGCGACCGCGTCACCCTTGCCAACGGCTGCTTCGACGTCCTGCATGTCGGCCACGTCCGTTATCTCCACATCGCCCGCGAACTAGGAGGCAAGCTCATAGTCGCCGTAAACGCCGACGCTTCCGTCCGCGCTCTGAAAGGTGAAGGACGACCCGTGATGCCTGCCGACGAACGCGCGGAAATTCTGGCCTCCCTCGCCGACGTTGACGCCGTCGTGGTCTTTCCCGAAACAGACGTGCGCGCCATCATCCGCGAGGTTCGTCCCGATTTTCATGCCAAGGGCACCGACTACAACGCCGACACAGTCCCCGAGCGCGACGAAGTCGAAGCCTGTGGAGGCCGCGTCGTAATCGTTGGCGATCCCAAGGATCACTCCGCCACGGAGATCATTGCGCGCTTACGGCGAAAATCATGAGGCGGCACG
>JARLGK010000040.1 GCA_031296075.1 Candidatus Acidiferrales bacterium
GCACAAACGCTCTCTTCGTGAAACTGCATCCGCTGATTGTTCTCGCCCATTCGCTCGGATGGCTCGCCAAGTTCGGCGTCGCCGCCGTTGCGGCCGCCTGGCTTCTCCGATCGTTCGCTCCATGATCAATTCGCCCTCCCGCTCACAATGTTGGAGCGGCGCACCGATAGCTGTTTCGCGAATCGTTTCCACGTTGGTCAAAATACAAAGCAGACGTGGTCTAGAATGAAGCCATGGAGAAAAAGATCTTTTGGGCCGCTTTCGTCGTCTTAGGCGTGGTGGCCGATCTGTTCTTGCCCCTCTCGTGGGCGCTGGTCGCGACAATTCCTATTGGCTTTGTGAGTTGGTGGATTGCCTACCGCAGCGATTGGTTCTAGCTCGATCGAATCTGCGCGATTCTCTGATTTCTTACACTTTCCCCCGCCGCTTCGATTCGTCGGACGATCGCGCTTCCCAACTTCCCGCGCTCGTTCACGCATTCGTCCGCGTCCAAGATTATTTGTTGACAGCCGCCCGGCACACTCGTGTATGATTATGCAGTCGCATGCATATTCACGCATGCTAGGAACATGGGCGTACAAAAACGATTCCGGCAGGGACAGATCTTGAAGGTTCTCACGGGCCAGCCCGTGGCGAGCCAGGATGAGCTGCGCCGCCAGCTCGGGCACCTCGGCGTGCGCGTCACGCAGGCGACCCTGTCGCGCGACCTGCGCGAGCTTCGCCTGGTCAAGACCTCCTCGGGCTATCGCCCGCTCGCCTCCGCGACGGCGGATGAGGCCTCGCCGCTACCTACTCTCGCGCGCGCTCTGAAAGATTTTCTGCTCGATCTGCGCCCGGCGCAGAACATGCTCATTCTCAAAACGCCTCCCAGCGGCGCGCAGCCGCTTGCCGCGGCAGTCGACGCCGAACATTGGAAGGAAGTCGCCGGCACGCTCGCGGGCGACGATACCGTACTCCTCATCTGTTCTTCGCGCACCGCGTGCAGCGCCGTTCAGAAACGCGTGGAGGAAATGCTCCGATGAGTGACCCGTCACGGGTCGCCGTCGTCGGGGTAACGGGCTACGCGGGTTACGAGCTGGCCCGGCTCCTGCTGCGGCACCCACACATCGAAAAACCGACGTTCTTTCTCCGCGGGCCCCACGCGAACGTTCATTGCCTCACCGATCTTTTCCCCCAGCTTCGTGGCTGGGGCGACGCGCCCTGCCGGCCGCTTTCGGTCGAGGCCATCGCCACCAGCGGCGCGGAGGTCGCGTTTCTTTCCACTCCGCACGAAGTTTCTCTGGAACTTGTTCCCGCGCTTCTCGCGGCGAATCCTGCGCTGCGCATCGTGGACCTGAGCGGCGCATTCCGTTTCCGCAAGGCGGAGACCTTCACGAAGTGGTACAAGCTTCCCGCGCCGGACGCCAAAGCGTTGTCGGAGACGGTGTACGGGCTTCCGGAACTCTACGCGGATGCGCTTCCCAAGGCGCGCGTGGTCGGAAATCCGGGGTGCTACCCAACTTCAGTGATCCTGGGCTTGCGGCCGCTCGTCGAAGCAGCCTGGATCAACACTGCGCGCGGAATCGTCTGCGACTGCAAGTCCGGCGTCACCGGCGCGGGCAAGGATCCGAAGCGCGACACGCACTTCGTCGAAGTGAATGAGAATTTTCGCGCCTACAACCTCTTCACGCATCGGCATACGCCGGAGATTTCCGACCATCTCGATCTCGCCTCGGAGAATTTTGTATTTACCACGCACCTTCTCCCGGTGGATCGCGGTATTCTTTCGACCCTCTATGTGTGGCTCGGCCCTTCGCGCAAGATCGAAGATGTCGAAGCGCTCTACCGCAAGTTCTACGCGGGGCGCCCAATGGTTCGAATCATGCCGGCAGGATCTCTGCCGGAGCTGCTGTATGTGACGCACACGAATTTTTGCGACATCGGCTTCGCGCTCGATCCTTCCGGCGAGCGGCTGGTGATCGTTTCGTGCCTCGACAATCTCGGCAAGGGTGCGGCGGGGCAGGCCGTACAAAATCTCAATGGGATGCGCGGGTATCCCGAAACGGCGGGATTGATATGAGGATGGTCATCAAGGTCGCAGGCGCGCTGCTCGAGCGCGATGAGGACGTGCAGACACTGGCGCGTCAGATCACGGAGCTCGCACGCGCCGGCCACGAACTTCTGGTAATTCACGGCGGCGGCCGGATCTTCACGGCCACTCTGGCGCGCATGGGAATCACCAGCCGCTTCATCAACGGTCTGCGCGTCACCGATCGCGATACGCGCGATGCGGCCGTCATGGTTTTCGCCGGCCTGCTCAACAAAAAACTCGCCGGCGCCATTTCGCTCGCGGGATATCCGGCGGTGGGTATCAGCGCCGCCGACGCCGCCTGCTTCCTCGCGGAGCCCATGCAAGTGGAGGATCGCGAAGGCAGCCTGGGGTTTGTCGGTTATCTCACGGAAGTGAATGTGGATTTTCTGCGCTCGCTCTGGCGCGAGGGAATCGTGCCCGTGGCTTCCTGCCTGGGGCTGGGCGCCGATGGCGAACTCTACAACATTAATGCCGACCACATGGCCGCGGCCGCCGCGGAATTCATACGCGCCGATCGCTTGATCTTCCTCACGGATGTCGCAGGCGTCCTCGACGGCGAAAAAGTGTTGAGCGCGCTCCGCGGCACCGACATTGAAGACCTCATCCGCAAGAACAAAGTTTCCGGCGGCATGATTCTGAAGCTCGAAGCCGCGAAGCGCGCCCTGGCCGGCGGCGTTGCCGAAGTCCGCATCGTCGGCGGATCGAAACCGCGCGCCCTGCTTGCCGCTGCCAGCGCAGGCCGCGGCCCGGGAACCCGGGTTCTGCCCGTAATCCGCACGAACGCACGAGCTGCGCACGGAGCCGCGCATTAGCCATGGCCAAAAAGAAACCGATGGCCGCGAAACGCCTCTCCGCGCCGAAAATCCGGGCCGACGAGGCGCGCTACATGATGAAGACCTATCGGCGCCCGCCGGAAGTCTTCACGCACGGGCGCGGCTGCCGCCTCTACGATTCGCACGGGCGTGGGTACCTCGATTTCCTGGCGGGAATCGCGGTCAACGCGACGGGTTACGTCCATCCGCGGATGGTCCGCGTCATCCGCCGCGAAGCGGGCCGCGCCACGCACGTTTCAAATCTGTTCCACAATGCCTATCAGGCGCCGCTCGCGCGTAAGTTGGCGCAGTGGTCCGGCCTCGACCGCGTGTTTTTCTCCAACAGCGGCAGCGAGGCGGTCGAAGGCGCGATGAAGCTCGCCCGGGCTTACGCGCACGCGAAATCCGATAGCGGCGCTCGATTGAAGACGCGCTTCCTCGCGCTCGAAAACTCGTTTCATGGCCGCACTTTCGGAGCGCTTTCGATCACGCACACGGCGAAATATCGCGAGCCGTTCGCCCCGCTCGTCCCCGGCGCTGAATTCGTCCGGTTCAACGACGTGGCGGATCTCGACGCAAAGTTCGATGACACGGTTTGTGCCGTGGTCATCGAGCCAATTCAGGGCGAGGGCGGCGTTCACGTCGTCAGCGAAGAATTCTGGAATCGCGCGCGCCAGCTGACCGCGCAGCACGGCGCCGCGCTGATCGCCGATGAAATCCAATCCGGCCTGGGCCGCACCGGCCGGCGCTTCGCTTACCAGAAGTTCAGCTCGCTTCCGGATATCGTCACAGTCGCGAAGCCGTTGGCGGGCGGCCTGCCGCTCGGCGCCTTTATCGCCAGCGAGGAATTCGCATCCGCGCTGAGCCCCGGAATGCACGGATCGACTTTTGGCGGCGGCCCGCTGGTTTGCGCGGCGGCGCTTGAATTTCTCACCATCGTCGAGGAGGAAAATCTCCTTGCCAATGTCCGCGAGCGCGGCGCGGAACTCCGCGCCGGTTTGGAAAAGCTCGCGGCGCGTTTTGATTTCATCCGCGAGGTGCGTGGCGAAGGGCTGATTCTCGGCTTGGACCTCTCGGTCGAGGGCGCTCCTTTCGTCGCCGAGGCGCTGCGGATGGGGCTGCTGATCAATTGCACTCACGATCACATCCTTCGCCTGCTTCCGCCGTTCGTGATCAGTAAGCGCGACGTCGCCGAGTTCCTCAAGAAGTTCGAAACCGTCCTGGCCCGCGCGGCGAAGTTCGTGAATAAGTCCTCGAACAAGCCCGCCGCCGCGGCCTCGAAATCGGAATCTCAGACGCAGCCGCTGGTTCTGGCTGCGACGAGGTGAATATGAACGCCGTCGCTTCACCGCTTGCACTGAAAAGGGATCTCCTCACGGGAACCGAGTGGAGTCCGGCGCAATTGCGCGATTTCTTCCGCCTCGCCACGGAAATGAAGGCACACCCGGATCGCTACCGGACCGTGCTGGCCGGCAGCGTCTTCGTGCTGATCTTCGAGAAGCCCTCGCTGCGCACGCGCGTCACTTTCGAGGTCGGCATCGCCAATCTCGGCGGAACATCCACGTTTCTCGATCACACTGCCGCCCGCCTCAGCGAGCGCGAGCCCGTCCGCGACATTGCCAAGAATCTCGAGCGTTGGGTGCAGGGAATCGTCGCGCGCGTCTTCGCGCAGGAAACTCTTGAAGAACTCGCTGCCAACGCGAATGTTCCCGTGATCAACGCGCTCTCGGATAAATATCATCCGTGCCAGGCGCTGGCCGATTTCTTCACGCTTGAGGAGCGCTTCGGCGGATTGCGCGGCCTGAAACTCGCGTACGTCGGCGACGGCAACAACATGTGCCACTCGCTCCTCACCATCGGCGCCCGCGCCGGAGCGCACATCCGCGTCGCGACGCCTGCCGGATACGAGCCCGACGCCACCATCGTCGCTGAATCCAAACGCGTCGCCCGCGAAACTCGCGGCAAGATCGAAATCCTGCGCGCGCCCGAGGACGCCGTCGCCGGAGCCCAGGCCGTCTACACCGATGTCTGGGCGAGCATGGGCCAGGAAGCTGAAGCGGCTGCGCGCGAAAAAACATTCGCGGCATATCAAGTGAACGAAGCGCTCTTCGCGCAAGCCGCGCCGGACGCTGTCTTCCTGCACTGCCTGCCCGCCCACCGCGGTCTTGAGGTCACCGAAGGCGTCATCGATTCCCCGCGCTCCATTATTTACGATCAGGCGGAAAATCGCCTGCACGTCCAGAAGGCGATCCTGCACACGCTGCTCACCTAAGGAGAATCCGTTGCCTAAGAAGGTTGTTTTGGCGTATTCCGGAGGACTCGATACCTCCATCATCATTCCGTGGCTCAAGGAGACCTACGGCGGCTGCGAAGTCATCGCCATGATCGGCGATCTCGGCCAGCGCGAGGATCTCGAGGCCGCGCGCAAGAAAGCCCTCGCCACCGGAGCGAGCGCGGCGTACGTCGAGGATCTGCGCGAGGAATTCATCACCGGCTACATCTGGCCCACGCTCCGCGCCGGAGCCGTGTACGAGCACAAGTATCTGCTGGGCACTTCGTTCGCCCGCCCACTCCTCGCGAAAAGGCAAGTCGAGCTCGCCAAAAAAGTCGGCGCGGACGCGCTGGCCCACGGCTGCACCGGCAAAGGCAACGACCAGGTCCGTTTCGAGCTGGCGGCCAAGGCGCTCGGCCCCGAATTGGAAATCATCGCGCCATGGCGCGAATGGAAGATCAACTCCCGGGAAGAAGCGATCGAATACGCGCGCTCACACAACATTCCCGTGGACCAGACGAAAAAGAACATCTACAGCCGCGACCGCAACGTCTGGCATTTGAGCCACGAAGGCGGCGTTCTCGAAGATCCCGCCAACGCGCCCGCGGAGGACATGTGGCAATGGATCGTCTCTCCCGCCAAGGCGCCGGACAAACCAACTGAGGTCGAGATCGGCTTCGAAGCCGGCAATCCTGTGTCCGTCAACGGTGAAAAGCTCGCGCCGCTCGCGCTGCTCGACCAACTGAACGAAATCGCCGCAGCCAATGGCGTCGGCCGCATGGACATCGTCGAAAACCGTCTCGTCGGCATGAAGTCGCGTGGCGCGTATGAAACGCCCGGCGGCACTCTGCTCGTCACCGCGCATCGCGAGCTCGAATCGCTGTGCCTCGACCGCGAGACGCTGCACTACCAGCAGATTCTCTCGCTGCGCTACGCTGAAATGGTTTACTACGGCATGTGGTTCACTCCGCTGCGCGAGGCTCTCGATGCGTTCTTTTCCAGTTCGCAGCGCCGCGTTACCGGCTCCGTCGGGCTCTCACTCTTCAAGGGCAACCTGAACGCGATTTCGCGCCGCTCGCCCTATTCGCTCTACCGCCCGGGCCTGGCGAGTTTCAGCATGACCGGTTACAACCCCAAGGACGCCGAGGGCTTCATCAATCTCTTCGCCCTGCCCATCACCGTTCCGCTCGAGGCTGCGGTGAGATGACCGCTCCCGACGGCCAGAAAATGTGGGGCGGCATGTTCGAGCGCGCGCCCGACGCTTCCTTCTACGAATTCGAGCGCTCCTGGGCGTTCGATCGCCGGATGCTGCCCCAGGAACTTGCGCTCGACCGCGCCTGGGCCCGCGCCATCGCCGCTGCGGGAATCCTCACCGACGAAGAGGGCCAGCGCATCGTCGCCGCGCTCGATCAGATCGAAGCACGCGCGAAATCCGACGCCGCCTGGCTCGATGCTTCGCAGGCCGAGGACGTCCACCACTTCGCCGAATCCGCGCTCATCGAGAAACTCGGCCCGCTGGGCGCCAAGCTCCACACTGGCCGCAGCCGCAACGAAATGGTCGCGACCGAATTCCGCATGTACGTGAAGCACGCCGCGCGCGAGCTTCGCAGCGCCCTTGGCTCGCTCGCCCGGGCGATTGCCGTCCAGGCCAAGCAAAATCTCGGCGTTCCCATGCCGGGCACCACGCACATGCAGCATGCCCAGCCGCTGCTGCTTTCGCACTGGCTCCTCGCGCACGGCGAAGCTTTTCATCGCGACGCCGAACGCCTGGCAGCCGCTGCGGCCAGCGCGGACGTTTGCCCGCTCGGCTCCGGCGCGCTCGCCGGTTGCGCGTTTCCGCTGGACCGCAAGGCGCTCGCGCGCGATCTGGGCTTTTCGCGCATCACCGCCAACAGCTTGGACGCCGTCAGCGATCGCGACTTTGCGCTCGAAACATTGTTTGCGCTGGCCACGCTCGCCATGCACCTTTCGCGGCTCTCGGAAGACATGATCCTGTTCGCCACGCCCGAATTCGCGTTCGTCGAGCTGCCTGACGAATACTCCACCGGCAGCAGCCTCATGCCGCAAAAGAAAAATCCCGATGCCTGGGAGCTGATCCGCGGCAAGACGGGCCGCATCTACGGCGCTCTCTTCGCGCTTCTCACCACCTGCAAGGGCCTGCCCTCGAGTTATCAACGCGACTTGCAGGAGGATAAAGAACCGCTTTTCGCGGCTCACGATCAGGCGCTGGCCATGGTGAAAATCGCCGCGGCAGCCTTGGCCGCCACGAAATTCCGCGAGGCGCGCCTCCGCCAGGCATCACAGGACCCGGCGCTCGTCGCCACCGAAGTCGCCGATTATCTTGCCGCGCAGGGCGTTCCGTTTCGCGAGGCGCATGAAATTGTTGGCAAGGCGCTGCGCGCGGCGGAGCAGGAAGGGAAATCGATCCGCGAGATGCCGCTTGAAAAACTCGCGGCATTTTCTCCCGCGTTCGGCCGCGACCTCAGCACCGTGCTTACGCTCGAATCCGCGCTCGCCCGGCGAGGCGTTGCGGGCGGCACGGCTCCCGGAGCGGTTCGCGCCGCGCTGGAGGATTTCACCGCGCGAATCGCGAAGCTCGAGGAAAAGCCTTGAACCCGCACCTTTCCGCCTCGGACATTCCCGCCGGCTTCACTTTTGCGGCCACGCATTGCGGCCTCAAGCGTTCCCGGCTCGACCTCGGCATCCTCGTCAGCGATACGCCGGCCACCACGGCCGCGATGTTCACCACCAATCAGATTGTGGCCGCGCCGGTGATCGCCTCGCGCGAGCACTTGCGCAAGTCGCGCGGCCTAATGCGCGGCATCATTGTGAATTCTGGAAATGCCAACTGTTGCACGAAGGAGGATGGCTATCCCGCCTCCATCGCCACGACCGAATCTTTCGCGTCGGAACTCGGCGGGATCGACCCTTCACAGATTCTCGTCTGCTCGACGGGCGTGATTGGCGCTCCTCTGCGCGTGGAAAAAATCCTGGCCGCCGTGCCGCACGTCGTGCTCGCCCGCAGCGCCGAACCCGGCGCGTTCGAGGAATTTGCGCGCTCGATTATGACCACGGACACCCGCCCGAAATGGGCGGCCGCCAAGTGCCGCGTCGGCGGCAAACAGGTTCGCCTCCTCGGCTGCGCCAAGGGCTCGGGAATGATTGAGCCCAACATGGCGACCATGCTCGCATTCATCGCCACGGACGCGGCCATCGCGCCCGTGCTGCTCGACCGCGCCTTGCGCGCTTCCGTCCAGCGCACCTTCAATTCCATCACCGTGGATGGCGATACCTCGACAAACGATACGGTCGCCGTCCTTGCCAACGGCCACTCCGGAGCGCGGGAAATCAAGGGCGCGGCCGGCGCTGGTTACAAGAGTTTCCAGGCCGCGCTCGAAAGCATCTGCAAATCGCTCGCGCTTGCGATCATCGAGGATGGCGAAGGCGCCCAGCGCACCATCGAAATCGAAGTTCGCGGCGCCGCTTCCGAGCGCGACGCTCGCCGCATCGCCAAGACGATCGCCAATTCTCCGCTGGTGAAGACGGCCTTCGCCGGCGCCGATCCAAATTGGGGGCGCATCCTCGCCGCCGCCGGACGCTCTGGCGTGAAATTCGATGCCCGTCGCGTGAATATTTCGATTGCGGGTGTCGCCGTCTGCCGCCACGGCTGCGAACATCCCTTCGACGAGCGCGAAGTTCACCAGAAAATGCTCGCGAAGCACGTGCCGGTCCGCGTCGATCTGCACTCCGGCAGCGCCTCTGCCCGCGTGTGGACCTGCGACTTCACCATCGAGTACGTCCACATCAATTCCAGCTACCGCACCTAGCCCAATCCACGCGCGCGCACGGCTTCTGCGCGGGTAGTGTCTCCGTAGGGGCATCCGCCGCGGCGGATGCCCGGCGCAGATGTTTGGCAATGTGAAGCCTATTCGAGAGGGTCTAAATGTAGCGCCGCGGCCTTTAGCGCGGCACCGAACGCCGAAGCTCAGCCGACTACTTCCACTCCCAATTCGCGTATTCTTCGCGGAGTTTTGACTTGAGGAATTTTCCGACCGACGTGCGCGGGATTTCGTTCGCGAAAATAAAAGCGTCGGGCAATTGCCACTTCGCGAATTTGTCCGCCAGAAACACACGCAGATCTTCCGCCAGCACCTCGGCGCCTTTTTTCACGACCACAACCGCCAGCGGCCGCTCCTGCCACTTCGGGTGCGGAATGCCGATCACCGCGGCCTCGCTCACCGCCGGATGGCTCATCAGAGCGTTTTCCAGGCCCACCGAGCTGATCCATTCTCCTCCCGATTTGATCAGGTCCTTGCTGCGATCCACGATTCGTATGTAACCCTCGACGTCGATCGTGGCCACGTCGCCCGTGCGGAACCAGCCATCCTTCGACCAGCGATCGCCCGTTTCCGGCGCGTCCAGATAACTCGCCGCCACCCATGGCCCGCGCACTTCCAGCTCTCCAAACGTCTTGTCGTCCCACGGCGCTTCGCCTTCGGCTGACATCACGCGCATCTCCACGAACGGCGCGGGCAGTCCTTGCTTCGTGCGGATCTTGTATTCCTCGTCTTCCGAGCATCCCGCCAGCGTGGACTTGATCGTGCCCATGCTCGCCATCGGCGCGGTTTCCGTCATTCCCCAAATCTGGCGAACGTGAATGCCAAAGCGGTCGAGCCCGCGAAACAGCGCCTCGGGTACCGCCGCGCCTCCGGACACGATCCGGAGAGGGCGCTTGATTTTCCATCGCCCCGGATTGTTCTCCAGCGCCTGCAGCACGCTGAACCACAGCGTCGGCACTCCCACCGCCAGCGTGACTCCCTCCTGCTCGATCAGGTCGAGCAGGCCCTCGGCATCGAGGTGCGGCCCCGGAAGCACCAGCCTCGCCCCCATCATCGCCGCCGTGTAGGGAATTCCCCACGCGTTGGCGTGATACATCGAGGAGCACGCGAGGATCACGTCACCGTGGCTGATTCCGAAAGTGCCGTCAATGCACTCCGCCATGCTGTGCAGCACCAGCGCTCGATGCGAGTAAACGACGCCCTTGGCCTTTCCCGTCGTGCCGGAGGTGAAGCACACCGTCGCGGCCTCGTTCTCCTCGATCTCGGGATACTGGAAATCGTCGTCCGCCGCCGATAGAAAATCCTCGTAGCGCTCGAACTCCCGGGGGATCGCCGCGCCGCCAAATGGCGCCACAAACACGCGCTCGAAATGCACCTGTCCGCGGAACGACTCGTACACCGGCAGCAGCACATCGTCCACAATCAGGTAGCGGTCGCGCGCGTGGTTCGCGGTAAACACAAGTTCGTTCGGATGCAGCCGCAGATTCAGTGTGTGCATCACTCCGCCCGCCACCGGAATGCCGAAATAACATTCCAGGTGCGCCGCGTGGTTCCACATCAGAGTCGCCACCCGGTCGCCCCTGCCGATTCCCGCGAGCTCCAGCCCGCGCGCCAAACGCCGCGCCCGGCGATATACGTCGCCGTAGGTGCAGCGCGCGATCGAGCGGTCCGGCCGCCGAGAAACAATCTCGACCCCGCCGAAAAGTTTCCCCGCGCGCTCGAGAATCGGCACGAGCGTCAGCGGAAAATCCATCATCGTTCCGCGCATGAATCCCCTCCGAAGCGAACGTGCGCGCATCCTACCACCAATCGCCCCGCCCAGCAGTTGTGCGGGCATCGCCTGCCGCCGCGCGGGCCGCCGCCGGCTGCAATGGTTGACTGCGGCGGACAGTTGCAGCAAGATGTGCCTGTTGCTGGGGTGCTCGCTTAAGTCCGGGGGGGCCGGTCGCGTTGGTGGTCTCCTGCGGGCCGAGATCCTGCCTCTTCAGCCTCGCAGTCGGTGCCCGCTTGCAGTCGGGGGGGCGCAAGGAGAACCAACGTGAAGAAACTGTACGTGGGTAATCTATCGTTCAAGGCTACCGAAGAGGAAGTGGCGGCGCTGTTTGCGGAAGCTGGCGTGCAACCCGATTCTCTCTCTCTGCTTCGCGATCGCTTCACCGGCCAGCCGCGCGGGTTTGGCTTCGCGGAGATCAAGGACGACGCGGAAGCCGACAAGGCCATCGCGGCTCTGAATGGAAAGGAATTTCTCGGCCGCGCGCTGGTCGTGAATGAGGCGCGTCCGCAACGCGAAGGTGCAGGCGGTGGCGGTGGGCGCGGCCACAGTGGCGGCGGTGGTGGAGGTGGCGGGCGCGGCGGCCATGGTGGTGGTGGCGGTGGACGCGGTGGCGGTGGTGGACGCGACCGGGGCGACCGCGGCGGCTACGGGCGCGACCGCTAACCGCAGTATTCCCCTGGCAATTGAAGGATCGTTGTGGGTCGCGGCTTCAGCCACGACAATAGCCGCTCCACGGTTGAACGGCTTTAGCCGCTGAAGTTCCTCTTGTCAAGCGGTCTCTGAAAATCGCGAAGCCGGAGCTCAGGCAATCGCCGCGTGGCTCTGATCGGCGGGCAAAACGGACTTCGGTTCGGTCGCTTCGACTCGCCCTCCCGTAAAGGCGAACTTTTCGAGCGTCGCGCCCTGGACACCCTGCGTAATCAGCGACGCGACATCAAGATTCGCTTCAGCCTCGTCGAGCTCTTGCGGACGGGCTGAGAGCTCCGGGGTGCGCGGCATGAAAACCGGGCAGCAATCGTGGAAAGGCTCCGACGAAATTTCGTACGTCCCGATTTTTTTCGCCGTCGCGATAATTTCCATTTTGTCCGTGCCGATCAGCGGGCGAAACACAGGCATCCGCGCAGCCGCGTCCACCGCAACCAGATTGCGCAGCGTTTGCGACGCCACCTGTCCCAGGCTGTCGCCGGTAACGAGCGCGAGCGCGCGGTCGCGCCGCGCGAACGCTTCGGCGATCCGCAGCATCATCCGCCGGTACAGCAGAATGCGAACGCCTTCCGGCGCCGCGCGGACGATCTCGCGCTGGATCGCTTCAAACGGCACGCGGTAAAGCTTGGCCCGAAATTGATAGGGCGTCAGCGTCCGCGCCAAGCCGCTCGCGACGTGCAGTGACGACTCTCCCGGCTGCGCGCCCGTGCCGTAGAAGTGCACGAAGCTCAGGTGCGCTCCTCGCTTCATCATATGGTACGCGGCCACGGCGGAATCATATCCGCCCGAAAGCAGGCAGGTCATCCGCCCCGCGGTATTTGCCGGCAGGCCTCCCATGCCCGGAATTTTTCGCGCGTAGACCAGCAGCGGCCCCGGCGTGACTTCGATGTGACAGGTCACGTCGGGATCCTTCAAGCGCACGTGCACGTCGCGGCCTCGCTCGCGCAGTTTGTCGAGCAGAGAACGCCCCACGACGGACTCGATCTCCATCGTCGAATGTGGAAACGTCTTGTCGCTGCGCTTGGCGCGCACGGCGAACGCCTCGAATCGCACCGGCTCGATTTCATCCCACGCGGCCGCGCACAACGCCTCCATGTTGCGTTCGACGGGGCGTGCCACGGCGTAATACGCGACTCCCGGGATTCGCTCCAGGCGCTTGATCGCTTCATCGAGCGGCGCCCCATCGCCCAGGCGGACGATGAATCGGTCGCCCGGCTGCTCTATCCGCTCGACTGGAATTCCCTGAAAACTCTGCCGCAGCGCGGTGAACAATTTTCCCAGAAAAAAACGACGGTTGCGGCCCTTGAGCCACAGCTCGTGATAGTGAACGACGATGACCGGGTTGCTCATGCTCATTTCTCGCGATTCAAACAAACGCGTAACACCACGCCCATATCCTGAAGCCGCAGTCTGCACAAAGTATAGCAGCCGCGGCCAGCCCGGAGTAGTTGTCGAGTCGTCGGGCAACCGACAAGCTTTGTAGGTCGCGGCTTTCTACCCTGAGCGAAGCCGAACGTCAGCCGTGCCGGCTAGCCGCTGGAACCGAACCGGTTTGATCCCTGAGGCTCGAGCAGCTAATTCGGAGCGTGTTCCGCACGCGCTCCTTGTGCGTAAGATGCGATAACTCAATGGATACATACGCGATTGGGGCACGACTTTCCACAGCCCCCGGGGTTAGGATTTGGAGCGCTCTCGGCTCGGCGGCAATCCGAGCCGAGGTGCCAGAATTGATGCTACCTAAAGGGCCTTTGCTGCATCCAATTCGGTGATATAAGGCGCACTGGGAAGTGAGGACACCGCGATGTGGAACCGCCGGGACTGGGACGATTTCTTCGATATCGTGATGAAGCGCTCGCGCATGCAGCGCCCGCCGCGCCCGCTCGATCGGTCTCACCGCAACCGCCTCGTGCCCGCGGAAGGCTATAGCCTCGCCGAGCTCGACGACGCCGGTCTGAGCATCGAGCAGGCGGAAATCCTGGGCCTGCCCGTGGATGCGGGCCGCGTCGGCTCATACGGCCCCAACATCTCCACTCTGCGCGAGTACATCCGCGCCACCCGCACCCGCCTCTAGAAATATCCTCCGCGTTGCCAAGGTGGTATTTTGTAGGGGCATGACATGTCATGCTAGGCGCACATTCTTGGCGCCATGTCGCCCATCCGCCTCGATCGTTCCTTTCCATATTCCCTTTTCCATTTCCTCTTTTCTATTTTCTGCTACTTTAGAGTGTTATTTCCCGCCCAAGGATGGTCCCGTGCGAAAGAAGATTCGTGTAGTCCAGTTCGGCGTAGGTCCCATCGGCGCTTCGATTGTTCGCCTGATGCGCCAGAAGGCTTCGCTTGAAATCGTCGGCGCCGTTGACAAAGACCCCGCGAAGGCGGGGCGCGACCTCGGCGAAGTCGTCGGCGCAAAGGACGCGCCCTGGGGCGTCACCGTCTCCGCTACCGCAGCGGGCGCGTTGTCAAAGCCCGTGGACGTAGTCGTCCACACGACCTCCTCGTATCTTCCGAACGTAATGGACGAACTCCTCGAGTGCCTCTCCGCGGGCTGCTGTGTCGTCTCGACCTGCGAGGAACTCGCGTACCCATTTCGCAAGCATCCGGAGCTTTCCGCGAAACTCGACGCCGCCGCGAAAGAAGAAGGCGTCGCGCTGGTCGGCACGGGCGTCAATCCCGGCTTCGTGATGGACAAGCTCGTCCTGGTGCTTTCCGCCGTGGCACAGCGCGTGGACTTTGCCAAAGCCGTGAGAATCGTGGACGCGTCGAAGCGCCGCCTGCCACTGCAGAAAAAAATCGGCGCGGGAATGACGCCGGAAGAATTTCGCGTGCAGGTCGCCGCGGACGTCATCAAGCATCACGGCTTGCCGGAATCGATCGCCATGGTCGCCGACGGCCTCGGCTTTGCGCTCGACGAGATCACCGAAACGATCGAGCCGGTCATCGCCACCGAAACCGTGAAGACCGAGTTCCTCGAAGTCGCTTCGGGCCAGGTCGCCGGCGTTCATCAGATCGCGCGCGGCATTTGGGAGGGCGAAGACAAAATTTTCATGGAGCTGCAAATGTACGTCGGCGCGAAGCAGCCCGCCGACACGATCGAACTGCGCGGCGAGCCGAATCTGACGCTCACGATTCCCGGCGGCACGCACGGCGACATCGCCACCGCCGCAGTCGCCGTCAACGCGATTCCGGCCATCCTCGCCGCCACCGCCGGTCTCCGCACCGTGCGCGATCTCCCGCTGCGCATCCTGCCGCCCAATGCAACACCGTAACGGAAACAATATGAAGAAAAAACCCAAGAAGCGAAAAGTACTCGATGAGCCGCGCCAGGAGTACGATTTTTCTAAGCTGAAGAGTGCCGTGCGTGGCAAGTACGCCGCGTCGTACAAAGCCGGCCAACGCCGCCTCAGAGGTTAGCAACCAAATTGCGCGGCCGCCGGCATCGCTCATAGCACCCGCGCTTTTCAGTTCGGTTGTAGGGGCGCTGCTTGCTGCGCCCTCTCTCTACGCCGCGACCGGCATCGACCTTGGCACCGGATGCGTCGCCGCGCCACCTGACGCCATCGCCGGCCTCGCCTTCAGCGTAAATTTCACGCCGCGCTTCAGGTTCTCATCGATCGACTTCTGCACGTCCACCTGATCCATTCCGATCACGTTCTCGCCGCCGTATTTCACCGTGTAGTGAAACTGTCCGTCCGCGAGCCAGTAGTCATTCGCCGCCAGCATCGTTCCATCCTTCAGATATACGAGAATCGTGGGCGCCGAGATCGCGACGTTTGCGGTGACCGGATCCGTAACCGGAGTTCCCAGCGCGAACGGTGTGCTCTGGTGCGTGCTGGTGTAGCCGTTGCTCGAGTACGGCCCGTAGAGCGAATCGTCGTTCCCGTTGTTGTCGTTGTTGTTGTAATTGTTGTTGCTAGGGGTCGAGTCATATGGCGCGCCCCAAGACCCCGGGAAATCGATCGGGTAGGGATACGTGTAGTAGGGTGGCGGCCAATTCCACCACGGGTCGTACCATCCGTACGAAGGCCCCCAACCGAAGCCCCACCCCGGTCCCCACCACGGATCCCACAATCCGCCCCAGCCGAATCCGAGTCCCCATCCAAATCCCCATCCAAATCCGCCGAAGCCGCAGCCCCAGCATCCGAATCCACGCCCGAACCCGCGGCCGAATCCGCGATTAAATCCGCCGCCGAAGCCGCCGCGTCCAAATCCGTTTCGTGAAAATGTCGCATTGCCGAAAGCCGATCCACTGTTGAATCGCGAGCCCAGCGACAATCCCGTGCCGCCGTGGCCCGCAACCCCCGAAGAGCGCCCGGCGAAATTCGATCCTGGGCCCGAACCAAATCCACGCGCACTGGACCCAAACGAGCGTGCGCTCGAGCCGGTGCCGGAACCCGTCCCGGACCGGCCAAATGAACGGAACCCGCCGCCCGATCCTACCGCGACGCTACTTCCGCGGCTTCCGCCAAACGCCCCGCCGGCGACATTACCGCCGCGGCTGCCGAGCGTCCCGCCCGCGCCGCCATTGCCGCGGGAGCCAAAAGAATGCCACGCGCCATCGGCTACCGCTGAATGCGCTCCGCCTCGCGACGCGTTTCCGAAGCTCTGAAATCCTCGTCCTGAATTCGATCCCGCTCCCGACCGCGCCCCGCCGAATGCCCCGGTCGCGGAGTTACTGCCGCGACCGCCGAATGAATGCCACCGGCCGTCGGCTATCGCAGCGTGCGATCCCGTTGATCTGCCAGCACTCGCGCCAAAATTCCGACCGCCCGAACTGCCGCCGAATCGCCCGCTCGATGACGGACCCATCCCATGGCTTCCGCCCCTCGTGCCAAACGATCCACCTCGCGCTCCTCCGACCGGTCCTCCAAACGATCCACCTCGCGGGCCGCTAAACGATCCTCCACCGCGCCCAAACGATCCGTTGCTGCGCACTCCTCCACCGCCTCCGTGAAATCCTCCACCACCACCGCCTCCGTGAGACCCTCCTCCGCCGTGCCCGCCTCCGCCGCGCTGCGCAAACGCAACACCGGGCGCGCAAGCCAGCCCAACACACGCAACAAACGCCAACGAAATTTTCGAGAGGGTCGATGCTTTCATGTCAGCTCCCTTAACCAAGCGCCCGGAGGAACTTCAGGGAAGGGCGGGATTCGTTCCGGCGCACCAGCCCCGGACCTTCGAATCCACGCTAACTCTTGCAGGACAAATGCCAATCCAAGCCGTCCGTCCCCGGCGGATAACTCCCGCAGCCCCAGGCAGTTCTGACGCGTGGGCCAGTACCTCCGGCTAGGAAACCCTCGCTGCGCTGGTGGTTTTCGCGCGCAGGTGGTGGATTTCAACCAGCGTCCGTTCCGGACGCACGAACGACCGCTGCGCCTTCTACTTCTTTTCGTCCGGCTCGGCGAGCATGTCGCCCAGCCGATCGAACCGGCGTTCCCACACATCGAACGGCGATCGCGGATCCACGTGTCCTGTATCGAACAGACGCCCGAAGCCCCTCCGCGCATACTGTCTCCACGCCAGCGAGCAACGCAAATTTTCAGGTGAGAGTCGCCGTCTGTGGACTGCGGAGGAAATACAATGTCGTTCGGACTTTACGCGCTTGGATTCGCGATTCTAATCGGCGGCCTCGCCTATGGGGCCTTCTTGATGCATATGCCTGCACACTGGATCGTCGTGGGCGCGATCGTCCTCGCGGGCCTTGGAATCGTGAAGGCTGTCACAACCACGCGCGAAAAAGATCCGCGCGTATAGCCGTCGCTCGCGGGTGCCCCGCCGTCCCGTCGCCGAATGAGTCGTCTCTCGATTTCACTTTGCCTTCAGCTCCGATTGCTCCGTCCGCTGCACAACTTATCCAATCCCCCATTGATTTGTAAGGGTCGGCGGCTCCACTTCATCGAATGCTCCACGGCTTGCGGCCCGTCCTCTCAATCCAGAGTTCCGAGTCAATCTCCCGGTAGCCGACGAACACGATTCACCGAGCTGCTCGCGGAGTTCATTCCACGCCAGCGGGTACCCCACCCTTTGATTTGTAAGGGTGGGGCCTTTCCGGATTTGTCGAACGCTGCGGCGCGTCATCAGATTCAAACCACCAAAACGTACAGGGTACTAGTTCTTGTACTTCTTTTGTCCCTTCGGCCGGGTGCGCCGAAAAACTCCTCGTGCTAGCCTGCTCCGGTAGTTCACAACTGAAATTGAAAGTTACAAACGAAGTTGGAAGTCGCCGCTCTCCTGGCGAGGGCGAGATGCTCTTTGACAACCGAATATGCAGTTCGGCCTTAGGGGGTCGGAGCTTCAGCTCCGACATAAATCGACGGCGCAGTACGCTTACCTTTGCGCTGACTCTCTCGCAGCATGTGCGTGTCTCGGCCCTGCCGTGGCGTTACCGCCGTTTTCGTGGCTTGCGTGCGCGAATTTACTCGACACAAGGTGCCGAGTAAATTCCGAGCTAACGCACTCAAAACAAAGGATCGGCGCCACCACCAAGTGTCACAACTTTTCGAGGGTCAGCACCGGCGGAATAGACTCAAGAAGTGTCGACTTTTCCGAGAACCTCGCCCCTAAACCCTATCCCCTAACCGCTGCTTTCTAATCAACACTGCGGCGATTAGAAACGCCTCTAACTCACTGAAAATAAAGCGCGGCCATGCATCCTAATCGACACAAAACGAGGGGTCTCGCGGCGCCGTTTCCATTCCTAAAAACTCGCTCCTCAACCCTCGCCCTCGTCCCTGCTCATCGCTTCCAAAACCTAGCGACGGCGGAAAAATCCGGATCATCTTTCGAAGCGTTCAGCACCGAGGAGTAAGTAGCATACGCGGCCGCGCCGCAGGGCAGTGTCACGCCCTTGTCACGGGCGAGTTCGAGCGCGAGGCGCACGTCCTTGTGCATCAGGCGCAGCGGAAAGCTGGCGGGAAATTCGCCTTTCACCATCATCGGCGCTTTCACGTCGAGCACGCCGGAGCGGGCCATGCTCGATTGCAGCACCTCCATCAGTTTTTCGGCCGGCACTCCCGCCGACGTGACCAGCGCGAGCGCTTCCGCGAAAGCATCCACCTGCAGCGCGAGCAGCAGATTCATTCCGAGCTTCACCGTTTGTCCCGCTCCGTTCGGACCGAGCAGCAGGAATTTCTTGCCGACCGCTTCGAGCACCGGCTTCACGCGTTCGAGCACTTCCGCCTTGCCGCCAATCATGAAAACCAGCTCGCCCTTTTGCGCGCCCCACGTGCCGCCCGTGACCGGCGCGTCGAGAAAATCCACGCCGCGCTCGGCGCACGCAGCCGCCACGCGGCGGGCAAGCTCCGGCGACACGGTGCTCGATTCGATCAGCGTGCTTCCGCGACGCAGTCCGTCGAGCGCACCGGAACTTTTCCCCGCATCCTTCGCACCGAACAAAACTTCTTCGAGAGCGGCGGGATCGCTGACGATGGTGATCAGCACATCCGCCTGTTCGGCCACTCCGCGCGGATCGGCCGCCAGCTTCGCGCCCTCGCGAACCAGTTCATCCGCTTTCGCCTTCGTGCGATTCCACACGACGAGAGGGAATCCCGCGCGCAGCAGATTTCTCCCCATCGGCCCACCCATCAGCCCCAGCCCGATCAACCCAACCGTCGGTTTCATCCGCGGCTCCTCCAAATCCGATCGATGACTCAAATCAGTGAAAATTCGACGCGATGCCGGAAAGGATCGATTCGTTCGGCGCGCACTCGCACGCGATCGCCCAGCCTGAAAATCGTCTTCGCGGACGAGCCGCCGCGCGTGCCGCGATGCGGCTCCGTTACGATCCTGTGATCGCGCTCGCGAAACACGCATCTCTGCCCGGTTGATTCCTCAAGACGATCGATGCTCACCAGCCCTTCGACGAAAATCTCGGTCAGTTCGACGAAGAAACCGAACTTCTGGACGGAAATGATCAACGCGCCGTACTCCTCGCCGAGATGGCTTTCCATGAATTGCGCCGTCTTCCATTCCATCAGCTCGCGCTCGGCGGCTTCGGCGCGGCGCTCCGCTTCCGAACTTTCGGACGCAGTGGCAGCGAGCTCGACGCGGCGATAAGGACCCAGCATGGCGACGGTCTCTTCCTTGCCGGGTCGCGCGTTCGGATTCGGCGCGCGCACCGGCGCGACGCCGGGATTTTCGAGCGCCCATTTCAGCGCGCGATGAACGATCAGGTCCGGGTAGCGGCGAATGGGCGAAGTGAAATGCGTGTACTCCTTCGTCGCCAGCGCGAAATGGCCGAGCAGATCGCCCGTGTAACGAGCCTGCTTGAGCGACCGCAGCATCAGGTAGGAAAGGATACGTTCCTCCGGCTTTCCGGCGATCTTCTCCGTCAGCCGCTGGTAGTGCTGGGGGCGGATGTCGACTTCATCCGCGGCGGGCAGCGTGACGCTCATGGGACGCATGCGTCCGCGGCCGGGCCCATGGCCGCCGCCCCGCGCCTGGGGGCGCACGAAACCGTGCCGCACGGCGATGCGGCGCTCGGCGAGATCGTCCACGCCGAGCGAGTAGCCGAATGCCTGCGCGAGCTCCTCGAATTCGAGCACGCGTTTCGGATCGGGTTTTTCGTGAACGCGATGAAGCGAAGCGATGCCGCGCTGGTCGAGATATTGCGCGACGGCTTCGTTGGCCGCGAGCATGAATTCCTCGATCAGGCGGTGCGCGATATTGCGCTCGCTGCGGACGATGCTTTGCATGCGTCCGGATTCGTCGAATTCGATGATCGGTTCCGGGAGATCGAAATCAATCGAGCCGCGGTCGTGGCGCCGCCGATTGAGAAGCAGCGCCAGCTCCTTCATGCGGCGGAATTCGTCCACCAGTGTCGCGTAGCGGCGATTCATTTCCGGATCGCCCTCGAGCACCTTGTTGACGTTCGTGTAAGTCATTCGCTCCGCGGAGCGAATGACGCCGGAGGCGAAATCCGCGCCGACCATCTTGCCGGTCGCGTCCATTTCCATGATCGCGCTCATCACCAAGCGGTCCACCTGGGGATTCAGGGAACAGATGCCGTTGGAAAGCTCTTCCGGAAGCATAGGCACCGCGCGGTTCGGGAAATAGACGGAGGTGCCACGCAAGCGCGCTTCGCGATCGAGCGCGGACTCGCGCCCGACGTAGTGCGCGACGTCCGCGATGTGCACTTGCAACTCGAAGTGGCCATTTGGCAGAGGCCGGACGTACACGGCGTCGTCGAAATCCCGCGCGGTTTCTCCGTCAATGGTCACGATGGGAAGATCGCGGAAATCGCGGCGCCCGCGCAGGTCCGTTTCCGCCACTTGTTGCTGCGTGGCGCGCGCCTGGACGAGCACTTCGGAATCGAAAACGTACGGCAGGTGATGCTTGCGGATAATGATTTCGACGTCCACGCCGATTTCGCCCGGGCGGCCGAGGATTTCGACAACGCGTCCCGTGGGCGCGAGCCCGCCCTTGGGATAGCGCGTGATTTCCACGTTGACGACCGCGCCATCGAGCTCCGGAAGCCGCGCGCGACCGGTCGTGATCGGTCCGCCTCTGGGAGCCGCGCCCAGCTTCTGGCGCAATTCGGGGGTCAGCTCGTCGCCCGGAGGGATCGAAACCTCGTGGGGGATGCGCGTGTCGTAGGGCAGAACATTATTTCCGTGCGGACCGTAGCGAAACAGGCCAACGATACTCAGATGTTCGCGCTCGACGATTTGCACCACGCGGCCTTCCGCGCGGCCATCGGCGCGGCGCCGCTCGATGCGCGCGAGGACGTGATCGCCATTCATCGCGTCGCCCAGATTGTCGCGACCGATGAAAAGATCGCCATCCACTCGCGGAATCGGATGGTCCGGAACGAGGAAGCCGTAACCATCGCGGTGCGCGACGATACGGCCGGCGATCAGATTCGGATCGCGGGATCGCTTGGGCGGCGATCCGGCCGCGGGCGCGCCGGAGCTTGCAGCTGCGGTTTCGGCGGCGCGCGCGGCGCGGCGAGACGTTGGATTTGGCGCGGGCTTCTGTTCAGCGAGGCGGAAACGGCCGCCGTAAACTTCCTCGATATCGCCGCGGCGCTTCAGCTGCTGGATCACGCGCGGAAGAAAACGCCGGCCGCTGTGCTTCAGTTCCATGCCGTGCGCGATCTGGCGGATGCTGGTCGGTTGCGGCAGCTTGGAGAGATAGGCGATTACATCTCCGGCGGAGACTTCGGGGGCGTGCGGTTCTTTTTCTTCGGTGGTGTGCTGGCGTCTCATGAGTGTTCCAATTGGTTCCCGAATAGGCTAACGGAATTGCGGGTGAGTAGCAAAGGAAGAGGGCGCAGCCCGCCAGAAATCGGCGCGGCAGGCAAGCAGCTCCCCTACGAAAACGTCTCGGTCCTCGGTTCGTGTCGATGGGCAGCATGTCGCCAAGAATTTGCGCCGGGCATCCGCCGCGGCGGATGCTCATACAACACCACCGCTAGATAGGCAGCAAGGTGCCCAGCATCGGCACGGGGGGTTGTCCGCTGCGGCGGAGTACGCCCCTACGGGACAAAACCAACTCACTGGGGCGGCGTTTCGACGGTGTCGAAATCGAGGAGGACGATTTTGCCGTCCTGCTCGCGCTCGAGCACCGGCGCGTAATTGCCAAGCAACTCGCGCCGCCACCAGGTTCCCTGTTCGCGCTTCGTCTTCAGATCCGTGAACCAGTATTGGTAAATGACCGCGCGGACCTGCTTCGGCGGCGCGGCGCCCGCGAACGGATTTGCGGCGAATAGCGAGAGCACGTCGGGCTCGTTCAGAATTAGCCGCTCTTCGGTGAAGAGCACGAAGCGGTACTGGCGCCAGTTCCCCAGCGACGCGAACCACAGGTTCCATTCGAAACGCGGCTGGTAGGGCGCGTAGATTCCGGGCGGTCGGCGAACGTCCTGCGGCTTGTAGCGGAAGGGATACGGAGTCCATGTGATTCCGTCGGGCGAGCCCTGGAATTCGATTTCGTAGCGCTGGTGAGTCATGGACTCAAAAAGCCCGTAGCGCTCGGCGATGCGGAAGGGCGCGAGCATCTCAACCGGCTTTTCCGGCAATGGAACGCTGGGAAAAACTTTCCAGATGAGCTGCGCCCCAGTGGAATAGAGAATCAAACCCAGACAGATTCCGGCGATGGTCATGCGGGCGGGCGCAAGCCGCGCGCGCCACTGCGTCCGCGCACTCAGCGGTTGCGATTCCACGGCTGAGGCTGGCGCCGGATTGCGGTCGATCAAAGCTCGAATGCGGAGCGGGACGGTCCATTCGATGATGCGATCGTCCAGCAACAGAACTCCGAGAAAGAGGACTAGGTAGTTCAGGAAAGCATAGTTGGCGGTGAGAATGATGGAGATTTCGAACGGTGTGACGATGCAGAAAAGAGCGATGCGAAAACGCCGCGGAAGAAAGAGCATCAGGACGAGGACGAGCTCGATCGCCAGCGTATAGAACACGGCCGAGGCGTGAAACC